>JAFIFS010000042.1 GCA_020831895.1 Chromatiales bacterium
GCCGGTTCGGTCCACTCCACCGGAACCTCGTTCAGTTCGTCGCGGTGCAGACGCACGCCGTCGGGCTCCACGATCAGCGGCGCGAAAATCTGCGTCTGGGTTTCAATCTGTTGGGCAAGTTCTGGTCGCATGTGTTTCCCCCGGTGGCGAGTGCTGCCTGGCTGACGATCAAGGAGCAGCATGCAGCGGTACGATCCTGCTTGCCAGGGAACACTGCCGCGGTCGACTCCGAGATTTGGAGGCTGAGTGCGTCGGCGCGTCTCCACTTTGCGTGGTGCAGCCTGCACCCCATCGCCCGTTGCGCTAGCCTGAGCCTCCAGCGCCGTCTGCTCGCCGAGTGTTCGCCATGCCTCGACTTCGCCGCTTGCTCGCCATTCTGACCACTGCCGGTCTCACCGCCTGCGGAGGACACACGGAGACGGCCGACGCGTCCCATGGGGGGATTGCCTGGGAGCCGCCCGTGCAAGTCGCTTCAGGCGACGCCTGGCAAGGCCCCTGGCGGATGAACGAATCCGATTTCCGCTATGTGGACGATCCCAGCGTGGCTGCCGACGATGCCATCGCCGTGGCCTGGGTGGACCAGGCCCGCAAGGACGTCATGCTCACGGTGTTCGAAGCCGATGGCACCCCCCGCTTCAGCGACGGACCGGTGAACGTGTCCCGCAGCCCCGAGGCGTTCTCCTGGCTGCCCCGCGTCGTGTTCGGCGACGACGGCGCCGTCTACGTCCTCTGGCAGGAGATCCTGTTCACCGGCGGCTCGCATGGCGGAGAGATCCTGTTCGCCCACTCCGAGGATGGCGGGCGCACGTTCGGAGACCCGGTCAACCTGTCCCGGAGCACCGCCGGTGCAGGCAAAGGCCGCCTCACCGCCGAACACTGGCACAACGGCAGTCTCGATCTCGTCCGCGCCTCCAACGGCAGGTTGTACGCGGCATGGACCGAGTACGAAGGCGGCTTGTGGGTCGCCGCTTCCACCGATGGCGGCAAACAGTTTTCAGCACCGGTAGAAGTAGTGGCGACGGGCAGCGCAGCGCCGGCACGGGGGCCCACCCTGGCGGTGACTGCCGAGGGTGTCGTGCTCGTGAGCTGGACCGTGGGCGAGGATCCCGCCGCCGATATTCATCTGGCGCGCTCTACCGACGGCGGACAGAGCTTCAGCGACCCGCAGCGGGTTCATGTCTCCCCCGGTCATGCCGACGCGCCGGCACTGGCCGTGGACGGGAACGGCCGCGTCCATCTCGCCTGGGGCTATCGGGACCCGGACGCACCCCGGCAGGGGCGCATCGCCCTCGCCCACTCCGACGACGACGGCATCAATTTCTCAGACGCGCAACTGCTCGATCACGGCGACGACGTGCCCCATAGCGCCGCTTTCCCATCGCTCGCTGTCGGCGACAATGGTGTCCATGTAGTCGCCGAACGGATTCACGACGCAGGCCGGGGCTTCCAGGGACTGCTGCACGCCTGGGCCGCGGACGGCGAGACCTTCACCGAACTGCGCACCCTCCCCGGCACGGACGCAGCGCCCAGTGGCGGGCGGCAGGGTTTGCTCATGCGCAAGCTCGCGCTGCATCCGGACGGGCGAATCCTTGCCGTACACAGCACTTTCGACCAGGGTCGGCGCAGCGGCGTCTACCTGTTGGCAAGCCGCCGGAAGAACGACACATGACCCGGAGCGATGGCCACGCCCGGATCCGGCCGGACGATTGACCGCGAGGGGGCGTGCCAAGGCACGCGGTGGACTCTGTCCGAATCACGGCTCGCTGGAGGGCCTCGCCTCCAGCCCCAGCACAGCCAACGCGTCCGCCTGACGCGCGCGGGTCGTGGCTTTGCGGGCCGCCAGCGCATCCGGTGCGAGGCCCCAACCATCCATGTACTGCAGCGCGGCCGTGGACACGTAAAGCTCCCAGGCCGGAAGACGGGTATCGTCTGCCTGAGTCAGTTCGAAGTAGGCACGGGAAAACGCCTCGGCCATTTCATCGCCGGCCGCGCATGCGAGTTCCACCCGGGCGCAGGCGACGTCAGCCAGGGGATCGCCAATGGCCGCGTCTTCCCAGTCCAGCACTGCGGCCAGACGACCTTCGTGCCAGAGCAGATTGCCGGGCCAGAAGTCGCCGTGCAGCAGCACCGGCTCGCCGGGATACGGCTCGATCCCATCGAGGGCTGCTGCGAGATCATCCCAATTGGGGAACCACGTGCGCAGGTCCGGACCGGGATCGTCGCACACCGGCAGCGGCGGCAGCCCGCTGGTATCCGCGGCATGGATGGTGGCCAGCGCCTGCGCCATCATTGGCGCGGCATCCGCCGGCAGCGCGGTGCTGCCTTCGATCCGCTCCTGAATGAGCGTGTCTGGCGCAACGAAAAGCCGCGACTTCGGAACCGGAGCGCCGGCTGCGTGCAGCTGCGTGAGCAGGGCATGCTCCCGCGCTGCCCGGTCGCGGCGATCGGCCTTGCCGTCAATATTGCGATGGCGGCGAATGACCAGATGCTCCATGGGACCCGCGGGCAGGCGCACGGTCACCGCCAGGACTTCGGCGGACACGCCGCCGGTGAGTGGTTCAGAGGCCATGACCCGGGCACCGGGCACTAGCCGATCGATCAGTTCCTCGGGATTCAAGGTCGGGCGCCCAGCAAACAGCGAACGCCCCGGATGATGCATTGCCGTCGGCCGGACGTCATCCAGGCGCTCCCGACATGACATGATCGCGGCGGTGACAGCCCCCAGGACGGCCCAGACCGGCGCGGTCACGCTGATCCAGCGCTTCGGCAGCGCGCTGAACCTCAACGTTCACTTCCACATGCTGTTCCTCGACGGGGTGTACGTCGAGCATCCGGGCGGCTCGCTGCGCTTCCGCTGGGTGAAGGCA
>JAFIFS010000055.1 GCA_020831895.1 Chromatiales bacterium
CCGTGCGCCGCAGGGATGCGGCGCCCGAGCCTACATGCGTATTCACGGCGTGTCCGGGGAAGGGCACCCGGACCGCACTGCCACCAACGCACATGGCATCACAGCGAGCCGCGGCTGCGACGCGCCTCGAACAGCAGGCGCTCGGCCCGCTCGTGGACGCCGCTGTAGTTGCCCGCAAAGCCCAGCGCCCTGCGGGCCATCGCCTCCGCCTGGGCGAAGTCGCCCTCAACCAGGTGGATCTCGCCCAGCTCCAGCCAGAGCAGCGGCTGGCGCGGGTCCAGTCGCAGCGCGCGCTCGATGCTGCTGGCCGCCTGGGCCAGGTTGCCCGTGGACTGGTGGCGACGGCTCTCGCCGATCAGCATCTCGCTTGTCGTGTTCAGCGCCGGAAACTCCGGCACTGGTTCAGGTAGTGGAATCGGCGGGACAGCGGCCTCGGGCAGCGACGGCTGCGGGCGGGGCGGGAGAGGTTCGGGTGCCGGCAGCGGGCGGACAACTTCGACCGGGCGCTCGTCAGGCTGCGGCGGCAGCGTACAGCCTGCCAGCATCAGCGTGCCGGCAAGACACAGGCCGGCCAGCCGCTGCAGGAAGCGAGCCGTGAGGTTCAGTGCTTGCGGAAGATACCGGTCCATCCTGCCTCCCTGGCGGTGTCTGTAGTCGGCGGTTCGCAGCCCGGCATCGGAACCAGCAGCGCGCCGCGCGGCAGGGCAAGCGATACGGCACCTGGGGCGCAGCGCGGCCGCACCGCCATGCCCGTGCCATAGTCTACCCACACCTGCTCCAGCCCGCCCGGCAGCGGCGCCTCCCAGGACGGGTCGTCCAGCGCTGCGAAAAGCCCCGACCAGACCCGCAGCGCGCCGCTGGCGCCCGTGAGCCCCGTCGGGCGATTGTCATCCGCGCCGATCCAGACCACAGCCAGGTGGTCGCTGCCGAAGCCGGCAAACCAGCTGTCCCTGGCCTCGTCCGAGGTACCGGTCTTGCCCGCCAGGCGCTGGCCCGGCCTGAGCCGCGCACGCGCTGAGCGGCCCGTACCGCGCTCGATCACCTCGATCATCGCCTGGTTGACCTGGTACACCGCCGCCGGGTCGGCCGCCGGGTGTATCCTCAGCCCGTAGCGCTGCAGGGGTTCGCCGCGTTCGTCGATCACGGTGCGCACGGCCCGCAGCGGGGTCCGGAAGCCCCCGTTCGCGAACGCGCTGTAGACCTGGGCCACCTCGAGCGGCGTGAGCTCGAAGGCGCCAAGCAGCAGCGAGGGATAGGGTTCGGGGACGCGGGTGCCCCCGAGATCCGCCACCAGTCCGGCCACGCGGTCCACGCCCAGGTCCAGCCCGAGGCGCACCGTGGGCACGTTCAGCGACTCCGCGAGGGCGCGTGCCAGCGGCACGCTGCCGCGAAACTCGTTGTCGAAGTTGCGTGGTGTCCAGCTGCGGCGCCGGTCCAGCATGACTTCCAGCGGCAGGTCATCGAGCGGGCTTGCCAGGTGCCAGCGTCCCGATTCCAGTGCGGCCAGGTAGACCACCGGCTTGACCAGAGAGCCGACAGGGCGGCGCGCATCGAGTGCCCGGTTGAAGCCGTGAAACCGGGGACTGCGCCCGCCGACGATCGCCATCACGTCCGGCGTCTGCGTTCCGGTAACGACGACTGCCCCCTGCAGCGTGCCGCGCGCGAGTCCGCGCGCCTGCTCCAGTTCGGGCAGCTGTGTGGCTAGCTGTCTTTCGGCCTCGCGCTGGATTCCAGGGTCCAGTGTCGTCAGTATGCGCAGCCCGGTGTTCAGCAGGTCCGCCTCGCGGTAATCGCTGCGCAGCTGGCGGCGCACCAGGTCCATGAATGCGGGGTGGTAACCCACGCTGCTGTTGCCGTCGGCCCGGATGCCCAGCTCGCGCCCCCGCGCCCCTGCAGCCTCAGCCGGTTCCAGCAGGGCGAATTGTTCCATCAGATTGAGCACCATGTCGCGCCTCTGGCGGGCGCGCTCCGGGTTGCGCCTAGGGTCGTACCATGAGGGGCCACGCACGACCGCGATCAGCAGGGCGACCTCATGCACGTCGAGCTCGCGCAGCGGGCGGCCAAAGTAGAACTGGCTGGCCAGCCCGAAGCCATGCACCGCCCGGTCGCCATCCTGGCCGAGGTAGATCTCGTTCACGTAAGCGTTCAGCAGGTCTTCCTTGCCGAAGCGAAGCTCGAGCAGGATGGCCATCACGGCCTCGCGCAGCTTGCGCGCCAGCGTCTGCCGGTTGTCCAGGAAATAGCTGCGCACCAGTTGCTGGGTCAGCGTGCTGCCTCCCTGGCGAATGCCGCCGGCACGGATGTTGGCCAGAAGTGCGCGCAGGATGCCGACCGGGTCCACACCGATGTGGCGGTCGAAGCTGCGGTCCTCGACCACCTTGAGGCCATCCAGCAGCAGCGCCGGGACCTGGTCCGGTGGCAGGATCACGCGATCCTGCCCATGTACGGTGAAGATGTTGCCCATGAACGGCGGGTCCAGCCTGACCAGGCCCGCCGGCTGTCCATTGCCTTCGCTCAGTGAGACGATCTCTCGTTCGCTGAAGCGCACGATGAGCGTCCGGGCGGGTTCCAGGCCGTCATCGAAGCGGAAGCCCCGTGTCGCGACCCTGACCTCGCCGTCGCGGCGCACCCAGGTGCCGGGGCCGCGCAGCTCCCCGCCCCGGCTGTAGCCCAGAGATTGCAGCTCCGCCTCGAGTTGCTGCTGAGCGAGACGGCGGCCGGCATGGAGCTCCAGCGGACGGGCGTAGACCTGTGCCGGTGCATCCCAGCGCCGGCCCTCGAACTGGCGGACGATCTGCCGGTCGAGCAGCCACAGCAGCGTACCGGCGCCCGTCAGCAGCAGGCCAAGCGAAAACAGCAGCAGGTTGCGCAGCCACGGCCACCGGCGTGCCTTGCGGCGGCGTCCCACTCAGCCCTCCCGGACGAACTCGAGCAGTTCGATCACGTTGCCATCCGGGTCGCGACCATAGGTCACGAAGCCGCTGTCCTGTGCCTGCGGCGGGCAGTGAAAGCGCATGCCCGCGGCGGACAGGCGCTCGTACTCGGCATGGATGTCCTGAACCTGCAGGCAGATGTGCGTGATGCCGGGAGCATTGACCGGCCGGTCACCCGCGGGTGCGTCGGCAGCAGGCGCACTGAACGAGAACACCTCGAGAAAGCTGTCGCCCAGCCTGAGCATCACCGCGCGTGCGGCCGACCCGCTCAGCCCGGTGATCGCGTCTGCCTCTGCGCTGACGGCCTCCCAGCCAAAGCGGTGGACGATCTCGCAGCCGATGACGCCGGTGTAGAAGTCCAGGCAGCGCTCCAGGTCCTGTGTGCAGATCGCGGCATGGTGAAAGCCGATCAGCATGGTGGCCCTGCCGCCTCAGTCGAGCACGTGCGAGAGCAGGCCGTCGGCGAGCTTCGGCTCGAACCAGGTCGACTTCGGCGGCATCACCTGGCCTGCGTCCGCCACGGCCAGCAGCGCGTCGATACGCGTCGGATAGAGTGCAAAGGCCACGGCCATCTCGCCGCTGTCCACCCTTCGCTCGAGTTCGCCGTGGCCACGGATGCCGCCGACGAAGTCGATCCGGCTGTCCCGCCGAGGATCGCCGATGCCCAGCACCGGTGCCAGCAGGTGCTCCTGCAGCAGGCTCACGTCGAGGCTCGCTACCGGGTCATGCACTGGTATCAGCTCCTGGCGTATCTCCAGCCGGTACCAGCGCCCGCCTATGTACATGCCGAACTGCGTGGGCCGTGTCAGCCTGATCCGGCCCTCTGCCGGCCGGACCACGAACTGTTCGCCGATACGATCCATGAACCGGCTCATGGACAGCCCGTTGAGGTCGCGCAGCACCCGGTTGTAGTCCAGTATCTGCATCTGCTCCTGGGGGAAGGACACCGCCAGGAAATACTGGCAGTCATCTCCACCACCATCGGGCTGCCCCTGACGCTCACGGGCGACACGGGCTGCCGCGGCCGAGCGGTGGTGGCCGTCGGCGATGTAGAGCGCAGGCATCGCCTCGACCAGCTCCGAGATGCGCGCCACCTGCTTCTGGTCGCCCACTACCCAGATCGTGTGCCGTACATCATCATCGGCCACGGCGTCACAGTCCGGTTCGCCGCCGGTGACGCCCTCCAGCAGTGTCGAGAGCTCCGGGTTGCTGCGATGCGCTAGCAGCACGGGCCCCGTCTGTGCCTCGAGCGCGGTGATCTGCCGGACGCGATCGTCCTCCTTGTCCGGCCGCGTGAACTCGTGCCTGCGTACCCGGTTGTTCTCGTAGGCGGCACAGCTGGCGATGCAGGCCAGGCCGGTCTGCACATGGCTGCCCATCTGCATGCGCCAGACGTAGTAACAGGGCTGCTCGTCACGGGCGAGGATGCCCTCGCCGGTCATGCGTCCGAGCATGGCGGCACCCTGGGCGTAGACCTCTGCGGAATAGGGGTCGGTGCCCTCGGGCAGGTCGATTTCCGGGCGCGAGATATGCAGGAAGCTCCAGGGCCGGCCTGATGCCCGCTCCCGCGCCTCCGCGGCGTTGACGACGTCGTATGGTGGCGCGATCACGTCGGCCGCCCGTCCCGGTGCGGGGCGCAGTGCGCGAAAGGGTCGGATGAGGCTGGGCATCACGGTATCCTGGCCAGAGGCAGCTGAATCGACGTGGCCCTGCTCGGGCCACGGTGCCAATGATAGCCCGAGGGGGCATCCTTGTCCTGATGGCAAGGTGCGGCGTGCGCCGCTGTGCTTGCTACAATCCCGCAGTCAGGCTGCCAGCGGGCAGCTGGCCAACGCTCATCCGGGGGGAGCTTATGAGGAAGTCACTGCCTTTTCTCGCTGCCGGCCTGCTGGCCGCATCACCCGTGCTGGCCAACGACACCCCGGTGTACTTCGGTGCCGGATTCAATATCACGTCAGTCGAGCTGTCGGCCCGCACTGCCCAGGGGATCACGGCCGATGCGCGCAGCGACACGACGCTGGGCTGGCAGCTGCATGCCGGTTACATGTTCACGCCCAACATCGGTCTCGAGGGCAGGGCAAGCCGGACTGGAACGCTGCGCGACCGCAGCAGCACCTCGGCGGGAGACCTGTTCTCCCGGGTGACGCTGGATGGCTTCACGCTGAGCGCGGTCGGTGAGCTCCCTGTGATCGACCAGCTGGACGTGTTCGCCAAGCTGGGCTGGACCTGGCAGTCAGCCGAGTCCCGCTTCGAGATCCCCGGCGTGCTGTTCGATCAAGGCAAGACCAAGGACAACGGCTTCGCCGCAGGCTTCGGCCTGCGCTGGCACCTGACCCGGAACTGGGCCGTTACCGGCGAATTCGAGTACCTGCACGTTGACTTCCGCAACAGCCTCGACGAACCGCTGCGCGGCTCCTTCAACCTCGAATACCGCTTCTGATCGAAACCGGGGTCAGTACACGAAATCCGTCGCGCCGCCGCCCGGCCACTGATTGCCGGCTGGCAGAATCATGCACGGAACCCGGTTTATCCGCCGCCTGCGGTGTCGGCAGAACGGTACAGTCCCGTCTTGATTTGCCGGACCGTGCGCGGCAGGAATGCCGCGCCCGAG
>JAFIFS010000024.1 GCA_020831895.1 Chromatiales bacterium
TTTATGAGTCGTGGTCCGTGGCTGACGGCGGCATTCAAAGCCGAGGTGTGGCGACACTGGCAGGCGGGAGAGTCCTGTGCCGAGATTGGGCGGGCGCTCGACCGGACCGGCGGAGTCATTCGTGGGGTGGTCGCCGAGCGCTGCGGCATCATCGGGCGAGGCGCCCTCGAGAATCGCCTTGACCGTTTTCAAGGCATCTTGGTACTCGGCTGGTCGAGGCGTCGCCTTGTTGAGGATGTCTACCGTGGCTGCGACCTGGAAGTCCCGTGCCTCAGCGGTCTGCCGGGTGACCGTAAGGGCCTCCACCGTGCCCGCGCTCAGCGCATCCACCTCCGTTTCCCGGTCCAGTGGCTCAAGCCTGGGTTCTTTCATGGAACTCACCTGCGATCAGTTCGGATGCTCACATGCATCGGTCCCCGGTTCACGCGTCGATGCGCGGCGCGACTCTCCACTATACTCGTAACCCGCGCCTCCCGAACTGCGGCGCGCGCAGCAGGTGCGGCGCCACCGGCAGCGTGACGAGTTGAATGCCTGCGCGACCGGTTGATTGGACAGGGTAGCGAGGCTCCCGGCAATGGCAATAAGGAGCAGCGATATGCCCACAACCCCAGTTCGCCCCTGCGTGCTCATGGTTGCGCTACTGGCGCTGTTCACCTCTCCGGCCAGCGCCCAGCTGCCCTTCGAGCGCAGCGTTGCCGACAACCCGGCCGCCGTGCTGGTGCTGCATGCCGACCTGGCTGAGCTGCTGGAGTGGTTCGAGGGGCGCTTCGACAACGACCGCGAGGTGTTCTTTGCCGAGGCGGCAGGGGTGCCAGTCGACGCCCGTAACGGCCGCATTCACTCGATTTTCCGCCGCGTCGACCTGCCCGCCTTCGGCGAGCATGTTTTCTACGTAGAGCAATACTCGGGCAATGACCCGACGGCTATCTACCGCCAGCGAATCTATGTGTTCGTGGCCGATGCCGAGGCCAATGCCATCCGGCTGGATATCCACGCACCCCTCGACGCCGCCGCGCTGGCCGGCGCCTGGCGGGAGCCCTCGAAACTTGCCGGGCTCACGCCCGAGCAGGCGCGTGCCTTTCCCGGTTGCGAGGTCTACTGGCGCCGCCGGGAAAACCAGTTCGTGGGCGAGACCCGCCGCGGTGCCTGCCGCGTGGAAAGCCGCCAGTCTGGGCGCCTGCTAGTGATCGAGGATGACCTCGTGCTTACCCCTGAGGCCATCTGGATCCGGGACCGTGCGGAAACGGAAGACGGCGAGTATGTTTATGGCAACCGTGCGGGGCTCGCTCACCGGCTGCGCAAGGTGCGTCCGTTCACCTGCTGGGCGGCCGTGCTGAGCGGCGCTCAGCACGGGGACAGCGGCGAGGGGCTGGCTGACTGGAAGTTCCAGCGCGAGGTGTGGCTGCACGACCAGGGCGGCGTGGCGAGGCTGGTCACCGACGAAGCGCCGCCGCGCAATGTCGAGTTGCACCTGAGGCTGGCGGAGTGGCCAGCACGCGACCGACGTGCCTCGCTGACGCTCTATGTGCACGAGACCGGCAACGAGCGCGCGGTCTCCTACGCCTGGGCGGAGGCCGACGCCGAGCGGATCGGCATCAACCTGCGCTGGCTCCAGGCCAGCTGTACGCACACGCCCGAGGCCTGGGGACCCTGAGTCGGTGGAGCGAGGTCGGTCACGAGAAAGTCGACATCCGCCCGAGCTCATCGGGCTGCACGCCACACGATCGGAAACAGCGACTCCGGCGTGGAGCGGATCCGGGGACAGCTGCGGCCTCAGTTCCCAAGCACCTCCAGCACCAGCGGACGCAGCCGCTCGGCCAGTGGCACGGAGAAACCCGTCGCGACCCCCGGCACGGCCGAGCCCTCCATCGCCAGAATGCCGATGTAACCGGCTTCGCGATCCACCCAGGGCATCCAGCCGAACAGCCCGGCGGATGAGGCGATGTCGCAGCCCGCGCCCGGTGTGTCGCACTCCAGCCAGGCACCGAGCCCGTAGCCGAAGTCCTGGACTTCGGCCGGCACCAGGCCACGCTCGGCCTCCGGGTAGGGTGCGCGGAAAATCGCTGCCGCCAAATCCGGGTCGATCGCCACGCCTTGAATATCTGCCAGCGCCCCCAGCGCAGCCTCGACCAGCCGGGCGTACTCATCGACCGTTGCTGCCAGTCCGCCTCCGGCGAGCGGGTTGCTCGACCCGATGCGCTGACGCCGCCCCGTGGTGTAGCGGACATCAGCGGCGAGTCCGAGCGGGTCAGCAAGCTGCGCACGAAAAATTGCGTTCCAGTTTGAACCGGTGACCACCTCCGCCATGCGGGAGGCCACCTGCATGTGCGAATTGCCGTAGTCGAAGCGTGTTCCGGGGGCGGCGACCAGGGGCCCGGCACCGATCTGGGCGGCACATTCGGCCAGGGTGATGGCCACCTCGCGCAGACAGTCAGCGTCGCGCGCCAGGCCCGAGGTAAATGACAGCAACTGCTCAAGCGTGATCGCCGCCTGCGGGCCGCTCCAGCCCAGCACCGCGCCTGTGGTGCTGGAGAGCTCCAGGAACGACTGGTCGATCAGCCGCAGCAGCACCAGGCTGGTGACCAGCTTGCTGGCAGAGGCCACGGCGTAGCGGCCTTCCGGGTCGAAGTCGCCATAGACGCCGAGGAATACGCGTTCACCACCGGGGCGGTAGATGGCCAGTGCCATACCCGGCACGGAGGCCGGCGCGTCTTCGGCGAACGCTTCAGCTGCGGCGGCGTCGAGCGCTGCGGCGGGATCGGCCGCTGCAGGGGGCGGCGACGCAGGGGGTGCCTGCGCGGTGTCACCGCCGCCGCCCCCGCAGCCAGTCAGCGGCATCGATATCGCGAGCAGCACCAGGCAGGCAAGGCGTGACAGCGACATGGCAGGGCGACTCCCGAACCAGCTGAAGAGGATAGCGGATACTATCATTTCCAATTTACCCGCCTGCGCGAAGCGGCGACACGCTTTTCGTCGCAATCGCGTCGGCAGCAGCTTGATGTAGGGCTGTTCAGCCTGCGATTGCGAGTTCGTCGTGCTGGCCGAATATCTGGATGTCTAACTGATCAGCGCCGACCGGCGATCCGCTCCCGGCACAAGGATCACTTGTGGATCCCGTCGTTGCTTGGCTTGAATAGAGGCGCCAAATTATCCATGGTGCGATGTATTGGGTGAAGTTTCCTGGGAAAAGGAGTGTCATGGTCGGCGCGATGCGAATGGCGACAGAGTATAAGCCGAATAAAGCACCTTTTCGCTGGCAGGCGCCGGCTGCTCGCCGACGCGGGCACGTGCATGCAGCGTTCACTGCCGCGCACTGATCGTCGCTGAGTGGTGTCAGGGCACC
>JAFIFS010000058.1 GCA_020831895.1 Chromatiales bacterium
GGGGGGGGGGCGCCCGGGGGGGGCGCGCGCGCCCCCCCTACTCCCTGACGCGGTATGCGAAGAGGCGGCCACCCTCGGTCAGCACCAGCAGCAGCCCGCCAGCGACGACGGGCATCTGGGTGATCCGGTCGGAGCCTGCACGCACGCGCGCCTGGAGCTCGCCCGTGGCCGGATCCAGCCAGTGCAGGTAGCCCTGGAAATCGCCGACGACGACCGAGTCGCCGAAGCGCACGGGGCCCGTGATCGCGCGGTTCAGCAGCACATCCTGGCGCCAGAGCTCACGTGCACCGCGGCGACTGAGCGCGATGACCTCGCTGCGCGCGGAAGCCACGTAGAGGTTGTCCCGGTCCAGGCCGATCCCGGCATAGCTCGCGATGTCGCGCGACCACAGCGGCTGGCCCGACTCGATCGCGAGCGCCGCCACGCGGCCCTGAAAACCAGCTACGAAGACATCGTCTGCGGCCACGCGCGGTGTCGCGCTGATGTCGACCAGGCGCTCGACCTCGTTGCGCCCGGTCGGCGGCGTCAGCAAGGTGTCCCAGGCCGGGGTGCCATCAGACAGCGCGTAGGCAGCGACACGCCCGTTGTCGAAACCGCCGATGACGAAGTTGCCGGAGACCACCGGCGCCCCCGTGCCGCGGACGGACAGGCGCGGCACGGACTGCTGGACGAACCATCGCTGGCGGCCATCACCGCGGTCCAGGGCCGTCAGCTTCCCGTCGACGGTGCGGACGATGACCAGCCGGTCGGTCTGCACAGGCGGGGCCAGGACCTCCCCGGTCAGCTTGGACTGCCAGCGGATTTCGCCCGTGGCGGCATCCAGAGCGATGACGTCGCCATTGCTGCTGCCGAGCACCAGCAGTCCGTCGTGCAGCGACGGACCGCCGGACAGCGGCAGCCGGGTGCGCTCGCTCCACAGCCGCCGGCCGCGCTCGAGGTCGAACGCGCTGATGCGGCCGTCATGCGCAGCAGCAAACACGGTAGTCTCGTCGGCGGCCGGAACCAGGCCGAGCCGAAGCTGCTCGGCGCCGCGGCCGACATTGGTCGACCATGCCCGCTGCACCTGGATCGTCTGGTCGAACCGGGTCAGGTCCGCCGGGGGGTTGAGGGGCTCCTCGCGGCTGAAGATGCCGCAACCGGCCAGCAGCGCGAGACTGCCGACCAGCAGGGGCAGGCGCAACAGGGCGGATGAGGCCCTCACAGAGGCGCCTGGAGCTGGAGCCCGCCAGCCGGAGGCAGCGGCTCGGTCCCGACCCGCTCATCCGGCGAAGCCACCCTGAGCTGGTCGAGCTTGGCCTGCACGAAATTGCGGTCGAGCAGGCCGTCCTGGTCGGCCCCGAGGGCGAGTTCGTACTCGCGCCGGGCCGCTGCGGCATCGCCGCGCAGCACCTGGGCATCACCGCGCACCTGGTGGAAACGGGCCGCAAAAACCCCCGGATCGCTGACCGACAGCACCTCCAGCGCACGGTCGGCCTCCTCCTGGAACAGCAGCAGGCGCGCCAGGCGCAGCCGGGCGATCAGGCGCAACTCGGGCGGACCCCGGCCGTCGACGACGGCCTGCAGGTAGGGCACCGACTGCTCGGGCATGTTGCGCTCCAGGTGCAGGCGGGCGGCCAGCAGCCGGGCCTGGTCGACATATGGCGAGCTACGGTGGTCACGCTGCAGCAGCTCGACCAGCTGCTCCGCCTCGCCGACCCTCAACGCGCGCACATGCCCGACCATCTCCTCGAACAGCAGCGAGGCCTGCTCGGCGCTCGACTTCTGCTGCGACTGCCACTGGTTCCAGCCGAACAGCCCGCCAATGCCCAGCACCAGGCCCCCGATGAGGAACAGCGCGTTTTCACGGAACCAGCGCTTGACTGCTTCGGCCTGTTCGTCTTCGCTCAGGTAGTCGCTCACTCGTTCACCTCGCTTCTTCGAGCAAGGCCGCGACATGCGCGGCCACGGCCTCACGCGGCAGGCTCTGCTGCTCGCGATCGAGGCGAAGGGGCTTGACGACGGCTTGGCCACTGGCCAGCTCGTCCTCGCCCAGGATCACCGCCACGGCAGCGCCGCTGCGGTCCGCACGACGCATCTGTGCCTTGAGTCCACCGCCGCCGCAGTGCGCCTCGACGCGCAGCGGCCGCGGGCCGTCGCGCAGCGCTTCCGCCAGCAGCAGCGCCGAGGGCCAGGCGGCATCGCCGATCGCCACTACGTAGACCTGCGGCGCGACATCGGCCGGCTGGCCACCCCCCAGCCCGTACAGCTCGACCAGCCGCTCCATGCCCAGCGCCCAGCCCACGGCAGGGGTCTGCGGCGCGCCCAGCTGGCCGACCAGCCCATCATACCTCCCCCCGGAGCAGACTGCGCCCTGGGTGCCTAGGCGGTCCGTCACCCACTCGAACACGGTCCGGCTGTAGTAGTCGAGCCCGCGCACCAGCCGGCTGTTGAGCCGGTAGGCCACGCCTGCCTCGTCTAGCAGGGCACAGAGTGCTGCGAAGTGCGCGGCAGACTCCGGATCCAGCCAGCTGCGGATCTCCGGCGCCCCGGCAACGATCTCCTGCATCTGCGGATTCTTGCTGTCGAGGATGCGCATCGGGTTGCGGTCCAGACGCCGGCGGCTGTCCTCGTCCAGACTGGCCTCGTGACGGCTGAAGTACTCCCTGAGGGCCGCCATATAGCCGGCGCGCGCCTGCGGCGTACCCAGCGAGTTGAGCTGCAGCTCCAAGTCTTCGATGCCAAGCCTGCGCCAGAGCCGCACCGTCATCAGGATCAGCTCGGCATCGATGTCGGGGCCCGGATAACCCAGTGCCTCGACACTCACCTGGTGGAACTGGCGGTAGCGGCCCTTCTGCGGCTTCTCGTAGCGGAACATCGGGCCGGAGGTCCAGAGGCGGTGACGCTGGTTGTGCAGTAGCCCGTTGGTGATCGCCGCACGCACGACACCGGCCGTGGCCTCGGGACGCAGCGTCAGGCTCACCCCGTTGCGGTCGTCGAAGGTATACATCTCCTTCTCGACGATATCCGTGACTTCGCCGATCGACCGCCTGAAAAGCTCGGTGCGCTCGACGATCGGGATCCGGATCTCCTGGTAGCCATAGTGCTCCAGCAGCCCGCGGATCACCTGCTCGACCCGCGCCCAGAGCGCGCTCTGCGGGTGCAGGATGTCGGCCATCCCGCGGATCGCCTGCACATCGCTCATCGCAGGTCGGCCGGCAGCAGCCCCGCCTCCTGGGAGCGCGGAAACTCGCTGCGCAGGCGCCGGGCATAGCCCAGCGCCGCATCGGCATCGCCGAGTGCGCGCTCAACCTGCCAGCCGAGCAGCAGCACGGCTGCGCTCGACTGCCCCGATGCCAAGTAGCGCTCGATGAATGCACGCGCGCGCAGCGGTTCACCGGAGCTCCAGGCCAGGTCGGCCAGCTGGAAGAGCGCGTCGACCCACTGCGGATCGTGGTTGAGGGCGGTGCGGAAGTAGGTCTCGGCGCGGCCGGGGTCGATGCGTCTTGCACAGGTGCCGGCATTAGCATTCAGCATCGCCTTGTTGGAAACCTTGACCGACAGCGGCACCGCGATCGCCCGATCGAAGTAGCGCAGCGCCTCCTCGGGCTGCTGGCGCGTCGAGCAGAGGAATACCGCCAGCGCGTTCAGGATGTCGGGATCGCGCGGCCCCAGCGAGGCGGCGCGGCGGTACAGCCGCTCGGCCCCGTCAGGGTCCTCGAGGCGCTCGAACACCAGCCCGAGCGCCGCAGGCGCCATGGCCAGGCCGGGATCCTGCTGCATCGCGCGCTCCAGCCGCTCCTGGGCGGCCACCAGATTGTTCTGGCGCAGGTAGCCGATGCCGAGCTGCAGGTTGATCTCGGCGGCCTCGCGCTGCATGTCCCGCGTCTGGGTACCGCCGCCGGCGCAGGCCGACAGCAGCAACGCCGCGACCAGCAGGCCCGTCAGGCGTCGCATCGCGGCTGCCCCGGCTTCTGGCCCAGCGGGACGAGCACCCGGTTCTCGACCTGCCCTGCGAGCTGTCCGCAGGCTGCGGCGATGTCGTCCCCGCGCGTGCGCCGCGTGATCGCGCGCAGCCCGGCGCCAAGCAGCCGGCGGCGGAACGCATCGACGACCTCCGGCGAGGACCGCTGGAAACGCGTGCCCGGAAACGGGTTGAACGGGATCAGGTTGACCTTGGCCGGGCGGCCGCCGAGCAGTCCCACCAGCGCATCGGCGTGCCCCGGGCTGTCGTTGACGCCGGCCAGCAGCACGTACTCGAAGGTCACGGTCCAGGTATTCGTCAGTTCGACATACTCCCAGCAGGCATCGAGCAGCTCGGCAATCGGGTAGCGGCGGTTGATCGGCACCAGCCGGTCACGCAGCGTGTCATCGGGCGCATGCAGCGAAACGGCCAGGGCGACATTGGTCTCGCGCGCGAGGCGGCGCAGCTGCGGGACGATCCCGGAGGTGCTGACCGTGACACGCCGGCGCGACAAGCCGAAGCCGAAGTCGTCCAGCAGCACGCGACAGGCCTGCACGACCGGGCGGAAGTTGGCCAGCGGCTCACCCATGCCCATGAACACGATGTTGGTCACTGGCGAACGCCCCTCCGCATCGAGCCCGAGCTCACGCCGGGCCACCAGCACCTGGCCGATGATCTCGGCCACGCCGAGGTTGCGGTTGAAGCCCTGCTGGCCGGTCGCGCAGAACGCGCAGTCCAGCGCGCACCCGACCTGCGAGGACACGCACAGCGTCCCGCGCGCCACCTCCGGGATGAACACGGTCTCGATCAGCTGTCCGCCGCCGGCCGCGAGGCGCCACTTGCGCGTGCCATCAGCCGAAGCCTCGTGCGCATGGATCGTCGGCAGCGAAAAGTCGGCCTGCTCGGCGAGGCGCTCGCGCAGCGCCGTGCTGAGGTCGGTCATCGCCACCGGATCCAGCACGTTGCGGCCGTACAGCCAGCGCATCAGCTGCCGCGCCCGGAAAGGCTTTTCGCCCAGCGTGGCGAACAGCTGTTCCAGTTCAGCCTTGGGGAGGCCCAGGGGCTTCAGCGCGGCTTCTGTCATGACCCATCAGCGCGTGCGCGGGCAGATCTCGCCCTGGGCGAAGAACCAGGCAATCTCCTGGGCCGCTGTCTCGGGAGCGTCGGAACCATGGACGACGTTCTCCTCGATACTGGTCGCGAAGTCGGCCCGGATCGTGCCTTTCTCGGCCTTCTTGGGGTCGGTGGCACCCATCAGCGCGCGGTGCTTCTCGATCGCGCCCTCGCCCTCCAGCACCTGGACCATCACCGGGCCGGTGGTCATGTAGGCACACAGGTCGTTGAAGAAGGGGCGCTCACGGTGCACTGCGTAGAAGCCCTCGGCCTGGCTGCGTGTCAGGTGCATCATCCGGGCGGCGACGACCTGCAGGCCAGCCTGCTCGAAGCGGCGATAGATCTCGCCAATCAGGTTCTTCTCGACACCATCAGGCTTGATGATGGACAGCGTGCGTTGAACGGCCATGGGTGCTCCAGGTCAGGGGTTCAGGAAGGGTCAAGCCGACTAGTATCCCAATCACGGCTGCAGTTCCGCAAGGCATCCGCAAGGACGAGCAGCCGTCCGGCCTTCTCCGCCGGTATGGCCAGCGCGGCCAGGCGGTCGCCCCAGTCCGGTTCGGCCAGCGCCGCGACGGGCAGGCCCGGCAGCCAGCCCGAGGCCAGGGTTTCGCAGGCCGCAAGCAGGTGCGGGCAGGCCCAGGCATGGAAGCCGGCTGCGAGTATCCGGCCGTCGGTCCCCACGCGCAGCTGGAACGCAATCCGGACACCCTGCTCCGTGCCGCCAGCCTCACCGCGAAGCAGCATGCTGCTGCCGGGGGGCGGCCCTGGCCGTCGGGCAAGCGCCGCGGCAAAGGCCATTTCCAGCGGCTCCGGGCTGCCCATCAGACCGCCAGCGGGCCAGCCAGACGGCGCAGCCGGGTCACGGTTTCGCGAAACAGCAGGGCCGCGCGGTCGACCTCCTCGTCACCTGTGGGCAGGCCGAAGCTGAAGCGCACCGAACTCTCGGCCAGCGCCTGGCTGCGGCCCAGGCAGCGCAGCACGTGGCTGGGTTCACCGCGGCCCGCCGCGCAGCTGGAGCCGGCGCTGACGGCCAGCGGCTGCAGCGCGCGGTGCAGGCTTTCCCCATGCACGCCGGCTACGGAGACATTCAGGATATGGCCCGCACGTGGCGCCCCCTCTCCATTCAGCCAGGTGTCCGGCAGGCCGCGCAGCTGCGCCCAGAGCCGGTCGCGCAGCGCCTCGAGGTGCCGGGCACGCGGCTCGCGCGAGACGGCCGCCAGCCGGGCTGCCGCGCCGAGGCCGGCCAGCTGGTGCGCAGGCAGGCTGCCGGGGCGCAGGCTGCGCTGCTGCCCGCCGCCGAACAGCAGCGGCTCGACACGCCGGATACGCTCGCGTCTCAGGTAGAGCGCCCCAACGCCCTTCGGTCCGTAGAACTTGTGCGCAGACAGCGACAGCAGATCAATCGGCACGCGGCCCAGGTCAAGCGCTAGGTGATCGAGCCCCTGGGCGGCATCGCAGTGGAACCAGATGTCGCGGTCCCGGCACAGCGCCCCCAGCGACCCCAGGTCGTTGATCACGCCGGTCTCGTTGTTCACGTGCATCAGCGACACGAGCGTCGTGTCCGGACGCAGCGCCGCCTCGAGCGTCGCCGGATCGATCCTGCCCTGAGCATCCGGCGACAGCCAGGTCACAGTGAAGCCGTTGCGCTCCAGGTGACGGAAGGGCTCGAGGACTGCGGCATGCTCGGTGAGCGCTGTCACGAGGTGACGGCCGCGGTGGCTGCGCTGCCGGGCCGCGCCGATGATCGCAAGATTGTTGGCCTCGGTGGCGCCCGAGGTGAACACGATCTCCTCAGGCCCGGCGCCCAGCAGTGCGGCGACATCGGCCTGGGCGCGCTCGACGATGGCCCAGGCGGCTTTGGCCGGCCCATGCGACGTTGGGGAAGGATTTGCGTGGGGCCCGTCAGCGCCCAGGCACTCGAGCATGGTCTCCCTGACCTCTTCCAGCAGCGGCGTCGAGGCCGCGTAGTCGAGGTAGATGGCCGGTGGCGTGGCTTCCACCGAGCGCAGCGGTCCGGGCAGCGGACGCGACGGGCGGGCACCGGAGCCTGGCGCGAGCGCGCTCAGGATTCCGCGCAGGATGTTGAGCTCGTTCTGGTCGAGCTGGCTGCGGTTGAACAGCCGGCGCAGCCGGCGCATCAGCTGGCGCGGATTGGCCGGGTTCAGGAACCCGCTCTGCAGGAGCACGCGCTCCAGGTGCTCGTAAAAAAGCTCCATCTCCCGCAGTGCCGCCAGCGGCGCATCCGGTTCAGGCGAGGTGGCCGTGAAAGGCTCCTGCTGGCGCAGCTCCCAGGCCAGCAGCTGCACCGCCATCGCCAGGTTGAGGGAACTGTAGGCCGGGTTCGCCGGGATGTAGACCAGCGCATTGCACAGGTCCAGCGCCTCGTTGCTGAGGCCGGACCGCTCCGGGCCGAACACCAGCGCCACCGCACCACCACGCCTTGCGCGCTGCAGCTGCTGCGCACACTCGCGAGGCGCGAGTTCAGGGCAGCCGATGCGGCGGTGCCGGGCACTGGCGCCTATCACGAGGCCGCAGTCCTCGACAGCCTCGGCAAGGCTGGTCGTGACGCGCGCGGCCGCAAGCACGTCCTGGGCGCCGGAGGCCATCGCACGGGCCTCGCCGGACGGGAACTCCGACGGATTCACGAGCACGAGCTCGTCGTAGCCCATGGTCTTCATCGCGCGCGCGCAGGCGCCGATGTTGCCCGGGTGCGAGGTCTCGACCAGCACGAAGCGCACCGGATGCCTGTTCATCGTCAAGGTTCAGCCTGCCACCGGGCGGAGCCCGTAATCCGGGGGCGGACATTCTAGGCCAGGAAGGCCCGGCCCGCAGGCCGGCCTGGCTTCCATTACAATGCCGGCTCCCCGCAGCCGGAACGATCGATGCAGGCCCTGCTCAACACCGCTATCCAGGCCGCCCGCAAGGGTGGCGACCTGGCAATCCGCGAATTCAGCCGCATCGACCGGCTCGACGTGCGCAGCAAGGCACGCAACGAGTTCGTCACGCAGGTGGACCTGGCAGCCGAACAGCAGATCATCGAGACGATCCGCCGCCGCTATCCGGACCACGCCTTTCTCGGCGAGGAAAGCGGGCTGAGTGGCCAGGGCGACCATGTCTGGATCATCGACCCGCTCGATGGCACGACGAACTTCATCCATGGCTTCCCGGTCTTCTCCGTCTCGATCGCGCTCAAGGTGCGCGGCACGCTGGAGGCCGGCGTGATCTACGATCCCTGCCGGCAGGAGCTGTTCACCGGAATCCGCGGCTCCGGCGCGCAGCTCGACGGGCGGCGCATCCGCGTGAGCCGGCAGGTATCGGTAGAGGGAGCGCTGATCGGCACCGGGTTTCCCTACCGGAGCAACCTGCGCTGGGGGAAGCCCTACCTGGCGATGCTGGGCAGCGTGATGCAGGAGGCGGCCGGAATCCGCCGCCCCGGTTCCGCCGCCCTCGACCTCGCCTACGTTGCAGCCGGCCGGCTGGATGGCTTCTGGGAGTTCGGGCTCTCCACCTGGGACATCGCCGCAGGCGCACTGATGATCCAGGAGGCGGGCGGCCTCGTCAGTGACCTGGTGCCCGGCGACCCGTGGCTCGACTCCGGAAACCTCGTTGCCGGCACACCGAAGGTGCACGATGCCCTGCTTAAGATGCTCCGCCCGCACCTGCCGGAGCCGGCCTGAGATCCGCCCCTGCGTCAGGGGGTCGCCTTCAGCTCTTCGTCTTCCTCGTCCTGCTTCGGCGGCTGCAGGTCCAGCGGGTTGATGCCCAGCGCCAGCGTGACTGCACTGGCCACGTAGATCGACGAGTAGGTGCCGACGATGACGCCCAGCGTCAGCGCCATGGAGAAGCCCCACAGGGTCTCGCCGCCAAGGAACAGCAGCGCCAGCAGCACCAGCAGCGTAGCGAAGCTGGTCATCACGGTGCGACTCAGCATGTCGTTGACCGAGCGGTTTACGATCTCCTCGGGGGTGCCACGGCGGATCTTCCGGAAGTTCTCGCGCACCCGGTCGAACACGACGATCGTGTCGTTCAGCGAGTAGCCGATCACCGCCAGGATCGCCGCCAGGATCGCCAGGTCGAAGGTCCAGCCAAACAGCGCGAAGATGCCGACGACCAGGATCACGTCGTGCGCCAGCGCTGCGACGGCCCCGACAGAAAACTTCCACTGGAAGCGGAAGATGATGTAGGCCATGATCATCAGCAGCGTGAACAGCATCGCGAGCGCGCCCTGCTCGGCCAGCTCACTGCCCACCTGCGGCCCGACGAACTCAATCCGGCGCAGCGCCACACCGGGCTCGGCCGCACGCAGCACGTCCAGCAGCTGCTGGCCCAGCGCGCCGCTGTCGACGCCCTCGCGCGGCATGATCCGGATCAGCACGTCGCGCGCGGTGCCGAAATTCTGCACTACCGCATCGCCATAGCCGCCCTCGGCCAGCTGGGCACGGATCTGGACCAGGTCAGCCGCCTGCGGGTAGCCGACCTCCAGCAGCACGCCGCCGGTGAAGTCGATACCCCAGTTGAGGCCCCGTATCGCGAGCGCGGCGATCGCGACCAGCAGCAGGATGCCGGAGACCACCGCCGTGCGGCGGCGGTGCATCATGAAGTCGATGTTGGTCTGCTTGCGGAAGAATTCCATGCGTCACCTCAGACCGGCAGTCTTTCCATGCGGCGGCCACCGTAGACCAGGTTGACCACCGCGCGCGTGACGAAGATCGCGGTGAACATCGAGGTCAGGATGCCGAGACAGAGGACCACCGCAAAGCCCTTGATCGGACCCGTGCCGAACACGAACAGCACCAGACCGGCGATGAAGGTGGTGATGTTGGCGTCAGCGATGGTCGAGAACGCCTTTTCATAGCCCGCGTGGATGCTCGCCTGGGGCGAGTTTCCGTTGCGCACCTCCTCGCGTATTCGCTCGTTGATCAGGACGTTCGCGTCGACGGCCATACCCACGGTCAGCACGATGCCAGCGATGCCGGGCAGCGTCAGCGAGGCCTGCAGCAGCGACATCAGCGCGATCAGCAGCACGAGGTTGAGCAGCACCGCGAGATCAGCGATCAGGCCGAAGGTCCGGTAGTACATGGCCATGAATATGACCACCAGCAGAAGGCCGATGGCAATCGCCATCATGCCGCGGTCGATGTTTTCCTGGCCGAGGCTCGGCCCGACCGTGCGTTCCTCGACCTTGAATATCGGCGCGGCCAGCGCCCCGGCGCGCAGCAGCAGCGCGAGATCCCGCGCCTCGAGCACGTCGAGCCCGGTGATCTGGAAGTTGCTGCTGAACACACCCTGGATGGTGGCGACGTTGATCACGCGCCTGTCCTCGCGCGTGACCTCGACCTGCTCGCCGTTGCGCTCGACCGTCTCGCGCCTTTGCTCGACGAACACGACCGCCATGGGCCGGCGCAGATTCGCGCGGGTGGTCTCCAGCATTGAATCGGCACCGCGCCGGTCGAGCCGGACGAAGACGGCGGGACTGCCCTCGGAGAAACCCTGGCTTGCGTCGACCAGCTGGTCGCCGGTCACGATCGTGCGCCGGCGCAGCAGCACCGGGTTGCCGGAACGGTCCTCGAACAGTTCGCATCCGATCGGCGCGCGGCCGCGGCGCTGCGCCTCGAACGCGTTCTCGCCGTCACAGACCAGGCGGAACTCCAGCGTGGCCGTGGCGCCGAGGATGCGCTCGGCCTGGGCCGGATCCTGCACGCCGGGCAGCTGCACGACGATGCGGTCGGCACCCTGGCGCTGCACGATGGGTTCAGCCACGCCGAGCTCGTTGACGCGGTTTCGCAGCGTCGTGATGTTCTGGTTCAGCGCGAAGTTCTGCCGCTCGCGGATCTGCTCGTCGCTCATGCGGACCAGGATCTCGGCGCCCTCGGCCGTCGTCCGGCGCTGGATCTCGAGATCGCGGTCACTCTCGCGGATCAGCCGCTCCGCCCGGGCGGCGTCTTCTGGGTCGCTGAGGCGCACGCTGACCTGGTCGCCCACGACCTCCACGCTGCGGCCGATGCGCGCGTCCCGCAGTATCCGGCTGAAGTCCTCAGCATAGATATCCAGCCGTTGGCGGATGGCGGAGTCCATGTCGACCTCGAACAGGAAGTGCACGCCACCGCGCAGGTCGAGCCCGAGCGACATCGGCCTGAGGCCCAGCGCCCGGAGGAAATCCGGCGTTCTTGGGGACAGCGTCAGCGCGACGACGTAGTTTGCGCCGAGGTCCTGGCGCAGCTGGTCACTGGCGCGCAGCTGGTCGTCGACGCTCGCGAAGCGGACGGTCAGCCGGCCCGCGTCCGGAACCGCGGCGACTACGCCAGGCAGCGCATCGACCGCGCGCTCGACGCGAGCGAGCTCGGCTGGCGACAAGTCCATGCCGGTATCCCGGCTGACCTGGACCGCGGGATCCTCACCGAAGACGTTGGGCAGCGCGACCAGGATGCCGAACAGCACGACCAGCAGGATCGCGATGTTGGCGGAAACAGGGTAACGGTTCATGTCCGGGTTCCGTGCTTGCGCTCAGACGCTTTTCATCGTGCCCTTGGGAACGACGGCGGCGACGGTGTGCCGCTGCACCGTGACCTCGACCGCATCGGTGATCTGCACGCGGACGAACTGCTCCTTGACGTCGGTGATACGCCCGAGCAGGCCGCCCGCGGTCACGACCTCGTCACCGACGGCGAGCTTGGCGACCATCTCCCGGTGCTCCTTCTGCCGCTTGTGCTGCGGGCGGATCAGGAGGAACCAGAATACGACGAAGATCAGGATCAGCGGCAGCAGGCTAAGGAACGGGTCGCCACCCTGCCCCCCCGCCTGGGCCCAAGCGCTCTGTATGAAGAAGTCCATCAGTACCTTGCCCGTGGCAGAAAATCCGGCGCGCCATTATGGCACAGAAGCCGGGGACCGCTCCTGCGCGGCAAGCAGCCCCCGGGCGACCGCCTCCAGCGTGCCGGCCTCGATCGCATCGCGCAGGCGGGCCATCAGCTGCTGGTAGAAGAACAGGTTGTGGATCGTGGCCAGGCGCGGCCCGAGCATTTCCCCGCACTGGTCGAGGTGGCGCAGGTAGGCCCGGCTGTAGTGCTGGCAGGTGTAGCAGCCGCAGTCCTCGTCCAGTGGGCGCGGGTCGTCCCGGTAGCGGGCATTGCGGATCTTCAGCGTGCCCTGGCTGGTGAACAGGGTGCCGTTGCGGGCGTTGCGCGTCGGCATCACGCAGTCGAACATGTCGATGCCCTGCAGTACGGAGCGGATGATGTCGGAGGGTGTCCCGACACCCATCAGGTAGCGCGGCAGCCCGGCCGGCATCAACGGCACGATGGCCGCGAGCACCCGCTCGCGCTCCGCGGCCGGCTCACCCACCGAGAGTCCGCCCAGCGCGATCCCGGGGAAACCGATCCGCAGCAGGCCCTCCAGCGACTCGGCCCTGAGGGCCTCGTACATGCCGCCCTGTACGATACCGAACAGCGCATTGCCAGCGGCATCGCTGCCCTCGCGCTGGAACGCGTCGCGACTGCGCGCGGCCCAGCGCAACGAGCGCTCCATCGAGGCGCGGGCCTCCGGCTCGCTGGCCGGGTACGGCGTGCATTCATCGAAGACCATCTGGATGTCGCTGTTCAGCGCCGCCTGCATGGCCATCGCCTCCTCGGGGCCGAGGAAGACACGGCTGCCATCGGTTGGAGCCTGGAACTCCACGCCGCGCTCGCTCACGCGTCGCCGCCCGGCGAGGCTCCAGACCTGGAAGCCACCGGAGTCGGTCAGGACCGGGGCCGGCCAGTTCATGAACCCGTGCAGGCCGCCGTGGGCACGGATGATCTCGGCGCCGGGACGCAGCAACAGGTGGAAGGTGTTGCCCAGCAGTATCTCGGCCCCGGAAGCGCGCACTTCCTCCGGGGTCAGCGACTTGACCGTGCCATAGGTCCCCACGGGCATGAAGGCCGGTGTTTCCACGCTCCCGTGGGCCAGCGTGAGGCGGCCGCGGCGTGCCGCACCCGAGCTGGCCAGCAGGCTGAATCCACACTGGCCGCTCATGCGCCGGCCTCGTCAGCTCGCTCAAGGAGCATGGCATCCCCGTAACTGAAGAAGCGGTAAGCCTGGTCAATCGCATGCTGGTAGGCGGCCGCGATGCGCGCGGTGCCCGCGAACGCGGCGACCAGCCAGAGCAGCGACGAGCCAGGCAGGTGAAAGTTCGTCAGCAGCAGGCTGGTGACGCGGAACCGGTCACCCGGCATCAGGAACAGCGAGGTCTCGCCGGCATAGGGCGCAAGCTCGCCGCCACGGGCGGCTGTCTCCAGGCCGCGCACGACCGTAGTGCCAACGGCGACGACGCGTCCGCCCGCAGCCCGCGTCGCAGCAACGCGGGCGCAGAGCGCCTCGTCAACCTGCAGATACTCGGCATGCAGCCTGCGGCTGGCGACCTGCTCGGGCTGGACCGGCCGGAACGTTCCCGCGCCCACGTGCAGCGTCAGCCGCCCGAGGCCGACACCGGCCTGCTCCAGTGCAGCCAGCAGCGGCGCATCGAAGTGCAGCCCGGCGGTCGGCGCGGCGACGGAGCCGGGCTCGCGCGCGTAGACCGTCTGGTAGCGCTCGCGGTCAGAGGACGCGTCGGGCCGGCGGATATAGGGCGGCAGCGGCACCTGTCCCAGCCGCTCTAGCAGCGACAGCACCGGCGCGCTGAAGCGCAGCCGGAAGAAGGGCAGCTCCCGCCCCACGACCTCGGCGCTGCTGCCATCGGCAAAGAGGATCCGGGCGCCCGGGCGCGCTGGCCGGTTGGCCCGCATCTGCACCAGCGCCTGGTCGGGCGCCTCGATGCGCTCGAGCAGCAGCTCGACAGACGCACCGCTTTCCTTGCGCCCGGCCAGCCGCGCGTTGAGCACGCGGCTGTCGTTGACGACGACCAGGTCGCCCGGCCGCAGAAGTCCGGGCAGCTCGCGCATGCATCTGTCGGTCAGCGCACCATCCCGGTACGAGACCAGCAGGCGGCTCGCGCTGCGTTCGGGCAAGGGCTGCTGGGCAATCAGCGCTGCCGGCAGCTCGAAATCGAAGGGTGCGGTGTTTTCCATCGGCGCGGATTGTAGCCGCCCGGGCCGGCCCGAAGCCCGAAAAGAGAACGCCCGGACCCTTGAGGATCCGGGCGTCCAGCGGCTTCCCCCCGCGCTGTATCTAGTTATTCTGAGGTCCGCTTCCCTCTCAGTCGCGGCGCCGGCGCAGGCCGGCCAGCAGGCCCAGGCCACCGGCAAGCAGCAGCAGCATGCCCGGCTCGCTGACCTGCGTCACCTCGCGGGCCACGATCAGCGCCTGGTTCACCTGCGGCGTAACCGGCTCGAGGATGAAAAACTCCCAGCTCGTGCTGAGCGCACTGGCCGAGGTGTCGAGGCCAGCAAGCCAGCCGTTGGCAATGGTGCGTGCGCCGCCAAACGAGGCCGAGGAGAACACGCCAGTGCTGAGCGACATCGGGTCAGGCTCGTAGATGATCTCCCAGATCGCCAGCTGGAAGGCCGCATCGTTCAGGTTCGTGCCCAGGGCCGCGGCGTGGTTGTCGTAGAGCTGGCCGACCAGCGCCAGCTGCTGGTTCGAGAGCCGGGTGCTGGCCGTCGCGATGCCGAAATCGTAGATCGCCGACCCGTTGGTCACGAGATTGTTGTCGATATCGACACAGAACGCCTGCAGCGTACTGTCCCAGTAGACTCCGCCCGGGTCGCTCACCACGTTGAAGTTGAACTGCCCGGCGGCGACACCCTGCGAGTTGCCCAGGTTGGTGATCTGCCCCGTTGGGGCCGGTGTGCTCACGAAGCCGGTGTACTGCAGCGTGATCTGCGAAGCGCTGGCGTCAGCGGCCAGGGCAAGCATGCCGGTGGCTGTAATGACTGCAATCCTTTGCATTTGACTAAATCCTTTTTTTCTCAGGGTGTTATTGACTTCACCCTGGGAAAAGCAGGATTCGTGCCAGCCTGCGCAAAACCCTGCGCGATCATTCACCTGCGTAATCGAGGGGCGCGCGGGGTGCTGGAAGTCAGTCGCGGATTGTCAGCTTATCCGACGCGAATCGCGTCACACTTTGCGCTGCTACAGCGCTTGGCCTCCAGCGCCGCCTGGACGCAAAGGCTGCGCTTGCATCCATCTGCGCAGCCCGGAGCAGGCCGGAAAAGAAAACCGCCCGGACCCTTGCGGATCCGGGCGATCAGCGCCTTCCCCCTGCGCTGCGTTTTCTACCTTTCCGGCAGCTCTGCTCAGACGCGGCGCCGACGCAGGCCGACCAGCAGGCCCAGGCCACCGGCGAGCAGCAGCATCATGCCC
Organism: Chromatiales bacterium; assembly: GCA_020831895.1. Lineage (GTDB taxonomy): Bacteria > Pseudomonadota > Gammaproteobacteria > Steroidobacterales > JAFIFS01. Next base: position 15,332 of record JAFIFS010000058.1, read on the forward strand.
GGCTCGCTGACGGGGACGGGGCGGGCGACGATCAGCGCCTGGTTTTCCTTCGGCTTCAGCGGCTCGAGCACGTAGAACTCCCAGGCCGCGCTGAGCGCGGTGCTCGACGTGTCGAGGGCCGCCAGCCAGCCGTTGGCAATGGCGCGCGCACCACCATTGGCGCCAAATGACGACGAGGAGAACAGGCCGTCGTCCAGCGACGTCGGGTTGGGCTCGAACACGATCTCCCAGACTGCGAGCTGGAACGCGGCATCGTTCAGGCTGCTGCCCAGCGAGCCGGCATTGTTCTCGTAGAGCTGCCCGACCAGGGCGAGCTGGGCGCCACTGAGGCGCGAGCTTGCGGCCGCCACCGTGAAGTCGTAAACGACCTGGCCGCCCGTGACCAGCCGGTTGTCGACGTCGATGCAGAAGGCCTGCAGCGTGTCGTCCCAGTAGACACCGCCGTCGTTGATCACGTTGAAGTTGAACTGGCCGGCGGCGACACTCTGCGTGCTGCTCCCGTTTGTGATCTGTCCGTTCTGGGAACCCGCAACAAAGCCGGTGTACTGCAGCGTAATGGGCGTTGCGCCAACGTCAGCGGCGAGCGCCAGGAGGCCTGCGGAGGCAATCACAACCATCTTTTTCATTTAACTAAACCCTTGTCGTCTTGAGCGAAGAAAACGTGAGCCGTTATTCAGCAGGATTCGTGCCAGAACCAGCGTGACGACATAAAATCATGCACATATCACGGAACTGTGGGCCCAAACCTGCTGCTGCTCCGCAATGACTGTAAGGTTTTTCGACAAGAGCGAGGCGGCATTCGCACTCACAGCTGCCGCTCGCCGCGGTGATTTTCCGGCATGGAATTCACGGGCCCGTAGTGATTCTCGGGCCGGGCGCTGAACCTGATGAGGGAGCTGGTGCCCCCCTCCGTGCGCATGGGGCCGTGCTTGATGCGCGGCGGGCGGAAGAAGTAGTCCCCGGCACAGAGCACCTGCTCGCGGCCGTTCTCGACGATCCAGATCCCGCCAGACAGCTTGAAGCTCTCCTCGACGCAGTCATGGTGCTCTGAACGCGACTCCTCCCAGCCCGGAGGAATCGTGATCAGCATGGTCATCCCGCCGCTGTCCGGGTAGCGGTTCAGGATCTTCACGTCGATCCCCGCCGGTGGACCCTGCACCGGTGTCGGAACGGCCGGGACAAAGCCCGTATCGACGAAGCGCAGACCCTCGCCAGTCTCGACCTGGTGTGCTCCCGGCATGCTCGCGAGATCCGGCGCGCTGTCCCACATCGCGAGCAGCAGCGCACCGCCCGGACTGCGCATCGCCTCGTGCGTCTGGCCGGCGGGGCGATAGCCGTAGCATCCGGGACGATAGCGGTGGTCGCCCTTGTGGAACTCGCCCTCGAGTACGAACAGCTGCTCGTCTCCCGCCATCGTGAATCCACCCGGATGTGCCCACCCGGACGGGATCTGCCACAGGCAGGTGCCGGCACCATTCGAAGGGTCACGGGAAAGCACCCGCAGCACGCCCCCCAGGTCGCGCCCCGGCGCGAACAGCGGGAATCCGGACCAGGGCACCGAGTCTGTCGGCAGCCGGCCGATGTAGGGGCGGGCCCACATGCTCAGGCTGGCTTTCGCGCGATGAACAGCTGGAACGGGAATCGCCAGCTTTCGCTGATGCCATCGGGGCCAGGCAGGCCGGTGCCATCGTCGAACAGCTGCATGTCGATGTCCTCGAAGCCTGCAGCGCGCTGCAGGCCTGCAAAGTCCGTCTCGCAGAAGCTGCGCATGAACAACTCGTTGTTGCGCCGGGCATGGCCGTAGTGAATGAATGCACCCCAGCTCCCGCCCGGCGGCGAGTGGAAGTCCAGGTGCACAAAGTGTCCGCCGGGACGAAGCAGCCGCCAGGCCTCCCGGACCAGCGCCTCGACGCTCCGGCGCGGCAGCTCGTGGAGCAGGAAGGTCGAATGCAGCAGGTCAAAATGCGCATCCGGGTAGCCGGTCGCCTCGCAGCGGCGCTGGGCCCACCATGCCCTCACGCCGAGCTCGCGCGCGTTCAGGTGGGCCAGCCTGAGGCAGGGGGCGCTGAGATCTATGCCGTACAGCTCGGCCTCGGGCCAGCGCAGCGCGAACGGCAACTGGCTGCGGCCGGTGCCACAGCCAAGGTCGAGTATGCGCCGGCGATCGCCGTCCGGCACAGCTGCGGCGAAGCGCTGGTGCACGGCATAGGGATCGAGCTGCGCGGGCAGCGTCGTACGGCGTCCGAGCTCATAGACGAAACCGGCCAGCTCGTCGGACCAGACGCCGCCGGGGTGCTGATGGTAGTCGGTCCTGACGTACCAGCCGGGCAGCTCCAGCTGCGGATCCAGCTCCAGCAGGCCGCTGCTCATACTGTCGCCCGCAGCCTCCTCGAGACGCGCAAGCAGGGCGGCGCGCTGGCGTTCCGCGATGTGGACCAGCCCGCGCGGGCCAGCATACTTCTCCCGCTGCAGATGATGCTCGAGCCAGCAGAAGAACGCGTAGCCGGGCTCACCCCGCATTGCCCGCTCGGCCTGGTCAGGCTCAGCCGCGTCGAGCCCGCGGGCCACGAACTGGCGACGCAGCGCCCGGTACATGGGCCCGGACCAATAAAGCTTCGCCGCGCGCAGGAAAGCCTGCGCGGCCTGTTCATCGGGAGCCAGCGCCGGTCCGTTGTGCTCAGTCACCCTGCCGCTCACCGCGAGGCGGGTTTACCCGCAGGGGGTCCAGCAGCGCGGCAACGTAGCGCGCGAGCTCCGCTTCCTCCTCCGGAGAGGGGGCGGCGCAAGCGATGCGCCCGAGCAGCTCCGTATCAAGCATGCCGCGGGTCTCCAGCGCCTTGCGCAGCGTGGCAACCTCCCGACGCGTCACCTGCAGCTCGGTGGCGAGCGCCAGGAACGCGCGCATCAGCTGGTCCACTGCCGGATCGCGAAAAAATTCCTGCTCCCTCATTGCCTCTCTCCGGACACCTGCGCACGGCCTGCGATCAGCGTGGCAACGCCTCTGGCTTCACGAAGTCCCAGTCCGGGTTGCCGCCCACAAAGGGACGCCAGTCGCTGGCGATCTTCTCGCCGTTGATCAGGCAGCGGCGCACGACGCGGCCGTCCTGCAGCTGCTGCCAGACGCGCTGGCGCCAGCGCCCGCAGGGGCTGTTGTTGATCATCTCGTAATAGACGCCGCGGTCGGCCGGATCCTCGCTGATCCTGACCCACTTCATCAGCGTCGTCAGGTTCTCGTCGTCATCGGCCGGCTCGGTGACCCAGCCGGCCACGTCGTCGTTCCAGATCGTGAAGCGTCGCGAGCCCTCCACGTAACGGATCCGGAAATCCTTGGTCCTCGCCCGGCCATCGGCCCAGGTGTACATGTTGGTCTGGTGATAGGCGAAGGGGGGCTCTTCCGGGAAGGCCACCAGCATCGTGCAGCGGTGCTCGTCCAGCTTGTTCCCCTCGGCATCGAACCAGCGGTAGGTGTCGGCCCACACGCCCTCGTTGAAGGCAAGCAGCGTCAGCTCTTGCCTGATGCTGGTCCAGGACATTGCGGCAGTTCCCCCGTATCTGGTTCACCGGCACAATAGCTGTCCCGATGAGCCTGATCACTGATATGGATCAGACCTCCCTGCCCTGCGATGGCTGCGCGGGCCGCCAGGGCACGGTCTGCGGGGCGTTTGACGACGCCGGTATCGCAGCGCTCTTCGGTCTCGTGCGCCAGCAGTCTTTCACCTCCGGGCAGTGGATCATCGAGCAGCGGCAGCCGGCCGACCGGGCATTCCTGCTGAGCAGCGGCCATGCCTCGGTGCTGAGGCTGACTGCCCAGGGCCGGCGACAGGTCATTGCCTTCCTCTTCCCGGGCGACTTCTTCGCCTTCAGCGCCGAACCCGTCTACCAGTACGGTGCGCTGGCCCTCGGTGATGTGATGGCTTGCCTGCTGTCACGTCGGCAGCTCGATACGCTGCTTGACCGCCACGCTGCCGCCGGCAACCGCCTACGCAGGCGCATGGCAAGACTGCTGGACAGCCATGCCGAACTGGCCTTCACGCTGGGGCGCAAGCAGGCGCTGGAGAAAGTGGCCGCCTTCATCTGGTACCTGCACTTCAAGCATCACAAGCTGGGGCACACCGGCGACGAATGCCCGGTGCCGATGTCGCGCACGGACATCGCCGACTTCCTCGGCCTGACTGGAGAGTCGGTCAGCCGTGCATTGACCGCGCTTCGAACCGAGGGCGTGATCAGCCTGCCGGAGGCACACAGGATCCAGGTGCGCGACCCGGCGCGCCTGCGTCAGATCGGCATCGTGGAGTCGGGGCTGGCCGCGGAGCCCGGCTGAGCGTCGCTCGAGCCGGCAGGCCGCCTTTCAGGAGCAGCTTTGTGCCAGAGCGGGCGGGGTGTATCCTGCTGCCCGCTGCCGGTGTGGCGGAATTGGTAGACGCAGTGGACTCAAAATCCACCGGTCGCGAGACCGTGCCCGTTCGAGTCGGGCCACCGGCACCAGCCAGGGCCAGCCGCCCCCGATCAGCTCCGGACGTGCTCTGGGACCTCGGTGACAGGCTTCAGCGGAAGCTGCAACCGCAGCCGATCCACGGGCTCACCGCGCACCAGCTGCTGCTCGACCAGCTCCGGTATGTCGGCAGGCTTGACGCCACCGTACCAGTTGCCCTCCGGGTGCACGACCAGGACGGGCCCGGGCGCATCCGGCTGGCGGCACTGCATCAGGGTGATCTTCACCTGCGCCATGAGGCGCCGGCGCACCAGCTCCTGGCGCAGCGCGCCGAGCAGCGCCGGCGAGCCTGCCTGCTCGCAGCCGCAGAAATCCCCGGCGTCGGTGCAGACGAAGACATGGTAACGCAGCTTGCCAAGAATCTTAGGCTGGGACTCCTCGAAACCTTCGGCGCAGCAGCTCTCGTGATCGGAATCGGACATCTCTCGGTTCTCCGGGCAGTCGGGACGCAGGGCTCAGGACGCGGCGCTGGCTGGGGCTGCCGCAGCGACGGCCTCCGGGATGCCCTTGCTGCGCTCGGGGTTCAGCCGCCGGTGCACGAGCTCGCGAACGGGCTCGCCGCCGATGATGTGCTGCTCGAGGATCTTCTCGGCGTCGCTCATGTCGTGTATGCGGTACCAGAGACCATCCGGATAGACCATCACCACGCAGCCGTAAGCATGCTGGGCCACGCAGGCATTGGGGCTGACAATGACATCCTCTATGCCCGCCTCGCGCAGGCGGCGCTGGAACATCTCGTAGATACTGCCACCCATGCTCATGCCACAATGGGAACCGCGGTGACCGTCGGCGTGCTCCTCGGGCTTCGCCTCGAGGATGCGTTTTTTCTCCTCCTCGCTCATCGCGGCCATCTGGGCCTTTTTCTTGGCGATCGTGCGCGACCAGTGGTCGGCATAGTCGGTGGTGCAGACGAACACGTGACGAATGGCAGGCTTGTTCATGATGCTGTTCCGGTCTGGATTCAGCTCCGATCATAAACAGGTTGGCGGCCTTGTAACAGCGGCCAAAAGCCGCAGCCGGGGCCAGGCGAACCTTCCCACCGAGGCAGCGTTGAGTCGATGAAGTACTGCAGTGATTGCGGCGCCGGGGTGCGCTCCATGGTGCCCGAGGGCGACAACCGGCCCCGCTGGGTCTGCGTCGCCTGCGGATCGATCCACTACCAGAACCCGCGCCTGGTGGTCGGCTGCGTCCCCGAATACCAGGGCCGGATACTTCTATGCCGGCGCGCGATCGAGCCGCGCCGTGGCTACTGGACGGTGCCGGCGGGGTTCATGGAGATCGGCGAGACACTGGCCCAGGCCGCGGCGCGGGAAACCCGCGAGGAAGCACAGGCCGATGTCGAGATCGGCGAGCTGTTCTCGATCGTCGACGTAATCCAGGCCGCCCAGGTGCATGTGTTCTTTCGCGCCCGGATGCCTGTATCCGAGTACGGACCGGGCAGCGAATCACTGGAGGTCAGGCTGGTCAGGCCCGGGGACATCCCCTGGGAAGAGCTGGCCTTCGCGAGCATCCGCATCGCGCTCGAGACCTGGCTGGACAGACGACCGGGAGAGCCGGCGCGGCTTGCGACGGCGCCGCGGAAGCGGCTGACCTGACGCAAGGCGTGGCGATATGCCGCGCGGGCATTGGCTTATGGCGGCCGCCTGCAGTTGCATTGGCCCGCGCAGTGACTAAAGTAGCGGGCGCTGCCAGGAGAGGAACATGACCTTCGTCGTCACAGATAGCTGCATCCGCTGCAAATACATGGACTGCGTGGAAGTCTGTCCTGTCGACTGCTTCCACGAAGGCCCGAACATGCTGGTCATCGACCCGGACGAATGCATCGACTGCACGCTGTGCGAGCCGGAGTGCCCGGTCGAGGCAATCTTCTCCGAGGACGAGATTCCGGCCGGGCAGGAGCAGTTCCTGGAGCTGAACGCCGAACTCTCGAAGAAATGGCCGGTGATCACCGAGATCGGCAAGGTCCCGGAGGATGCCGACGAGTGGGCCAAGGTCAAGGACAAGCTACAGCACCTGGAGCGCTGAAGCCCAAGGGGCTCAGCCGCCGTTGGCCTCGAGACGCCGCAGCAGCTCGGCCGCGGGCAGATAGCCCGGAATCAGCTCGCCGCTGTCTGTAATCAGGGCCGGCGTACCGCGTATGCCCAGGTCCCGGCCCAGCTCGAAGTGCGCCTCCACCGGGTTCGGGTTGCAGGCACTGGCCGTCAGGCGCTGGCCGGCCTTGGAACGGGTCATCGCGTCGAGCCGGTCCGGGGAGCACCAGACCTGCTCGGCCTTGGTCCAGCTCTCGGTCCCGGGCCCGCTGCGCGGGAAGAACAGGTAGCGCACGCGGATCCCCAGCGCCATGTAGTCCGCGATCTCGCGCTGCAGCCGCCGGCAGTAGCCGCAGTCGATGTCCGTGAACACGGTGATCGTGTGGCTCCAGCTATCCGGCGCGAACACGACCATCGTGGGCTCCCCCATCTCCTCGATCGCGTCCAGGCGCACGGAGGCGCGGCGCGAGGCCGTCAGGTTCTCCGTTGTCTCGACGTCGTAGAGCTCGCCCTGGATCAGGAAGCGCGCATCCTCAGTCACGTAGAAGATCTGCGTACCCACCCGGACCTCGAAGAAGCCTGGCAGCGGCGCCGGACGCACGTTGGCGACACCCACGCCGGGAAACAATCCGGCCACGCGCTCGGCGGCCTCGTCGGCCAGCACCAGCGAAGGCAGGCAGGCCAGAGCCAGCCAGGCAACAAGCAAGCGATGAATCATCCCGTATCCCGTCCTGTGCTGCATTGAGTCAGGCACCGCGGCCCGAGTGTCGGGGGATTCTACCGGATGGGGATGAACAGGATCAGCCGCGGGGGTGATGCTGCGCGTGCAGCTCCTTCATGCGCGCCCGGGCCACGTGGGTGTAGATCTGCGTCGTCGACAGGTCGCTGTGGCCCAGCAGCATCTGTACGACACGCAGGTCGGCCCCGTTGTTCAGCAGGTGTGTCGCGAAGGCGTGACGCAGCGTATGCGGCGACATACGGGCCGAGATCCCCGCCTTGCGCGCATAGCGCTTGATGATGTGCCAGAACGCCTGGCGGGTCATCCGGTCTCCGCGACGGGTCGGGAAGACATAATCACTTTGCCGCTCGAGCAGGATCTCTCCGCGAGCCGACCCGAAGAAGTCGCGCAGCCACCGCTGCGCCTCCTCGCCCAGTGGAATCAGGCGCTCGCGCTCACCCTTGCCGCGGATTCGCAGCACGCCCTGGTTCAGGTTGATCTGGTTCTGGTGCAGGTTGATCAGCTCGGAAACGCGCAGGCCCGTCGCATACAGCACCTCGAGCATGGCACGGTCACGGTGTCCCAGCGGATCGCTGACATCGGGCGCCTGCAGCAGCGCATCGACCTCAGTCTCGGTCAGCGACTTCGGCAGCGAGCGACCGATCTTCGGCATCTCGATCTTGACCGTCGGATCCTCCGTGATCAGGCCATCGCGGAGCAGGAAGCGATAGAAGCGGCGGAAGCTGGACAGCTGGCGTGCGGTCGAGCGAGGTTTCGCGCCCTCTTTTGCCCGCCAGGCCATGAACGCCAGCAGGTCGGCACGGACCGCATAGATCAGGCTGGTGTCACGCTGGGCGAGCCAGCGCTGCAGGGCGAGCAGATCGGCCCGGTAGGCACCGAGCGTGTTGACGGACAGCCCCCGCTCCATCCAGATCGCATCGAGGAACTTCTCGACGATGCTGTCGCCGTTCGATGTGTCCGAAGCCTGTCCCATCTTTTCCAGTTTCCGTGATTGGGCCGCGCCCGGGAACTGGCCAGCCGCCCGAGCGCCAGCCTGAATCCTGCCCGACGGCCGCGCTGGACCTTGCTGGCCTGCGTGGTTAACCTCCGCGGTCAAACACGCCGGCACCGGAAATCAGCCACGGCGATCTTGAGACCGAGTATGCGGGCCGCAGCGTACCGGGTGCGTGACCACACTCACAAAAAGATCAATGGATTACGTGAACACGCCCGGCAAGTCGGTCCGGCCCCGCGACAGCGCGACGCGACGGCTGGTCAACGGGCTGTTCGGCGCCTGGGCGATGGCGAGCTTCCTGGTGACGGGCCTCGCCACCCTGCTCACGCTGCTGTTCACGCCCGGCATGGACCGTCGCCGGCAGGTGGTGCGCGCTGCGGCGCGGTGCCTGCTGTGGCTCTGGGGCACACGCCTGGAAGCCAGGGGACTGGCCCACCTGCCCGACCAGCCCTGCGTGGTGGTGGCGAACCACGCGAGCTACCTGGACGGCATCATCATGACTGCGGTCCTGCCGCCGCGCTTTGCCTTCGTGATCAAGAACGAGATGACGCGCGTGCCGCTGGCCCACTTCGTGCTGCGGCGGATCGGCTCGGAGTTCGTCGAGCGCTTTGATCGCCAGCGGGGCGCGCTGGACGTGCGACGACTGCTGCAGCGGGCACTGACCCGCGAGGGCCTCGTCTTTTTTCCCGAGGGTACGTTCCGGCCGGAGCCCGGCTTGCGCCGCTTCCAGGCCGGCGCCTTCGCCGCCGCCGTGCATTCGCGCCGGCCCGTCGTGCCGGCGGTGATTCGCGGGAGCCGCGCGATGCTGCCGGCCCGGCAGCTGCTGCCCCGGCCTGGCAGCCTGGTCGTGGAGCTGCTGGAGCCACTCCCGGCCGATCCGGCGGGCCAGGATGCCCGGACGCTGCTGGAAGCCAGCCGCACGCGCATCCTGGCCCGCCTGGACGAGCCGGATGCAGCCGCATGACCAGCTGGCAGCTTGGCGCTGATGGCTGCCTGACCCCATAATGCGCGCCTTGCCACCCCCGTCACCCGGAGCCCAGCTGTCTTGAGCGCAGACCCGATAGTGATCGTCGCCGCCCGGCGCACGCCGATTGGATCCTTCCAGGGCAGCCTGTCGGGCTGCAGTGCGCCGGAGCTCTCGGCCGCGGCCACGCGCGCCTGCCTGGAGGACGCCGGACTTGCGCCAGAGGCCATCGACGAGGCAGTCGTGGGCTGCGTGCTGTCCGCCGGCCTCGGCCAGGCACCCGCGCGCCAGGCACTGCTGGCCGCCGGGCTGCCGCCATCCACGGCCTCGATGACCGTGAACAAGGTCTGCGGGTCCGGCATGGTCGCGCTGATGATCGCCCATGACCGGCTGCGTGCGGGCAGCACGGGCATCGCGCTGGCTGGCGGCATGGAGTCGATGAGCAACGCGCCCTACCTGCTGCCCAAGGCGCGCGGCGGTTATCGCATGGGCCACCAGGAAGTCCTGGACCACATGTTCTTCGACGGCCTGCAGAACCCCTATGACCAGCAGATGATGGGCGTGTTCGGCGAGGCCACGGCGGAGCGCTACAGGCTCGGCCGCGAGGCCCAGGATGCCTTCGCGATAGAGTCCGTGAGCCGCGCGCAGAAAGCGCTGCGCGACGGAGTCTTTGCTGCCGAGCTGGCGCCGGTCACCGTCAGGACGCGCCGGGCCACCGCGGTGGTCGAGCAGGACGAGGAGCCGGGACGCTGCGACACGGGCCGCATACCCGAGATGCGCCCGGCCTTCGCGAAGGGCGGCACGGTGACCGCCGCCACCTCGTCCTCGATTTCCGACGGCGCCGCCTCGCTCCTGGTGATGCCGGCTGCGGAAGCCGGGCGTCGCGGGCTGGCGCCGCTGGCGCGCATCGCGGGCCATGCCTCCTTCGCCCACGAGCCGGAATGGTTCACCACGGCACCAGCCTTCGCGATGCGCCGCCTGCTGGACCGTCTCGACTGGAAGGCGGCCGACGTGGACCTCTACGAAATCAACGAGGCCTTCGCCTGCGTGACGATGGTTGCGATGCAGGAGCTCGGAATCGGGCATGAACGTGTCAACGTCAACGGCGGCGCCTGTGCGCTCGGTCACCCGATCGGCGCCACCGGGGCACGCATCGTGACCACGCTGATACACGCGCTGCGGGCCCGCGGCCTGCGCCGGGGCATTGCCAGCGCCTGCATCGGCGGCGGTGAGGCGACGGCGATCGCGGTGGAGATTCCCTGAGGCGCCGATTCGGCGTTTTAGGAGCTGGCACCGCTGTGGGAGCGACTTCAGTCGCGAACTTCCTGTTTTCCAAGCGGCCCCCGTACCCCGGGTCCGTGCCGGAAAACCTGCGAAGTTCGCGACTGAAGTCGCTCCCAAAGGGACATGGGGTTGCGGCGGGGCTCGCGGCTAAAGCCGCTCCTACAAAGTGCGGAGGTGGCGCTGGTATTCCCGGGCGCGCTCGATGTAACGATCGGCCGAGGCGCGCAGCTCCCGGATCTCCCGCTCGTTGAGCTCGCGCACGACGCGCGCAGGTGAGCCGACAATCAGCACGCCGTCCGGGAACGACTTGCCCTCGGTCACCAGCGAGTTGGCGCCGACAATGGAGTTCTTGCCGATCCGCGCGTGGTTCATGATGATGCTGCCAATGCCGACCAAGCAGTTGCGGGCGATGTGGCAGCCATGAAGCATAACCATGTGACCGACCGTGACGTATTCGTCGATCACGAGCGGTGCGCCCGGGTCGGAATGAAGCACGCTGTTGTCCTGGATGTTCGTGCCGCGCCCGATCGTCAGGCGCTCCACGTCGCCGCGCAGGACGGCACCAAACCAGATGCTGGTCTCGGGCCCCAGCTCCACGTCGCCGATCACCATCGCGTTCGGCGCCACGAAGCTGTCTGGTGCAAGCTGCGGAGTACGCTCACCCAGCGCGCAGATCATCGCCACACCCCGCCTCAGCCCCGCGCGCTGCCCTGTTTCGCCACGGCGGCGGCCGCAGCAGAGACGGCCGCCGGGTCGCCCAGGAAGTCGCGCCCCTGTGGGCGAAAGTCGTCGCGGAACGTATAGAGCAGGGGAATTCCTGTCGGGATATTGAACTCGAGCACCTCCCGCTCGGACATGCCGTCGAGCATCTTGACCAGCGCCCTCAGGCTGTTGCCGTGCGCAACGATCAGTATGTTCTCGCCGGCCTTGAGCCGTGGCGCGATCTCCTGCTCCCACAGGGGCGTTACGCGGGCCAGGGTGTCCTTCAGCGACTCGGTCGCCGGCAGCGCCGAGATGCCCCGGTAGCGGGGATCGTGCGCCGGATGGCGCTGGTCACTTTCCTCCAGCGCCGGCGGGGCGATGTCATAACTGCGTCGCCAGATCTTGACCTGGTCCTCGCCGTGCTCAGCTGCGGTCTCGGCCTTGTTCAGGCCCTGCAGCGCACCGTAGTGGCGTTCGTTCAGCCGCCAGTCGCGCTGCTCAGGCAGCCACATCCGGTCGAGCTCTTCGAGGATCAGCCACAGCGTGCGGATGGCGCGCTTGAGCACCGAGGTGTACGCACGGTCAAAGGTGAAATCCAGCGCTGCCAGCTCGCGCCCCGCCGCGGCGGCCTCCTGGCGCCCCTGCGCGGTAAGATCGACATCCGTCCAGCCGGTGAACCGGTTCTCGAGGTTCCAGGTGCTCTGGCCATGGCGGCACAGCACGAGCTTGCCAGGCATTTTCGTTCTCCCTTGTGGTCCTGACTGGCGGCGGAGCAGCCGTCCCTGGCCTGCAGCTGACCGGCTGACGCTGGCGGGCCCCAGCCCACAGTCTAGCAGGCGCAGGCGCCACGGTGGCGCTCAGGGCAGATGCGCGGTCGCGAGATACTCGCGCGACTGCATCTCCTCGAGGCGGCTGCGGGTCCGGATGAAGGGCCCGGCAAGCCGCTCGCCCTGGTAGAGGTCTCCGAGCGGCACGGCGGCCGAGATGATCAGCTTGACGCGGCGCTCGTAGAACTCGTCCACCAGCGCGACAAGACGCCGAGCCTCGTTCTCGCGCAGCTCGTCCAGCAGGGGCACGCCGGACAGGATCACGGTCTGGAAACAGCGGGCAATCTCTATGTAGTCATCCTGGCTGCGCGGGCCATCGCAGAGGGCGGCGAACTCGAACCAGGCGATGCCGTCCGCCCTGCGGCGCATAGGTATCTCCCGGCCATGGATCTCGATCGACGTATCCCTCAGGCCGGCTTCCGGTGCCATCTGGTGGAAGTAACGCTCGAGGTTCAGCTCTGCAGCCTCGTCCAGTGGCGAGTGGTAGATCTCGGCGCGCTCGAGCAGCCGAAGCCGGTAGTCCACCGGGCCGTCCACGTGAAGCACCTCGGTATGGCGCGTGATCAGGTCGATTGCCGGCAGGAAGCGCTGGCGCTGCAGGCCGCCAGCATACAGCCCGGCCGGGTGGATGTTCGATGTCGCCACCAGCGTAACACCATGCTCGAACAGGTGCTCCAGCAGCTTGCCCAGGATCATCGCATCGGCAATGTCGTTGACGAAGAACTCGTCAAAGCAGAGCACGCGGGCGCGGCCGGCGATCTCCCGCGCCACGGCGCGCAGCGGGTCGGGCTCCGAGCGCAGCTCGCGCAGCCTCCCGTGCACACGGTACATCAGGCGGTGGAAGTGCTGGCGCAGCTTGTCTTCGAAAGGGAGGCTCGTATAGAACAGGTCCATCATGAAGGTCTTGCCACGACCCACGCCACCCCAGAGGTAGGCCCCCGTGACCGGGGCTGCCGGCCTGCGCCGGCCCAGAAAACGCGCCAGCCACCCTCCGTTGGCGGGATGGCGCGCGCACAGCGTCGCACGCACGCGCTCCAGCGAGGCGAGCGTCTCCCATTGCACGGAATCATGCGCAAGGCCATGCTCCTCGAGAGCCCTGGTATAGCGATCCTGCAGCTGCATGCGGCGGTTCCCGGAAGGGCGCCCACTCTACAGCGCAGGCACGCCGGCGCAAAGCCGGGCCAAGGGGCCACGGTGCTACAATCCGGCCCCGGCGCCCCTGCCCCAGCACCGGAGTACCCATGTCCGAGCGCGAATCGATGGAGTTTGATGTCGTCATCATCGGCGCCGGCCCCTCAGGCCTGGCTGCCGCCTGCCGGCTGCTGCAACAGGCAAAGGCCGATGGACGTGAGCTCAATGTCTGCGTGATAGAGAAAGGCGCGGAAATCGGTGCGCACATCCTGTCGGGCGCCGTCTTCGAGCCGACCGCGCTCAGTGAGCTGTTCCCCGACTGGAAGGACCGTGGCGCACCGGTCAGCACCTCGGTCACGCATGACGATTTCCTGTTCCTGCGCGGCGAGCATGCCTCTATGCGGGTACCCCATGCGCTGATCCCGCGCCCGATGCGCAACGAGGGCAACTACATCATCAGCCTCGGCCGCCTCTGCCAGTGGCTGGCCAGCCAGGCCGAGGACCTTGGAGCAAACGTGTTCCCCGGCTTTGCCGCCGAACGCGTGATCCTCGAGGATGGCCGTGTCTGCGGCGTGATCACCGGTGACATGGGTCGGGGTGCCGATGGCCAGCCAAAAGACGGATTCACGCCCGGCTATGAACTCAGGGCGCGCTACACGATTTTTTCCGAGGGCTGCCGGGGCAACCTCGGCAAGGAGCTGATCAAGCACTTCAGGCTGAACGAGGGCCGCGACCCTCAGCACTACAGCATCGGGCTCAAGGAGATCTGGACCATCGACCCGGCGCTGCACGAGGAGGGCAAGGTCGTGCACACCTTCGGCTGGCCGCTGGCCAGCGACACAGAGGGCGGCGGCTTCCTCTACCACGCATCCGGCAACCAGGTTTATCTGGGCTACATCGTCGCACTCAGCTATCGCAACCCTCACCTGAGCCCGTTTCACGAGTTCCAGCGCTGGAAGCAGCACCCGGCGATCCGCCGCTATCTCGAGGGCGGCGAACGGATCAGCTACGGCGCCCGGGCGATCAACAAGGGTGGACTGCAGTCGCTGCCGCGCCTGGTTTTCCCCGGCGGACTGCTGGTCGGCTGCGAGGCGGGCTTCCTGAACAACGCGAAGATCAAGGGCTCACACACGGCGATGAAGACCGGGATGCTTGCGGCTGAGTCCGTCTACGCGGCACTGTCCGCGCAGGACGGGCCTGCCGTGCTGGAGGACTTCCCGCAGCGCGTGCGCGACTCCTGGGTCTGGCGTGAACTGCACCAGGCCCGCAACTTCGGCCCGGCACAGAAGAAGTTCGGTACGCTGGGCGGCGCGGTGTTCAGCTACATCGATCTCAACCTGTTCGGCGGCCGCCTGCCGTTCACGCTGCGCAACCGCCAGCCCGATCATGCCTGCCTCGACCCGCTGGACAAGGCCCGGCCGATCGAGTACCCGAAACCCGACGGCAAGATCAGCTTCGACCGCCTCTCGTCAGTGTTCGTGTCGAACACGAACCACGAGGAAGACCAACCCGTGCACCTGAAGCTGCGGGACCCTTCGATACCGATCGAGCGCAACCTGCCACGCTACGGGGAGCCTGCCCGGCTCTACTGCCCGGCCGGCGTTTATGAGGTGGTTGATGGTGAAGACGGCCGTCCGGCGTTCCGGATCAACGCGCAGAACTGCGTCCACTGCAAGACCTGCGACATCAAGGACCCGGCACAGAACATCCACTGGACCGTGCCCGAAGGCGGCGGCGGGCCGAACTACAGCGGGATGTAGGCACTAACCGGGGCGGCTGCGAATTCGTTTGGGAGAAAATTCCTGTGGGAGCGAATTCCTGTGGGAGCGAATTCATTCGCGAACCCGGATTCTCCCTTGCCCCCTTCTGAACCAGAGAAAGAAAAGATTCGCGGCTGAAGCCGCTCCTACACGGGCTTGCGCGGGCGGATCAGCCCTTCCTGGGCAGTCGAGGCCACCAGGGTACCGTCACGACGGAAAACCTGGCCACGAGCCAGCCCGCGCGCGCCGGAGGCGCTGGGACTGTCGAACGAGAACAGCAGCCAGTCGTCCAGCCGGCAGGAACGATGGAACCACATCGCGTGGTCGAGGCTGGCCATCTGAACCTGGCCATCGACGAAACGGACGCCGTGCGGCAGCGTCGCCGTACCCAGCAGCTCATAGTCCGACAGGTAGGCCAGCAGCGAGGAGTGCAGCACCGGGTCGTCCGGCACCGGGTCCACTGCGCGCATCCAGACGTGCTTGGCCGGCTCCATGGGGCCAGGGTCCGGGGCGTCGGCGCGGCGCACCGGGCGCACGTGAAAAGGCCGGCGCCGCGTCAGGAACTCGCGCATGCGCGGCGACAGGCTGGCCAGGCGCTTGGCCGGCACATCCCCGATGTCGCGCAGGGACTCGGGATCAGGCACCTCGGGCATCGTCGCCTGGTGTTCAAGGCCATCCTCGCGCACCTGGAAGGAAGCCGTCATGTTGAAGATCTGGCGGCCATGCTGGATTGCGACCACGCGACGGTTGGAAAAGCTGGCGCCGTCGCGCGCGGGATCGACTTCGTAGACGATGGGCGCGTTGACGTCTCCGCGACGCAGGAAATATGCGTGCAGCGAGTGCACCAGGCGCCCCTCGACAGTCCTGCTGGCCGCCGACAGCGCCTGGCCCAGCACTTGCCCGCCGAACACCTGCGGGCTGCCGATGTCCCGGCTCTCGCCCCGGTAGATGTTGACCTCGATCTGCTCCAGCCTGAGTAGTCCGAGCAGGTCGGCGAGCATGGGGTCCATCGCAAGTCCCTGGTGAAAGTGCTGGCGGGCCGGTGCCCTGATTCTATACGCTTGGCCACAGGTGCCGCACGAGGGGGGATCTTCGATGAAAGACGCGCTTGCTCCACGCAGCCAGAAGGGCTCGGTGCTGTGCTCGACAGCGATCTGGTCCGCGCTGATCGGTATCGCGCTGCTGCTGGTCTCCGGACCAGGTTACCGGCTGGGGCTGCTCCCGCTGGTCGGTGGTCTGCTGACCTATGTCGTCGCCAGCATCGCGTTCATCGCCGCCTTCCTCGTCGGCGGGATCGGGCTTCTGCGCAGTGGCGGTACCGGCGGTGCTGCCTCGCAGGCGCTGAGCTGGGCGGCTTTTCTCGTCGGTCTCGCGTTCACCGTGAACAACGGGCTGTGGATGCGCGCCGCCGCTGCCTCGCCACCGATCCACGACATCACGACCGACACGGTGAACCCGCCGGCCTTCGTCGCGGTGCTGCCACTGCGAGCGCAGGCTGCCAATCCGCCGGATTACGCAGGCGAGGAGATCGCCCGCCAGCAGCGTGCCGCCTATCCCGACATTGTCACGCTGCAGACGGACGCACCGCCGGAAGAGGTCTTCGCCCGCGCGCGCGAGGTCGTCGAGCGCATGGGCTGGGCGCTGGTCGATGCGAGCGAGGCCGAGGGCCGGATCGAGGCGACCGACACCACGTTCTGGTTCGGCTTCAAGGACGACATCGTGGTCCGCATCGAGCAGCGGGACGGCGGCACCGCCGTCGACCTGCGCTCCAAGTCCAGGGTCGGCCAGGGGGACGTGGGCGCCAACGCAAGGCGCATACGGGTCTTCTTGCAGCGGCTGCAGGCAGCGCTCTGACCCTCCCTTCAGGCAGCAGCCCGGCGCAGCGTCAGGTTGTAGCGCAGCTCCCCGGTTTTCGGATGGCGGCCCCGGGCCACGGGAGCGATGCCGTGAAAGCACATCCTGCTCTCACCGCCGAACACCAGCGCGTCGCCGTGGGCCAGCGTCACCCGCCGCGCCTTGTCGCCGCGACGCAGGCCGCCCCACAGGAAGACGGCAGGCAGGCCCAGGGAGACCGAGACGATGGGCTGGCTCATATCCGCCTCGTCACGGTCCTGGTGCAGGCCCATGCGCATGCCGGGCCGGTAGGCGTTGACCAGGCAGGCATCGGGCTCGAAGCCGGCGTAGCCCGCCTCCCCTGCCAGCTGACGGGCAAGCTGCGCGACCAGCTCGGGCATCGGGGGCCAGGGCCTGCCGGTCAGCGGATCCTCAGCCGAATAGCGGTACCCCCGCCGGTCGCTGATCCAGCCCAGGCGCCCGCAGTTCGTCATTGGCGCGCAGATGCGCCGACCGCCGGGCGTCAGCATCTGGCGCAGAGGCACATCCCGGATCACTTCGGCAATGGCGTCCAGCAGTCCGCCAGCCTTGGCCAGCGCACGACCTGGCATATGCCAGGCGCCCGGGCCGAGCTCGACCGGGACCGGCTCAAGCAGCGTGATCTGGCCGCGCATGAGAACGGTAGCCTGCGTCGGACCAGATAGGTTCCGGCATGGGCCCGCGCACCTGCTCGATCCAGGCTGCCATCGCCAGCACATCCCGGTCCGCAAAGCGGGGGCCAATGACCTGCAGACCGTACGGCAGGCCGTCCGGGTCCAGCCCCGCCGGCACGACGGCTGCCGGCAGCCCGAGCGTGCTGGCCGGCAGGAGCCACGACATATGCTGCAGCACCGGCGCCGGCTGGCCACCCAGCGGCTGCTCGCGCAGCTCGAGCCGTGTGCTGTCGTGCGGGGGGGCCACCGTGGGAGCCACCGGGCACAGCAGCAGCCGCCACTCGGAAAAGAAGGCCTCGAAGCGCAGCCGCCAGGTCGCCTGGCGCTCGCGCGCGGCCAGCCAGTCGCGGTGCGACTGAGTCAGGCCCCGGGCCAGACGGTCGGCGACCGGGTGCTTGCGCTGGCTGGCACGCCGCTGCTGCCAGGCGAATACGTCGTCCGGGAGTTCGCCGCAGAGCTCGCCGTACATGAGCCGGCAGTGCAGCTCGAAAAAAGCCTGCGCATCGAAGCCAGCGGGACCCGCCCCGGCGAGACGCAGTCCCGCGGCAGCCAGCCGGTCAGCGAGGCTGGCGAGGCCTTCGCGCACGGCCGGGTCGGGCGGACAGAAGGGGTCATCCAGCCACAGCGCGACGGGCCGGCTGCCCGGGCACGGCATCGCGTCGGGGAGCTTGAGCGACCAGCCGCGGGCCTCGACCGGGCCCGGTCCCGCCAGCACCTCGAACAGCCGGGCGAGCCCGGAGACATCACGGCTCATTGGCCCCAGCACCGCGAGCTCACGGTCGCGCGTCAGCGCACCCGGCCCGAAGCGGGCGCCCTGCAGCGGAACCAGGCCGTGGGTAGGCTTCAGCGCGCAGACACCACAGAAATGCGCCGGCAGGCGCAGCGAGCCGGCCAGATCGCTGCCCAGCTCCGCAGCGCTGAACCCCGCGGCAATGGCGGCGGCACCACCGCCGGAAGAACCACCCGGAGTCCGGTCCAGGGCCCAGGGGTTGGCGGTGGTGCCAAAGGGCTCGTTGGTCGTCTGGAAGTCGCTCGCGTAGAGCGGCAGGTTCGTCTTGCCGAGGACCACCGCGCCGGCCGCCCGAAGGCGGGCCACGGCCAGGGCATCAATCGTGGACTGCGGGGCCACCGGCGGGTCGGCGCCGCAGCTGGTCGGGAGCCCCGCGAGATCGATCGCGTCCTTGATGGTGATGGGAAGGCCGTGCAGCAGCCCCGGCGGATGGCCATCGCGCAGGGCCCTATCGGCCGCAGTGGCCTCCTCACGGGCAGTGGCGAAGCGGCGCACGACGACGGCATTGAGCTGCACATCACGCGCCTCGATGCGCGCGACCCGTTCATCGACGAGGCCTGCGGCTTTCTCCTGGCCGGAACGGAGCGAATGGAGCAGCGCGGCTGTGCCGCGCGGCTCTGCCGACGCGGCGGCTGAGCCGTCAGTCGCCAAAGAAGTACAGGGCTATCGACTCCGAGATGCAGGCCGGCCTGGTCTCGCCCTCGATCTCGATCGTGTTCTCGAGGATCACCTGGGCGCCACCGGCACGCTGGCGGCAGGAGAGCAACACCGAACGCATCCGGATCCGCTTGCCGCTGGCCACCATGTTCTTGAAGCGAACCTTGTTGAGGCCATAGTTGATCACGCGCGTGACGCCACGGAACTCGACAAAGTCCTCGAGCATACGGGGCGTCAGCGAGACCAGCAGGTACCCATGGGCGATGGTGCCCCCGATCGGCAGCTCGGCGCGGGCGCGCTCGGGGTCGGTGTGGATCCACTGGTGGTCGTCGGTAGCCTCGGCGAACAGGTCGATGCGCTTCTGGTCGACGAGCAACCAGTCAGAGACGCCGACCTCCTGGCCTTCCAGTACCTTGATGTCCTCGATCGAACTGACGATTCGGCGTGCCATCGGCTCGGTGCTCTCCACTGCAGGGTGACGGGCATTATAGGCCTGCGACGCAGCCCCTGTGGTACCCTGCCGGCCGCAATGAGCGCCACTCCCGAGACCCCACCGGCCAGCCCCGCAGGCTCCGCGCTCGCGCCGCTGCGCCGTCCGGTCTTTCGCGCACTCTGGCTGGCCTTGGTCGTTTCGAGCCTCGGCTCGTGGATGCACGACGTCGGCGCCGCCTGGCTGATGACCACACTGGCCCCGGAACCGGTCATGGTCGCGCTGGTGCAGGCCGCAGCCCTGCTGCCACTGTTCCTGCTGACGCTCCCCGCCGGCGCGCTGGCCGACCTGCTCGACCGGCGCCGATACCTGATCGCGATCCAGATCTGGCTCATCGTCGTGGCCGGATCACTCGGCATCATGACGCTGGTCGGGATCACCAGCGCCTGGCTGCTGCTGCTGCTGACCTTCGCCATGGGCTGCGGCGTCGCGCTGATGATGCCTGCCTTCTCCGCGCTGATCCCGGACCTGGTGCCGCGCGAGGAGCTGATGGCCGCGGTGACGCTGAACTCGATGGCCTTCAATGCGACCCGCGCGCTGGGTCCGGCGATCGCCGGCGGCATCGTCGCGCTGGCCGGCCCGGGCATCGTGTTCGTGATCAATGCGCTGAGCTTCCTCGCCGTCGTCTGGGTGCTCTGGATGTGGCGCTCGCAGCAGCCGGCGAGCAACCTGCCGGCCGAGCGGTTCTCGGCCGCGATGCGCACCGGGCTGCGCTATGTGAGGCAGTCGGCCGCGCTGCGCGTGATCCTGCTGCGCGGGGTTGCGCTGTTCGTCTCGATGAGCGCGCCGCTCGCCTTCCTGCCGCTGGTCGTGCGCACCGAACTCGCGGCCGATGCCGACACATACGGCTTGCTGCTCGGCTGTGTGGGCGCAGGCGCAGTGCTGGCCGGCACCCAGCTTGCCCGCGTGCGCCGGAGCATGAGCAGCGACACCCTGCTGCTGCTCGGTACGCTCGGAGTGGTGCTGGCCAGCCTTGCGCTCGCCTGGGTCCGCAACCTGCCGCTGCTCGCCCTCGCGATGCTGCTTCTGGGCGCCTCGTGGATCTCTGCACAGTCGACGCTGCAGGTGATCACGCAGCTCAGCCTTCCGGCCTGGGTGCGCGCACGCGGGCTGGCCGTGTTCATCGCCACGTTCATGGGCGTTATGGCGCTGGGCGCACCCGCCTGGGGCTGGCTGGCCAGCTTCACGTCAATCCAGTTCGCGCTGACAGCCGCAGCGGTGACCGGCACACTCGGCGTCGCGCTGACACGCCACCTGCATCTGGAGCGCTTCGCCCACAGCGACCCCACGCCGGCTGAGCCGCTGCCCGAACCACGCCTGCCGACGCCCGTGCCGGGCGACCGTGGCCCGGTGCTGGTCAACATCGAGTACCGGATCGACCCGGACGACATCGAAGGCTTCATGGCCACGATGCAACAGGTGCGCAGGATCCGGCTGCGCAACGGCTCAATGGCCTGGGGCGTGTTCCAGGACTCGCGGGACGCGGGACGATTCGTCGAGACCTTCCTGGACGAGTCCTGGAACTCACATCTGCGCCAGCATTACCGCGTCACGCGGGACGACAGGCGAGTGATAGACATGGCCGTGGCCTACCATCGCGGCAGCGAGCCCCCGCGGATCTGGCACCTGCTGGCGCCGGAGCGGGCCTAGTCGCGGGTCAGCGCGAGGAACTCCTCGCGCAGCGCCGTATCCTGCTCGAGCACACCCCGCAGTTCGGTCGTCAGCATCGCGACACCCGGGCGCCGCACCCCGCGGGTGGTCATGCAGTGGTGGCGGGCCTTGACGACGACGGCAAGCCCGCGGGGTTTCAGCACCTCGTCGATGCAATCGGCGATCTCGGCAGTCAGCCGCTCCTGCACCTGCAGGCGGCGCGTGTACGCCTCGACGACGCGAACCAGCTTGCTGATGCCGGCCAGGCGCTGGTCGGGCACGTAGGCGAGGTGGACACGGCCGATCATCGGCGCGACGTGGTGCTCGCAGTGCGACTCGAAATCGATGCCCGTCAGCGTCACCATGCGCCGGTAGCGGTCCGGCTTCTGGAACGAGCTGCCGAGCAGCTCACGCGGATCCATGCCGTAGCCGGCAAACCAGTCGGCGTAGCTGCCGAGAAAGCGCGCCGGCGTCTTGCGCAGGCCGGGTCGCTCGGGGTCCTCGCCGATCCAGGCGAGCAGCGTGCGCACCGCCGCCTCGGCCGCGGCCCGGTCGGGTCGATTGTCCTGTCTGTCTGCCATCAGTCCGGTGTCCTGTCTCGGGCCATGCCGGCGCGCCGGGCACCGGCAAGGCGTTGAAGCTCCCCGGGAGTGTTCGCGCTGGCCAGCACATCGGTTGCGGGAGCCGCCAGCAGCCGGGCTGGCTCACGCTCCAGCCAGGCCCTGAGCGACGGCGGCCTCTGCCGCATCGCGCGCGGTGCAAGGCGCGCCAGCGTAGCCGGTTCATAGATGGCGCACAACGGCTCGGGCCTGCCATCCGCCGGGCTGGTGAACGCGGTTGCTGCCGCGCCCGGATCCCGGCCCGACAGCAGCATGGACAGCAGCGCCGCATCCAGCCTCGGCATGTCACAGGCGAGCAGCAGCCACGCGCTGGACGGCAGGCCGAGGTGGGCACCGAGCAGGCCGGCGGCCGGCCCGGCCACCCCGGGCAGGTCGGTGATGCACGGCAGGCGGACGCGCAGCGGGTCGTCGAGCTGGTCAGGCCGGACAGCAACTACCGTCGGCAGGCCGGCGCCCGCGGCCAGCGCGAAGGTCCGTTCAAGCAGCGTGATGCCGTCCAGCGGGATCGACGCCTTGTCGCGCCCGAAGCGCCGGCTCTGCCCACCGGCGAGAATGACGGCGCGCAGGGGCGCCTCACGCATCCGCGGCGCGGCCGCTGAAGTCGCTCTTGCCGCCCGTTTTCTCCAGCAGGCGTATCTCGGCGATGACGATCTCGTGCGACAGCGCCTTGCACATGTCGTAGACCGTGAGCGCGGCCACGCTGGCCCCGGTCAGCGCCTCCATCTCGACCCCGGTCTTGTGCTCGACCCTGACCTGGCAGTCGATGTCCAGGTGGCCGTCGTCGGCTACGGTGATCGTGACCCGGCAGCCCTCGAGCCCCAGCGGATGGCAGAACGGGATCAGCTCGTGCGTACGCTTGGCCGCCATCGTGCCGGCGATGATCGCCGTCTGGAATACCGGGCCCTTGGCGGACTGCAGCTCGCCATCGACCAGGCGCGCGCGGACAGCGGCCGGCAGCAGCACGCGTGCGCGTGCATGGGCGGTGCGGCGGCTGCGGGTTTTCTCCGCGACATCCACCATCGTGGGCTGGTTCGCGGCATCGACATGGGACAGGCGGCTCATGGGGCGATTATACGGCGCTGCGCCACCCCCGGGGGCTGCCCCTGAGCCGTGCCTGCTAGAATGAGCGCTTTTCCGGGGCTTCGCCCGCTGCCTGGAGACTTGGCCGATGGGCCGCAGCATCATCGAGAAAATCTGGGACCAGCACGTCGTGCGCCAGCAGCCCGATGGCAGCGTGCTGCTGTGGATCGACCGCGTCTTCCTGCACGAGCGCACCGGCAGCATCGCGCTCAAGGGGCTGGAAGCGGCCGGACGTGCGGTCACGCACCCGGAGCAGGTGTTCTGCACCATGGACCATATCGTGGACACCCTGCCCGGCCGTGGCGACGAGACCCGCATGCCAGGCGGGCGCGAGTTCATCACCACGACACGGGCCGCGGCCAAGGCCGCCGGCATCCGGCTGTTCGATCTCGGCAGTGAGCAGCAGGGCATTGTGCACGTGGTCTCGCCCGAACAGGGCATCGCGCTGCCCGGCCTGACGCTGGTGTGCCCGGACAGCCATACCTGCACCATCGGCGGCCTGGGCGCGCTGGCCTGGGGCATCGGCTCGACCGAGGCCGAGCACGCGATGGCGACCAAGACGCTGGTCGTACGGCGCCCGAAGCTGATGCGTGTGCACTTCAAGGGGAAGCTGCGCGACGGCGTCTACGCAAAGGACATGATCCTGCACCTGATCAACCGTTACGGCGCTGGCGGTGGTGCCGGACATGCACTGGAATTCACCGGCGAGGCGGTGCGCCAGCTGCCGGTCGAGGCACGCCTGACCCTGTGCAACATGGCGGTGGAGTTCGGCGCCTGGACCGGCATCGTTGCCCCGGATGAACTGACCTTCGAGTACGTCCGCGGCCGGCCCTTCACCCCGTCGGGCGAGCTGTGGGATGCCGCGCTGGCCCACTGGAAGACCCTGGCCAGCGACGACGATGCGCGCTACGACAGCGAGATCGAGGTCGACTGCAGCCAGCTCGTCCCGCAGGTGACCTGGGGCACCAGCCCGCAGCATGGCACCGGCATCGACGGGCACGTGCCGGATCCATCGGCGGAGACCGACGCCAATCGCCGCCAGTCCATGGAGCGTGCCCTCGAATACATGGGCCTGGAGCCCGGGCGGGCCCTTGCCGGCTTGCCGGTAGGCGCCGCGTTCATTGGCTCCTGCACCAACAGCCGCATCAGCGACCTGCGTGAGGCGGCCCGCGTGCTCAAGGGCCGCAAGGTGGCGGACGGGGTACGGGCCATCTGCGTTCCGGGTTCAACACAGGTGAAGAAGGCTGCCGAAGCCGAGGGGCTTGACCGCGTGTTCACCGAGTCGGGCTTCGAATGGCGCGAATCGGGCTGCTCGATGTGCTTCTACGCGGGAGGCGAAAGCTTCGGGCTCGAGCAGCGAGTGGTCACCAGCACCAACCGGAATTTCGAGAACCGCCAGGGACCGCGCACGCGCTCGCACCTGGCAAGCCCGGCGACGGTCGCAGCCTCGGCAGTGGCTGGCCACATCACCGATGTGCGCACGCTCGAACAGGCGGACGGGGAACGCTGATGGAAAAGTTCACCACGCTGGATGCGATCGCCGCACCACTGCTGCGGATCAATGTCGACACCGATGCGATCATCCCCAGCCGGGAGATGAAGCGGGTGTCGAAATTGGGCCTGTCCGAGGGGCTGTTTGCCGGCTGGCGTTACACGGCGCCGGGCAGCCGCGAGGAGAACCCCGACTTCATCCTGAACCAGCCGCCCTTCCGGGACGCGAAGATCCTGCTGTCGGGCCAGAACTTCGGCTGCGGCTCCTCGCGCGAGCATGCGGTCTGGGCACTGGCCGAGTGGGGCATCCGCTGCATCATCGCGCCGAGCTTCGGCGCGATCTTCCAGGGCAACTGCGTGCGTAACGGCATCCTGCCGGTGGTGTTCGACGAGACGCTGGTCGATTCACTGGCCAGCCAGGTCCGGGCCGACCCGGCAAACAACCTAATCAAGGTCGACCTGGTCCGGCGCATCGTCACCGCCCCCGACGGGCAGGAGCATGGCTTCGAGATCAGCGATGGGGACCGGGAGATGCTGCTCGAGGGCCTGGATGCGATTGCGCTGACCCTGCGCCACAAGCAGGAGATCCAGGCGTTCCGCGACGCCGACCGCGGGCGGCGCCCCTGGGTCTACCTCGACTGACCGCCCGCCATGCAGGCGCCCCGTGGCAGGACCTGCCAAGGGGCGCCTGCACGTTCCGCGACTCAGAAGTTGACCTGGGTGCGCAAGGCCAGGGCCAGCGGTTTGTCAGCGGTATCCTTCTGGTCGACGAAGATCACGTTGGCCATGAAGCGCACGTTGTCGCTCGGGTATACGTTGAGGCCGAGCGTCACGTTGCCCTGCTTGCCACCGCTGATCGCGCCATCATTCAGGTCGATCGTGCTGTACCGGGCCGCGAGCTCCCAGGCGGCGCGATCGCTGTTCTGCCTGACTGTGCGGAAGCGGCCGCCGCGGTATGGCCGGGTCCCGTTGAACACGTAGCCGGTCTGCAGGTGCCAGGCGGAGAAATCCGCGTCACTGAAGCCGCCTTTGCGGCTGACGTCGGCGTAGATATACTCCCCCTCAACCCAGAACGGCCCGCTGGCCCAGGCAGCCTCGAGTCCCAGCTTCAGCGTGCTCGACACATTCTCGATGGCGCCGGTATCAACCAGCCTGGGGGTACCGCCGGCACGCACTTCAGGACGTGCGCGGAAGCGGACCTCGTTGTCGTCATCGGTTGACTGGTAGGCGATGGCGGTGCCCAGGTGGACAGTGCCGCCGTCACCCGTCAGCGGGTTGAACACGAAGCGTGCAGCCAAGCCGACCGGCTCATCACCACTGGCGTTGTCGTCACCGACACCACGGGTATAGGCCATGAACTGGTAGCCCCAGTTGTCGGCGAACTGCTCGTAGCCGACACCAAGCTTGCGCGCGTCGACGAAGGCCTCGGTGCCCATCGTGCGCTCGATGAAGCTGATGCTGTTCGAGCTCGTCTGCTCATTCAGTCCGAAGGGCACCTTGAAGTGCCCGATCTTCAGGAGACCCGGCCCCAGCCTGCTGTAGGACAGGAACTGGTCGGCTGCGCCCAGTGAGTTCTCGGCAAAGTTGTACTCGAAGTGATAGCCGAAACCGTCACCGAAGTTGCCGTTGACACCCAGGCGGGCCCGGCGCACGAGCACCCCGTTGTCCAGCGTCGTCTTGTCGTCGTCGTAGAACGCGGCATCAAGGTGCAGGCGACCCGTGAGTTTCGGGTCGGCCATGACCATACCGGGCAGGCCCGTGGCCGAAACAACAGCAATTGCCAGCAGGCTGTTGGCGAGCAGTGCTCTCATCAGTCAAGTCTCCGTACAGGTCCCGGGACCCGCCCGTTGCGGTATACCGGACCCGGTGTCGCGGGTGGCCTGCATCATGTGTCTGGTTTGTTTCGGACAGGTGATGCATAGATGACATTTTTGTTACGGGCGTTTGAGGGCGCAGGGACATGAAAAAGGGGCCCCGAGGGGCCCCTGTCCAATGTCCCGGCAAGTGCGCCAGCGCTACGCGGCAGCGATCACCCCGGCCTTGACCAGTGCGTCGATCTCTCCCTCGCCGAGGCCAGCCTCGGCCAGCACCTCCCGGCTGTGTTCACCAGCCCGCGGGACATCCCGGTGCAGCCCGAAGCGCTGGCCGGACATCTCCAGCGGCAGCGCGGGCAGCCGCGTCTGCTCGCCGGCATGCGGGCCATCAGTCACCGTGACCGGGAGCAGTCCGTTGCCGGCCAGCAGGTGCGGGTCGTCGAACAGCTCCTCGGGCCGCGTGATCGGCGCGAACGGAATGCCAGTCTTCTCCAGCTTGTCCATCAGCTGCTGCTTCGTGTAGCGGGCGAACGTCTCCTTGATGACCGGGAGGAGCCGCTCCTTGTTCTTGACCCGGTCATTGTTGCTCGCCAGCGTCGGGGCGGCGCCCAGCTCATCGAGGCCGAAGGCCTCGCAGAACACCTTCCACTGCTTGTCGCTGACGACACCGACGAATACCTGCTCCCCGTCCCCGGTCTCGAACACCTGGTAGATGGCCCAGGCCGAGACACGCACCGGCATCGGTGCGGCCGCCTTGCCCGTCACGGCGTACTGCGCCATGTGCTGGCCGACCAGGAATGCCGTGCTCTCGAACAGCGAGGCAACGACCCGCTGCCCGTGCCCGGTCGCCTGGCGCTGGAACAGGGCCGCCAGCACGCCGGTGGCGCCGAACATGCCCCCCTGCACGTCGATCACCGAGGTACCCGCCCGCAGCGGCTGCCCGGGCGGTCCGGTCATGTAGGCGAGTCCGCCCATCATCTGCGCCACCTCGTCCAGAGCGGTGCGGTGCTCGTAGGGTCCGGCGAGGAAACCCTTCTCCGAACAGTAGATCAGCTGCGGGTTACGCGCACTCAGCGCCTCGTAGCCGAAACCGAGCCGCTCCATGGTGCCGGGCCGGAAGTTCTCGATCAGCACGTCGGCCGTGTCGAGCAGCTTCAGTACCGCGGCCTTGCCTTCCGGCGCCTTGAGGTCGACACAGAGGCTGCGCTTGTTGCGGTTGTACATCGGGAAGTAGCCCGCGCCCGAGCCGGGCAGGTGCCGGGTGCTGTCGCCCTTGACCGGCTCGATCTTGATCACGTCGGCCCCCATGTCGGCCAGGATCAGCCCGGCCGCCGGCCCCATCACCATGTGGGTGAACTCGACCACCCGGACCCCGGCGAGCGGGGCTAATTTCTCTCCAGACATTGGCTTACCTTGCAAAGCTAGAAACCACGAAGGAGCCGCCGGCGGGGCCTGGCCGACCGGCATGCGGCGGTCTCCGGAAGGGCGGCATTATCGCGCAGCACCGGAGCATATAGAATAGGCATCTCTGGCGCAGCAAGGAGCAATCTCAGGTGCAGGAACACCCCGATATCGATGTACTGATCAGTGAAGTGGGCCCGCGTGACGGCCTGCAGAGCGTCAAGTCGGTGATGCCCACCGAGGCCAAGTGCGCCTGGATCACGGCCGAGGCCGGCGCCGGTGTGCGTGAGATCGAGGTCGCCTCGTTCGTGCCGCCGAAGCTGCTGCCGCAGATGGCCGATGCGGCCGAGGTCGTGGCCCATGCCCTCAAGATCAAGGGGCTGACCGTCGCCGCGCTGGTGCCGAATTTCAAGGGCGCAGAGAACGCGATCAGGGCCGGCGTCCACAAGATCAGCCTGCCACTGTCGGTCAGCGAGACCCACAGCAAGGCCAACCTGCGCAAGACCCACGAGCAGGTGCTGGACGAGGTGCGCAGGATCGCCGAGCTCATCCGCTCGCTGCCCGAGGACCAGCGCCCCGGCTTCGAGGGCGCGCTGTCCACCGCCTTCGGCTGCACGCTCGAGGGACCCGTGCCGGAAGACAAGGTCGTGCAGCTCGCCGCCGCGCTGATGGAGGCCGGTTGCAACGAGGTCGGACTGTCCGACACCACCGGTTATGCGAACCCCGCCCAGCTGCGCCGCCTGATCCGGCTGGTCCGGGCCGAGGTCGGCGAGGACCGGCTGTCCAACGTACACCTGCACAATACCCGTGGCCTGGGCCTGGCCAATGCGCTGGCCGCACTCGAGGAGGGCATCACGACGCTGGACAGCTCGCTCGGCGGCATCGGCGGCTGCCCCTTCGCCCCCGGGGCCAGCGGCAACATCGTTACCGAGGACCTCGTCTTCATGCTGGATGCCATGGGGATCAACACCGGCATCAACCTGAACCGGCTGCTCAAGGTCCGCGAGATCGTGCAGGAAGCGCTGCCGGCGGAAAGCCTTTACGGCTTCACGCCGGACGCCGGGCTGCCGCGTGGCTACGGCCGCGGGGGCTGGGGACTGGGTCAGGAAGCGGCCTGAGCGACCCTTTCGGGGGGGAAGCGGCAGCTGAACGTGCTGCCCTCCCCCAGCCGGCTGCTGATCGAGAGTTCGCCATCGTGCCGGCGCAGCGCGTGCTTGACGATCGCGAGACCCAGTCCGGTCCCACCCTTCTGGCGCGCACGACCGGCATCCGTCCGGTAGAACCGCTCGGTCAGGCGCGGAATGTCCTCGGGCGCAATGCCGATACCGGTATCGGTCACGACGAGGCTCCCGCCGGTGTCGTCCACCGACCAGCGAATCGTGACCTTTCCGCCAGCCGGCGTGTAGCGGACCGCGTTGGAGACCAGGTTCGAGATGATGCTGCGCAGCTCGCTCTCGTCACCAAGCAGGCCGGAGCTGGTCTCGATCGCCAGCTCGATCGCCAGCACATCGGTCGCCATCGTGGACTCGAGATCGCGCGCGACGATGCCGGCCAGCCTGCCAATATCGACGAACTCCTCGACCGGCGCACGCGAGCTGGATTCAAGCTTGGACAGCCTGAGCAGGTCCTCGACCAGCCGGCGCATCAGCAGCGCCTGGTCGTTCATCACGGCAACCGGCTCGCGCCACTGGCTGTCCAGGGACGGATCCTCGGCCATCGCGTCCAGGTAGCCCGCGATCACGGTCAGCGGCGAGCGCAGCTCGTGCGAGGCATTGGCGACGAAGTTGCGCCGCATCCGCTCGATCCTGACCGCCTGGGTCACGTCCCTCAGCACAAGCAGGCTCTGCCCCGGACCGTAGGGGATCAGCCGGCAGGACATCCAGGTATCGGCCTGACCAGGCGCGGGCAGCTCCAGCGCGGGACGCCCGGCCGGATCCTGCAGGTAGCCGGCGAAATCGGGGTCGCGTATCAGGCTCTCGATCCGCTGCCCGCGATCCCGGCGCCGGCGCAGGCCGAGCAATCGACACGCTGTTTCGTTATAGTTCAGGATCTCGTGCTTGTCATTCAGCACGACGCCTCCGTCGGGCAGCGCCTCCGTCGAGGCCCGCACCTCGCGGATCAGGCGGCGAAAGCGCTTGCTGCGTGACTTGGCCCTGCGCCGGAAGAACCAGGCACGGGAGAACACGCGGGGCCAGATGCCCTCGCCCTCCGGCAGCTTCCGGTTCCCGCCGTTGGAGAGCCAGCGTTCCAGCAGGTACAGGTGATACAGGTGCCAGGCCAGGACCGCAAGGGCGGTGAGCAAAAGACCCGCCAGAACCGAGCCGAACAGGGTACCAGCCGTCCCGCCCAAGACCAGCAGGGCGAGCGTCCTTGCGAGCAGCCAGCGCCAGTGCGCGGGCATCTCAGCGCTGCGAGAAACGGTAGCCGGCGCCGCGCACGGTCTGAACGAAACGATCAGCGCCGAACTCCTCCAGCACCTTGCGCAGCCGGCGGATGTGCACGTCTATCGTCCGCTCCTCCACGTAGACGTTCTGGCCCCAGACATGGTCCAGCAGCTGGCTGCGGCTGTAGACGCGATCAGGGTTCTCCATAAGGAACTTGAGCAGCCGGTACTCGGTCGGCCCGAGGCTCATCTCGCGATCCCCCATGAACACGCGGTGGCTCATCGGTTCGAGTCTCAGCTCGCCGGCGACGAGCGGCTGATCCAGTGGCGCTAGTGCCCGGCGCAGCAGCGCGTTCACCCGGGCGACGAGCTCGCGCGAGGAAAAAGGCTTGGTGATGTAGTCATCGGCACCTGCATCCAGACCCTGGATCTTGTCGCGCTCCTCGGCCCGAGCCGTCAGCATGATGACTGGTATGTCGCGCAGCGTGGCGTCCCGGCGCAGCAGCCGGATCAGGTCGACGCCATTGCCGTCGGGGAGCATCCAGTCGACCAGCACCAGGTCAGGCCGGGCGTCCGCCATCTGCTCGCGGCCGCTGCGGCAGTCCTCGGCCTCCGCCACCTCGAACCCGGCGCGGGCGAGGTTGAACACCAGCATCTGACGGATCGCTCCGTCATCTTCGACCACCAGTATGCGTCGCGCCGCCATGCCCCTACTCGATCGGCATCAGGCTGGTCTTGTCTGTCTTCGGCCGCTCTTCCTGCGGCAGCTCCCCGGTGACCATGTAGATCACGGTCTCGGCGATGTTCGTGACGTGGTCGCCGATACGCTCCATGTTCTTGGCACAGAAGAGCAGGTGAGCGCAGGACCCGATATTGCGCGGGTCCTCCATCATGTAGGTCAACAGCTCCCGGAACAGTGAGGTATAGGTGCTGTCGATCTCGACATCCAGGCGCCAGACCTGCTCGGCGGCATCCGCGTTTTCCTGGGCATAGGCGTTCATCACCGCGTCGAGCTGCATGACCACGAGCTCGCGCAGGCGATTGATTCCCGGAACGAGCCGCCGGTGCGGCGGCGAGTCGAGCGCCAGCACGCGCTTGGCCACGTTCTTGCCGAGGTCGCCGATGCGCTCCAGGTCGTTGGCGATACGCATCGCACCGATCACCAGCCTCAGGTCATGGGCCACAGGCTGCCGGCGCGCGATGATCCGGAACACCTTGTCCTCCACCTCTGACTGTAACGCATCGATACGCCGATCATCCTCAATGATGAAGTGCGCCCGTCCGACGTCACCGGAAAGCAGCGCCTTGACCGCGGACAGAGCCTGGCCACCGGCCAGCCTGCCCATCTCGAGCACCGCGCCACGGATATCACCCAGCTCCGTATCGAATTCCCTTACCGTATGTTGTTGCGACATCATTGGCGCCTCACCGTATATGACCGGATTGAACCGGGACCAGCCCCGGCTCAGCCGAAGCGGCCCGTGATGTAGTCCTCGGTACGCGAGGACCGGGGACGGGTGAACATGTCGTCAGTACCACCATACTCGATCAGCCGACCGAGATACATGAAAGCCGTATTGTCCGAGACCCGGGCCGCCTGCTGCATGTTGTGCGTCACAATCACGATCGAGTAGTTGCCCTTCAGCTCGCTGATCAGCTCCTCGATCCTGGCCGTGGCGATCGGGTCCAGAGCCGAGCAGGGCTCGTCCATCAACAGCACCTCGGGGTCTGCCGCGATGGCGCGGGCAATGCACAGGCGCTGCTGCTGCCCGCCCGAGAGCCCCAGCGCCGACTGCTGCAGCCGGTCCTTGACCTCGTTCCAGAGTGCCGCCCCCTTGAGCGCCCGCTCGCAGGTCTCGTCCAGGACCCGCCGGCTGCTGACGCCATCGACACGCAGCGGATAGACCACGTTGTCGTAGATCGACATCGCGAACGGGTTCGGCTTCTGGAACACCATGCCCATGCGTTTGCGCAAGGCGATGACATCAGTACTGCCACCATAGATATCCTCGCCCCCGACCAGGATCGAGCCCGAGACCGTCAGCTCGTCGATCAGGTCATTCATCCGGTTGATAGAGCGCAGCAGCGTCGACTTGCCGCAGCCCGACGGACCGATGAGCGCAGTCACGGCCCCTCGCTGTACGCCCATGCTGACGTCGTACAGGGCCTGCGCACTGCCATACCAGAGGTTGAAGTCACGGATGTCCAGCGCCACCCCCTGCCCGCCTTCCCTCACGTGCAGCACGGTGGAAGGGAAACTGCGCTCGTCAAGTGCGCTGACTGTCTTGGCCATGGTCAGGTCCCCTAGAACTGGGCGCCGGCGTAGCGGCGCTTGAGCCGGTTGCGGACGTAGATCGCCATCGCGTTCATCATCACGATCAGGGTCAGCAGCAGCAGTGTCGTAACGAAGACCATCGGCTTGCCGGCCTCTGAGTTACGCGACTGGAACCCGACATCGAAGATGTGGAAGCCGAGGTGCATGAAGCTGCGATCGAGGTGAATGAACGGGAAGAACTGGTCGATCGGAAGCGCGGGCGCGAGCTTGACCACACCGACGAGCATGAGCGGCGCCACCTCTCCGGCTCCGCGCGCCATGGCCAGGATGATGCCGGTCATGATGCCGGGGAGCGCCTTCGGCAGCACGACGTAGCGGATCGTCTGCCACTTTGACGCGCCGCAGGCGAGGGAGCCCTCCCGCATCGAGCGGGGCACGCCGGCCAGCGCCTCCTCAGAAGCGACGATGACGACTGGCACGGTCAGCAGCGCGAGCGTGAGCGAAGCCCATAGGATACCTCCCTTGCCAAAAGTCGGGTTCGGCAAGCTCTCCGGGTAGAACAGCTGGTCTATCGTCCCGCCCAGCATGTAGGCGAAGAAACCAAGGCCGAACACGCCGTACACGATAGACGGCACCCCGGCCAGGTTGTTCACGGAAATCCTGACCATCGAGACGAGCCGGCCCTGTCGCGCATACTCGCGAAGATACAGCGCGGTGATGACGCCGAACGGCGCCACCACGATGACCATCAGCAGCGTCATCGCGACAGTGCCGAAGATGGCCGGCAGAACGCCCCCCTGCGTGTTGGCCTCGCGCGGCTCCGTGGAGAGGAACTCCCACCAGCGCGAGAAGTAGATGGACACCTTGTCGGTCCAGCCGAGCGCGTTGGCCGGGTAGAAGCGGACGATCTGCGACATCTCGATGTCCCGGGTCTGGCCGTTGACCTCGGCCAGCACCACGCGAAACTGCCGGTCCCGTCCCCGGATCTCGTCGATCCTCGCCTGTACCAGCGCAAACTGCTGCTGCAGGCTGTCCATGCTGGCGCGCGCCTCGGCGATCATCTCAGCGCCCCGGGCGCTGTCTGCGCCATGGCGGAGCTCTGCTCGCCGGATCGCAAGACGCTCCTGCTCGAGCCGGTAGTTGATCGCACCCATCTCCCGGCGCTCCAGCCGGCGAATCTCGCGAAAGCGCGTGCGCGCCGCGCGCTGCTCGCGCTGCATCAGCTCAGCCTCGAACTCCACCGGCCGGCCCTCGATGACGAGGCTCTCGACGCGACCGATGAAGGCACCCCACTGCTCGCGCTCGAACAGGTGGAAATCCTCAGGGAAGGTGATTCGCGCCAGCTCGAAATCCGAGACCCAGCGGAAGTCGTCCCCGTACAGGTCAAAGTTCGCCGTCTTGTAGAGCACGCGCTCCGAGAACCCGCCGTTGTCCGCGATCAACGCAAGCTGGGCCTCG
Organism: Chromatiales bacterium; assembly: GCA_020831895.1. Taxonomy (GTDB): domain Bacteria; phylum Pseudomonadota; class Gammaproteobacteria; order Steroidobacterales; genus JAFIFS01. The sequence continues at coordinate 48,910 of JAFIFS010000058.1, forward strand.
TCGAGCGTCGCCAGCATGCTCTCGCCCGGGCGATAAACCCCGCTGCGCGTAGGCTCGCCAGCCAGTACAGTACCGTCCCGGAGCTCGACCTTGACGATGGGCTTCGGCCAGAATGTCGTGATGCCATTGAGCGCAACGAAGAACAGGAAACCGGCGATGAGAATCACGCCGAGCGCCAGTGCACCGCCGAAAGCCCAGAGCGCCGGCTCGCCGACAGCCGAGACATCCGCCGTCAGCGTGCGGACCCGCCGCCCGCGCGACCGGGGTGCTTCGCGCGCAGTGACCGCCGCAGCCCCGGCAGCACCGGAAGCCGGCAACGGTCCCGGGCCGGCCGGCGGCCTGATGGCCTCTTCGCTCATCGGCGCATCTCCATGCTCACAGCTGGAAGGCCCTTCGCCTGAAGCGCTGGCGTATCAGCTCGGCAAAAGTGTTGATCACGAAGGTCATCACGAAAAGGGTCAGCGCGGCGAGGAAGAGCACGCGGTAGTTGGTGCCATCCCTGACGGCCTCAGGCAGCTCGATCGCGATGTTGGCCGAAAGCGTGCGCAGACCCGAGAAGATATTCCATTCCATGATGGGCGTGTTGCCGGCCGCCATCACTACGATCATCGTCTCCCCGACCGCGCGGCCCATGCCGATCATTACGGCCGAAAACACGCCGGACGCCGCAGTGGGCAATACGATCCAGATGGCTGTCTGCCACGGCGTTGCGCCGGTAGCGAGGCTGCCTGAGCGAAGGTGTCCGGGCACGGCGTTCAGCGCGTCCTCGGCCAGCGTGTAGATGTTCGGGATCACCGCGAATGCCATCACGAAGCCTACGACCAGCGCATTTCTCTGCTGGTAGCTGTCGATGAAGCCACCCCGCGGGTCGTAGCCTGCCAGCGTCAGCAGCGAGGCCACGGACAGGCTGGCGAGGACAGCAACCAGCAGGAGCAGCACCCAGCGCAGTGCGTCGGCGCGGCCAGCCTGCTCACGCGGCAGTCCGCGCAGCCAGTCACGAAGCCGATGGCCGTAAGCGCGGCGGAATAAGCCCGAGACCCCGAGGTAGGCCAGTGGCAGCAGGATGATTGCCATGAACGGGGTGCCCGTGCCGATATCGCCGGTCGTCCAGGCCTTGAAGTCACCGTAAAACAGCGCCCGCTCGAAGACCGGCCCGAGCTGGCGCGCGACAACCACGGTGATGCCGATCACGGCCCCCATCAGCAGGAACTTGGGCAGCCCGTCGAGACGGCGGACGAGGGGCGGCGGCAGGCTCTGCCAGACGAACGCCGCCAGCATCAGTCCCAGCGGCACGGCGATGAAGCCCAGAAGCACCGCGGCGATCCACTCCTCCACCAGCGGCGCCAGGACCAGGGCGGCGATGAAGCCCAGCACCACCGTGGGCAGGCT
>JAFIFS010000060.1 GCA_020831895.1 Chromatiales bacterium
CCGGGCCCGATCTTGGTCTCGGTGCGCGCCAGCGCGTACTCATCGCCCGTGTCAGGATGCAGGAACACGGGGAACTGCCGGCCGACGCGCCGGTAGCCGCACCGCTCGAGCTCTTCCGGCGTGGCGCCGACGACGACCCAGTCCCGTTCCCCGGCCGGGAGCCCAAGCAGCCGGTCGCGGACCGCGCCGCCAACAAGGAAGGTCTGCATCAGCGCATTCTAACGGCTATGCTGACAGGCATGAGGCCGTTATCAGGCAAGGGAAGGCTGGCCGCCGCGCTGCTGCTGCTGCTGCTGGGCGGCTGCGGCGGTGGCTACTACCTGCAGGCCGTTGGCGGGCATCTCGAGGTCATGCGTGCCAGCCAGCCAGCCGCCCGCCTGCTCGCTGACCCCGGTACGCCGGCGCCACTGCGGGCCCGGCTCGAGCTGGCCGCAGATGCGCTGGATTTTGCGCACAGCGAGCTTGGCCTTCCGGACAACGGCAGCTACCGGTCCTACGCCGACCTCGGCCGCCCCCATGTCGTCTGGAACGTCGTCGCAGCACCGGAGTTCTCGCTGGAGCCAGTCCAGTGGTGCTTCCCCGTCGCAGGGTGCCTGCCGTATCGCGGGTACTTCCGCGAGGAGCGTGCCCGCGAGTTTGCTGCCGGACTCGCCGCGGACGGCCATGATGTCCACGTCGGCGGGGTGAGCGCCTACTCGACGCTGGGGCGCTTTGCCGACCCGCTGCTGAACACGATGCTCTCCTGGCCGCCAGCCGACTTTGTCGCGCTGCTGTTCCATGAGCTCGCCCACCAGCATATCTATGTGCGCAACGATGCTGCGTTCAACGAGGGCTTTGCGACCTTCGTCGAACGCGAGGGGCTGCGCCGTTACCTGCTGCGCGAAGGCCGGGAAGCCGAATTCTGCGCGCGCGAACAGGCGCTGGCCAGGCGCGAGATCGTACTGGAGCTGTTGATCGCCCTGCGCACCGAGCTGCAGTTCCTGTACGGACAAAGTCTGCCCGAGGAGGAGACACGCTGGCGCAAGGCGGCGCTGATCGAGACGACGCGCGCCGAATACGCGCGCATCGCGGCCGGCTGGGACAGCGGTCCGCGCTATGCCCACCTCCTGCCACCCGGCCTGAACAACGCGATGCTGCTGGCGATCGCTACTTACGAGGACCAGGTGCCGACCTTCGCCGCGCTGCTGCAGGAGCAGGACGGGGACCTGCAGGCGTTCTATGCACGGGTGCGTGAGCTGGCCGAATTGCTGCCCGCTCAGCGCGCCGTGGCCATGAACGAGCTGGCCCGCCGAGCTCGGCCCGAGTCGCTGGCCCGGCTGTACCCCTGTGAGAACGGCGAGGCCTCATGATCGGTGGCAGCGACCTCAGGCGCGACGAGGAGGTTCAGGTGCTGGCCCGCCAGGACGGGGTTCGCATCGAGCGGATCACCTCGCGCGGGCATGTATCGCCCCCGGGTTTTTGGTATGACCAGCGTGAGCACGAGTGGGTGACGCTGGTGAGCGGCGCGGCCACGCTGGAGTTCCGCGACCCGGACGAGCGCCTCGAGCTGAAGCCCGGCGATCACGTGCTGATCACTGCACGCCGCCGGCACCGGGTTGCCTGGACGGTGCCGGAGAATGAAACGGTGTGGCTCGCGGTGTCCTTCGCGCCATCTGCAGCCGGGTCGGGCGAGGATACCGGCCCGGTTCCGGGGTGATGCTGCACTAGTCGGGACCGTATCCTGCCTCGCGCTTTTCACGGTAATGGCTGTCCTCGCGGCCATGCCGAGCAGCAGCGTGCTGGCGGTTTCAGCCAGGTCGGCGAGTGCCGGGTTCAGCCATGGTGTATTCACGGCGGCAGGGATGGTGCTGGGCAGCGGGCTCAGCGAGAAGCTCAATGTCCTTGCGGCGGGCGTAATATGCGCTCAGCTCTGGCTCATCGCCAATGCCTAGCGCGCTGCCTCCCTGCGGTCCCTGCGATACTCGTCGAGCACCGTGCGCGCGCGCAGCCGGTCGAGGCTTGCCGGCAGCAGCGTCGTGAACGCGGCGGGCTGGATGCCGAGCCTCGCGAAGCCGTCCTCTGCCGGCACACTCTCGACCAGCAGCGAGCGATAGTTGTCGGTCGAGAAGGGCTTGCCCGGGACGAAGTCCATCACAGCGGCCTGGAGCCTCGACAGCTTCTGCGGCAGGCCGATAACCAGCACCCTGCGGCTCATCGTGCTGGCAATCTGCCTGACGATCTCGCCCAGCGTGAAGGTCTCGGGACCGCCCAGCTCATAGACCTGGCCGTCGGTAGCGCTGTCGAGAACCGCGCGCCCAAGCGCCGCGACCACGTCGTCCACGTGGACGGGGGCGAAGCGGGCACCCGGCATCGCGAGCGGGAACACGCCGGGCAGCAGCGCGATGAGTCCGGCGAAGCGATTCACGAAGGAGTCACCCGGGCCGAAGATCACCGAGGGTCTCAGGATCGTCCAGCGCAGGCCGGTGGCCTTCCGGATCAGGCGCTCGGCCTCGCCCTTACTCTTCAGGTAGTAGCTTGGCCCGTCTGCACCGGCCTTGAGGGCGCTCATCTGAACCAGCTTGATTCCGGTGCTGCCCTCGAGGGCCGCGACCAGCTTGCCCGCGAGCGCGGCATGGGCATGATGAAAGCCGTCGCCCTTGCGACCCTTCTCGTTCAGGATGCCGACCAGGTTGACGACCACATCACAGCCGCTCGTGAGCCGGTTCAGCGTGGCTGGATCGTGGATGTCGGCTATCGGAGTAGTGACCGTGGGCATCAGGCGCAGGTGGGCAGCCCGCGCGGCGATGCGTGTCGGCACGACAATCGCATGGCCGGCATTGGCCAGCCGGGCGACCAGCCGGCTGCCCACGAAACCGCTGCCGCCCAGTACGCAGATCTGCAGGGAGTTTTTCAATGCCGGGTCCTCAGCGGATCTGCAGCACGATCATCCGGGTGCCGCGGCGGGCCGTGATCACCAGCACGTCCTGGTCAGCCGTTGCGGCCCGCAGCTCTTCCGTGTTGCGAACCCGGACACGGTTGACCTGCACGATGATGTCATTGGCCCGCAGTCCGGCGAAGCCGGCCGGGCTGCGCTCAGCCACGCTCTCGATGATCACGCCCTGACCGGTATAAGGCTGGCCAGTACCCGTGTAATCAGCGAGTGTCGCCCCGCTCAGTCCCGGGTGTATCTCCTCGGCAGGCACCTCGACGGCGGCTTCAGCCTGGGGGGCTGAGGCCTGGTCCAGCGTCGCGTTGACTCGCCGCCGCTGGCCGTTGCGTACCAGCTCGATCCGCACCCGGTCGCCGCTGCGCTTCAGACCGATCGAGTTGCGCAGCTCGCTCGCGTTGCGGATCCGCTGGCCATCGACCTGCACGATCACGTCACCGACCTCGATGCCGGCCTTCTCGGCCGGCGAACCCGCAACGAGCTCCTGCACCAGTGCGCCCTCGGTTACCGACTCGACGCCGAAGGCGCGTGCTGTCTCCTCGGTGAAGTCGCTGATGCTGACGCCGAGCAGGCCGCGGCGCACCTCGCCGAACTCGATGATCTGGGCCATGATCGACTTGGCGATGTTGACCGGGATCGCGAAGCCGATGCCGATATTGCCGCCGCTGCGGCTCAGGATGGCCGAGTTGATGCCGATCAGCTCTCCGCGAAGGTTGATCAGCGCCCCACCCGAGTTTCCGGGGTTGATCGAGGCGTCAGTCTGGATGAAATCCTCGTAGCCGTCGCGGCTGATGCCGGTGCGGCCCAGTGCGCTGATGATGCCCGAGGTGACGGTGTGCTGGAGGCCGAACGGGTTGCCGATCGCCACGGCGAAATCACCTACGCGTACCTGGTCCGAGTCGCCCAGCCGGATCTCCGTCAGGCGCGGCGCGTTCTCGACCCGCAGCACCGCGATATCGGTACCCGGGTCCGAGCCGATCACCGTGGCCTCGAAGCGCCGGTTGTCGTTCAGCACGATCTCGATCTGGTCGGCTCGGTCGATCACGTGATGGTTTGTCAGTATATAGCCTCTCTCGGCATCGACGATGACGCCGGAGCCGGCGCTCTGCACCTGTCGACGGCGCTCGGGCATCTGCCCTTCCGGCAGGCCGAAGAAGCGGCGGAAGAACGGGTCGTCCATCAGCGGGTTGGCGGGAGCCGTCACGGTGGCCCGCGTCGCGATGCTGACCACGGTCGGGGAAACCTCGGCAATCAGCGGCGCCAGCGTCGGGACTTCCTGGTCTCCGACCTGGGCCGGCAGCGCGGCCGGGAGACCGGCGGACAGGCTGAGCAATCCAGCCAGAAGCAGTGCAGCGGAAGTGGATCGGATCATTGGTTCTGGTCCCTGTCGTGAATTCTGGCGCTTGATCGGGGGCCTAATGATAGCCGCGTTTGCAGACCGCGAACGGCCGCGCATCTCGTCTTGCGCCCTAGAGGTATGGACCCCGCCTGTACGCCCGGGTTCCTCGGCAGCGCGGTGGAAAAGCTGTGAATTGACGGTGTACATGCTGGGTACAAGGCCAACACAAGATATTGTCCTGCGCGATTTCCGCGGCGCGGCCGGGCCCCAAGGGTTGCGACAGCGTAAAAATTATTTAAATTATTGATTTAATGATAAAATATCAGACTTATCGCGTGCTTGACAGGCGCCGCCACGGAACATAACCTGTTTCCGGTCGGCACAACATCTAGTGTCGGGCCCAGGCTGGATCACGCGGCGCAGACCATGCGGCCGGCGTTCTGTTGGCGGTCCGGCGCGGCCGGCAAAATCCGGGACAGCGGACCATCAGTCAGGCGGCGGGTGGAGAGGCGGCGAACGGCGCCGGGCACCAGCGGGCACATATTTCAGGGGGTACGGGGCATTGATCAAGACGGCGCGGCAGCACGAGCAGGCCCGGAGCGGCACGGTGGGCTTCCAGGAAGCATCGGTAGACATCTGGGACAAGAAGTACCGTCTGAAGTCGAAGACGGGACAGGTCATCGACGAGACCATGGACGACACCTTCAAGCGTGTCGCCCGCGCGCTGGCCGAGGTTGAGCAGCCGGCTGAGCGTGAGCGCTGGTTCGAGGAGTTCCTCTGGGCGCTGCGACGCGGCGCAATCCCGGCGGGCCGCATCATGTCGAACGCAGGCGCGCGCGAGCACAAGCCGGCTACCTCCACGATAAACTGTACGGTGTCCGGCACCATCGAGGACTCGATGGACGACATCCTGACCAAGGTTCACGAGGCCGGGCTGACGCTGAAGGCCGGCTGTGGCATCGGCTACGAGTTCTCGACGCTGCGCCCGAAGGGGGCCTACGTATCCGGCGCCGGGGCGCACACCTCCGGGCCGATGTCGTTCATGGATATCTACGACAAGATGTGCTTCACGGTGTCCTCGGCCGGCGGGCGTCGCGGCGCGCAGATGGGCACTTTCGACGTCGGCCATCCCGATGTGCTCGACTTCATCCGTGCCAAGCGCGAGGACGGCCGGCTGCGCCAGTTCAACCTGTCGCTGCTGATCACCGATGCATTCATGCATGCGGTCAAGGCCGACCAGGACTGGCCGCTCGCCTTCCCGATCGACCGGCGCGAGCTCGAACAGCAGCCGCTGGATCTCAACGACCCTGAGACCGTGCTCTGGCGTGACTGGCCGACGACAGAGGGTTACGTCGTGAACGAGGCCGGGCTGGTCGCCTGCCGCGTTTATCGCCGGCTTCCGGCACGCCGGCTGTGGGACATGATCATGGCCTCGACCTACGACTACGCAGAGCCCGGCTTCGTGCTGATCGACCGCGTCAACGAGATGAACAACAACTGGTTCGACGAGACGATCCGCGCGACCAACCCCTGCGGCGAGCAGCCGCTGCCACCGTACGGCTCCTGCCTGCTCGGCTCGGTCAACCTGACCAAGTTCGTCGTAGACCCGTTCACCGAGAATGCGCGTTTCGACTGGGATGAATATCGGCGCGTCGTCGGCGTGTTCACGCGGATGCTCGACAATGTGGTCGAGATCAACGGCCTGCCGCTGCCGCGCCAGCGCGAGGAGATCCACCGCAAGCGCCGCCACGGCATGGGTTTTCTCGGGCTCGGCTCGACACTGGCCATGCTGCGCATGCGCTACGGCAGTTCCGAGTCCGTCAGCTTCACCGAGCAGGTGGCGCGCGAGATGGCGCTGGCCGGCTGGGAAAGCGGGCTTGCGCTGGCGCGCGAGAAGGGCCCGGCGCCGATCATGCTGGAGGAGTTCACCGTCACGGCCGAGATGTTGCGGCTCAGGCCGGAGATGGCGCGTGACGGTTGGAAGGTCGGCGACCGTATCGCCGGGCGCGTGCTCCATGCCCGCTACAGCCGCTACATGCAGCGCGTGGCCGAGGTGGCGCCCGAGCTCGTCCGCGACCTCGAGCGTGAGGGTGCGCGTTTCACGCACCACAGCTCGATCGCGCCCACTGGTACGATTTCCCTCTCGCTGGCCAACAACGCCAGCAACGGGATCGAGCCCAGTTTTGCCCACCAGTACTTCCGCAACGTGATCCGCGAGGGGCGCAAGTCCAAGGAGAAGGTCGAGGTCCTCTCCTACGAGCTGCTGGCCTATCGCGAGCTGGTGAACCCGGCTGTGGCGCCGGGCAGCGAGCGTACCGAGGAGGCCCTGCCCGACTACTTCATCACGGCCGATGACATCTCGCCGCGCGAGCACGTCGACATCCAGGCCGCGGCCCAGAAATGGGTGGACTCCTCGATCTCGAAGACGGCCAATGTCCCGACCGACTTCGCCTACGAGTCGTTCAAGGACATCTACATGTATGCCTATGAGCAGGGACTCAAGGGCTGCACGACGTTCCGCTTCAACCCGGAGGCGTTCCAGGGCGTGCTGGTCAAGGGCCAGGACCTGCAGAACACGCGCTATACCTTCGTGCTGGACGATGGCAGCGAGGTGACGCTGCGCGGGGACGAGGAGGTCGAGTACGACGGCGAGCCGCACACTGCGGCCAACCTGTTCGATGCGCTGAAGGAAGGCTACTACGGCAAGTTCTGATCGCCGGGCCGAGGGGCCGGGTGAAGAGGTAAGACATCATGACTACCAGGATCGATCGCAGGATCGTCGGTTACCGGGTCGAGACGGGCGAAGAAGCCGCCCCGGCCCGGCCCGCCAAGCCCGAGGCCCGCCCCGCAAGGCGGGTGACTACCGAGGGCAAGGTCGTGCGCATGCACGAGAAGCTTGAGCGGCCGGAGATGCTGCTCGGCTCGACCTACAAGGTGAAGACGCCGGTATCCGACCACGCGATGTACGTGACGATCAACGACATCGTCCTCAACCAGGGTACCGAGCACGAGCAGCGCCGGCCCTTCGAGATTTTCATCAACTCGAAGAACCTCGACCACTACCAGTGGATCGTCGCACTGACCCGGATCATGTCCGCGGTGTTCCGCAAGGGCGGGGACGTCACCTTCATCGTCGACGAGCTGAAGGCCGTGTTCGATCCGCGCGGCGGATACTGGCAGCCGGGCGGCAAGTTCATGCCCTCGATCATCGCCGAGCTCGGCCACATCGTCGAGAAGCACCTGCGCTACATCGGCCTGCTGCCGCCGGAGCAGCTCGACGAGCACCAGCAGAAGCTGATCGAGATGAAGCGGCAGGAGTACGAGCTGCACGCACGCCAGCAGGATGCGTTCGCGCGCAGCGAGTTCCCGGAGGGCGCGCAGCTCTGCCAGCGCTGCAGCACCGCCGCGGTCGTGATGATGGACGGCTGCATGACCTGCCTGAACTGCGGCGAGTCCAAGTGCGGCTGATCACCTGCTGAAACGCCGCCAGAACGGCTGCCATGACGCTTGCTGTGCCTGATTTCTCCCCGGTGACCGTGCTGGTGGCCGGGGACGTGATGCTGGACGAGTACTGGTTCGGCCCCACCGCGCGCATCTCGCCGGAGGCGCCGGTACCTGTTGTACAGGTGACTCAGGCCGAAGCCCGACCCGGCGGCGCTGCAAACGTCGCGATCAACCTGGCCTCGCTGGGTGTGCGGACTGTCCTGACCGGCCTGGTCGGCCGTGACAGCCAGGCCAGCCAGCTTGAGCAGCTGCTCGATGCGCGCGGCATCGAGGTCGACTTTGCCTACAGCAGCGCCTGCCCGACCATCAAGAAACTGCGCGTCCTCAGCCGCAACCAGCAGCTGATCCGGCTCGACGCCGAGCAGCGCTTTGCTCCTGCCGATGCTGCTGCCCTCTTGCCATTGCTGGAGCGACGCCTCCCTGGTGTGCAGGCCTGCATCTTGTCGGATTATGCAAAGGGCACACTGGATGACGTGCAGGCCCTGATCTCGTGCTGCCGCGAGGCCGGCATTCCGGTGCTGGTCGACCCTAAGGGAAACGATTTCGAGCGGTATCGTGGCGCGACTCTGCTGACCCCCAACCTCGCCGAGTTCGAAGCTGTCGCCGGGCCTTCAGAAGATGACGAAAGCCTGCTGAGAAACGCTGTCGCACTGCGGGCGGCTTCCGGCCTGGAGGCGCTGGTCGTCACGCTGGGCGAGCGCGGCATGCTGCTGTTGCCGCGCGAGGGCGAGCCAGTGCTGCTCCCTGCCCGCGCTCGTGAGGTGTTCGACGTCACGGGTGCCGGGGACACCGTGATCGCGACACTGGCGGCCGGGCTCGCCAGCGGGATGGAACTGGTGGAGGCTGCAGCGCTGGCCAACCTCGCTGCCGGCCTTGTCGTGCGCAAGATTGGCGTGGCCTCCGTGACAACCTCCGAGCTGCGGCTTGCGCTGCACGAGCATGGCCAGGGTGGGCGCGGGCTGCTGCGGCGTGAGCAGGCGGCGGCCATTGCAGCCGAGGCACGCGAGCGCGGCGAGCGCATCGTCATGACAAATGGCTGTTTCGACATCCTGCATGCCGGGCACGTCGCCTACCTGGAGGAGGCGAAGCAGCGAGGGGACCGGCTGGTCGTTGCGGTCAACGACGATGCTTCCGTTTCCCGGCTCAAGGGCAGCGGCCGTCCGGTCAACCCGCTTGCCGACCGGATGGCGGTGCTGGCCGGGCTGGCGGCGGTGGACTGGGTGGTGCCCTTCAGCGAGGACACGCCCGAGGCGCTGGTTGCGGAGATACGCCCGGACGTGCTGGTCAAGGGCGGGGATTACCGCCCGGAGAACATTGCCGGCGCGCGCCAGGTGCTGGCCGCCGGGGGCAGCGTCGAGGTGCTGAGCTTCCGCGAGGGGCGCTCCACGACCGCGATCATCGACGCACTGCGCCGGCTGGACTAGCGTGGCCAGCGCGTGGCTGCTGCGCCTGGCCTACCGGCTGCTCGGCTGGCTGGCCGCGCCACTGCTGTTTCTGCACCTCTGCTGGCGTGCCGTGCGTGATCCGGCTTACCGGCGCGGCCTGCCGGCACGCTTTGGTCTCGGCCTGCCCACGCCGCCGCCAGCGCCGGTGATCTGGCTGCATGCAGTCTCGGTCGGCGAGGTGCAGGCGGCAGCCCCGCTGGTGCGGGCCCTGCTGCGCGAGTGCCCGGATACTCCGGTGCTGCTCACGACGATGACGCCGACTGGCGCCGAGCGCGTGCGCAGCCTGTTCGGCGAGCAGGTGCTGTCGAGCTGGGTGCCTTATGACTTGCCCGGAGCGGTGCGCCGTTTTCTCGACTGGGCGCGCCCGCGCCTGGTCATCATCATGGAGACCGAGCTCTGGCCCAATCTCTATGCAGCCTGCGGCCAGCGAAACGTCCCTCTGGTGCTGGCCAGCGCCCGCATCTCGCCACGCTCGGTCGCCCGCTACCGCCGCCTGCTTGCACTGTTCAGCGACACGCTCTCGCATGGGGTCGTGATCGCGGCACAGAGCCGGGCCGATGCCGGGCGCTTCCTCGAGCTGGGTGCCGACCCGTCACGCACACGGGTCACTGGCAACATCAAGTTCGACCTGGGCGTGCCGGATGACGTTGCCACCCGGGGCCGGGCGTTTCGCGACGAGCATGCGCAGGGCCGGCCGGTCTGGGTCGCGGCCAGCACGCACGAGGGCGAGGAGGAGCTGGTGCTTGCCGCCCATCGGCGCCTGCTGGCCCGCCACCCGGATGGGCTGCTGCTGCTAGTGCCGCGCCACCCGCAGCGTTTCGCCCAGGTTGCCTCGCTGCTGGAACGTGATGGCTGGTCGTTCGCGCGCCGCAGCGGCGGTGCGCCCTGCATGCCGGACATGCAGGTCTACCTGGGCGACAGCATGGGGGAGCTGCTGCAGTTCTATGCGGCCTCCGACCTCGCCTTCGTCGGCGGCAGCCTGGTCCCGGTGGGCGGGCACAACCTGCTGGAGCCTGTCGCGCTGGGTGTCCCGGCGCTGACGGGTCCGCACACGTTCAACTCGGCGGAGATCGCTGCGCAGCTGACGCAGGCGGGTGCGGTCGAGGTCGTAGCCGATGCCGACTCGCTCGCCGACCGTATCGCGGCGCTGCTCGACGACGCCTCCCTCCGCGACGCCCGTGCAGCCGCCGGCCAGCGCGTGCTCGGCGAGAACCGCGGCAGCCTCGACCGCCTGCTCGAGCTCATACGCCCTTTGCTCTGAAGGGGTGCGTCTCCTGGGGCGACGTTGGTAGCTGGCGCTGTCCGGCGGCTTCACAACGTTCTCGGGAACTATTCGGCGGAAGGAAAATCTCGGTCTGATCTCGTTTTCCCGCACCAGACACGCGAAGGCGCGTCCTGGCGTCGTTCGGCGGGCCTGTCGCGGACCGTGCGCGGCATGGATGCCGCGCTCGAGCCTACAGGGACGTATTCACGGCGTGTCCGCGACAGGCCT
>JAFIFS010000097.1 GCA_020831895.1 Chromatiales bacterium
CCGCCCCCCCCCGGACTCGGGCGGCGGCCCCCCGCGCCCACAGGGAAGGCGCCTACACAGGGAAGGCGCCTACAGGCGCAGACGGCGAACTATCGGCGGCGCATCGGCCGGCACCTCGTGATCGGGATCCAGCGCCGCTGCCATCGTGCGCGCGAGCTGCTTGCCGCGCTCCACGCCCCACTGGTCAAAGGGGTTGATACCCCAGATCACGCTCTGCACGAACACCTTGTGCTCGTAGAGCGCGACCAGCGCGCCGAGGCTGCGCGGGTCCAGGCGCTGCAGCAGCAGGATGCTCGAGGGGTGACCGCCGGGATGGCGCTTGTGCGGCACCAGCGCCGGATCGATGCCGGCATCCATCTCCTCGTCGCTGAAGCCACGGGCGAAGGTCTCGGCCTGGGCCAGCATGTTGGCGAGCCCCGCGCGGTGCTGGTCCGGGAACGGGCTGGAGCTCTCGACGGGCGCGATGAAGTCCAGGCTGAAGCGGCTGGTGCCCTGGTGCAGCAGCTGGAAGAACGAGTGCTGGCTGTTGCTGCCAGCCTCGCCCCAGAGCACCGTGCCCGAGGTCCAGTCCAGCGGCTGGCCGTCGCGCGTCACGCCCTTGCCGTTGCTCTCCATCTCCAGCTGCTGCAGGTAGGCCGGGAAGCGTGCCAACCGGCCGTCATACGGCAGCACCACGTGGCTGGTGGTGCCGAGGTGGTTCTGGTTCCACACGCCGAGCAGGCCGAGCAGCACCGGCAGGTTGTCGGCCAGCGGCGCGCTGCGGAAATGCACGTCCATCTCATTCGCGCCGGCCAGCAGATCGCCGAACGCCTCCTCGCCCAGGCCGATCGCCAGCGAAAGCCCGATCGGCGACCACATCGAGTAGCGCCCACCGACCCAGTCCCACAGCCGGAACCGCGCCTCGGGCGCGATGCCGAACTCGTCCATCGCCGCGGCATTGACTGAGACCGCTACAAAGTGCCTTGCCACCGCCGTCTCGCCGAGGCACTCCGCCAGCCAGCGGCGCGCGGCCGCGGCGTTCAGCTGTGTCTCCTGCGTAGTGAAACTCTTGGAGCAGATGATGAACAGCGTGCGCGCCGGGTCCAGCCTCTCCAGCAGCAGGCCAAGCTCGCCGCCGTCGATGTTGGAGACGAAGTGCAGGTCCATCCCGGGCAGGCGCCAGTTCGCCAGCGCCTGGGACGCCATCACCGGGCCGAGGTCGGAGCCGCCGATGCCGATGTTGACGATCTGCGTCAGTGGCTGGCCGGTCGCCCCCTCGAGGCGCCCTTCGCGGAGCGAACGCGCGAGCGCGAGCATCTTCTCGCGCTCGGCGCGCACGGCCTCGCGCACGTCCTCGCCCTCGACCCGCAGCGGCGTGGTCGACGGGTCACGCAGCGCCATGTGCAGTGCGGCCCGGCCTTCCGTCTGGTTGACGCGGGCACCGGAGAACAGCAGCTCGATCCAGGCGGGCAGCTCGCGCTCGCGCGCGAGTTCGGCCAGCGCGGCCAGTACCTCGGGCGTCACACGCTGGCGGCTGAAGTCGAGCAGCAGGGGGTCGGCCTCGCGCGAGCAGGTCTCGAAGCGGCCGGGCTGGTCCAGCAGGCTAGTCAGCGGGATTCTGGACAGGCGGGCAGCATGCTGCTGCAGCGCCGACCAGGAGGGGCAGGTGGGGAGGCGGGCGGAGTTGGCGGCCAGGGTGGTGAGGTCGGGGGTCATGGGGGGTCAGGGACAGATCAGGGGGTTCGCGGCTGAAGCCGCTCCCACAGAGGGTTCGCGGCTAAAGCCGCTCCCACAGGCAGAATCCCTCCCACAGGGGGCGCAGCGGGCTTCATCCGGCGGCCCGGTTGGTGGCGGGCCGGCTCACCTTGTAGTAGTCCAGGTACCAGTCGACGAAGCGGGCGACGCCGTCCTCGACGCGGGTGGCCGGCCGGTAGTCGACGGCATCGACGAGGTCCTGCACGTCGGCCCAGGTGTCGGGCACGTCACCGGGCTGCAGCGGCAGCAGGTTCTTCTCCGCGGTGCGCCCGAGGCACTGCTCGAGCACCTCGATGTAGCGCATCAGGTCCACGGGCTGGCTGTTGCCGATGTTGTAGAGCCGGTACGGCGCCTTGCTGCTGCCTGGATCAGGCTCGGCGGCGTCCCAGCGCTCGTCCGGCGTCGCGATGACGTCCAGCGTGCGCACCACGCCCTCGACAATGTCCTCGACGTAGGTGAAGTCGCGCTTGTGGTTGCCGTAGTTGAAGACGTCGATCGGCTTGCCGGCCAGGATGTTCTTCGTGAACGAGAACAGCGCCATGTCCGGCCGGCCCCAGGGGCCGTAGACAGTGAAGAAGCGCAGGCCTGTCACCGGCAGCCCGTAGAGGCTCGCGTAGGTGTGCGCCATCAGCTCGTTTGACTTCTTCGTCGCCGCATACAGCGACAGCGGGTGATCGACGTTGTGGTGCACGGAGAACGGCATCGTCGTGTTCGCGCCATAGACCGAGCTGGTCGAGGCATAGACCAGGTGCTGGACATCGTTGTGGCGGCAGCCCTCGAGCACGTGCAGCGTGCCGGTCACGTTGCTGTCGATGTAGCTGTGCGGATGCGTGATCGAGTAGCGCACGCCGGCCTGGGCGGCCAGGTGCACGACGCGCTCGAAGCGCTCCTCGGCAAACAGGCGCTCCATGCCCTCGCGGTCGGCGAGGTCGAGCTTGACGAAGCTAAAGCCCGGCAGCTCGGACAGGCGCGCGAGGCGGGCCTTCTTCAGGTTGACGTCGTAGTAATCGCTCAGGTTGTCGAGGCCGACGATCTCGTCGCCGCGTGCAAGCAGGCGCTGCGCGGTGAACGAACCGATGAAGCCGGCGGCGCCGGTGACGAGTATTTTCATGCTGGGCCTTCCTGCCGGCCGTGGCCGGGTGGTTAGAGTCGTGCGTCGGCCTCCCCGGCCGCGAGCACGCCCTTGATATCGTAGACGATATGCGGCGTCTTGCCGAACCGGCGTACCCCGCCGGGCAGATTGGCGAACTGGCGGTGCGCAACCGCCAGCACGATGCCATCATAGCGCCCGGCCGGTGGTTCATCCGACATGACCTCGAGGCCATACTCGTGGCGCACGATCTCGGGGTCGGCCCAGGGGTCGTAGACCTCGACCGTGGCGCCGTAGCTCCTGAGTTCGTCGATCACGTCGACAACGCGCGTGTTGCGCACGTCCGGGCAGTTCTCCTTGAACGTGACGCCCATGACCAGGATGCGCGAGCCCGGCATCACCGTGCCCTGGCGCACCATCAGGCGCAGCACCTGGGAGGCGACATAGATGCCCATGTTGTCGTTGATGCGGCGTCCGGCCAGGATCATCTCCGGGTTGTAACCGATCTCCTGTGACTTGTGCGTCAGGTAGTACGGGTCGACACCGATGCAGTGGCCACCGACGAGACCGGGACGGAACGGCAGGAAGTTCCACTTCGTGCCGGCGGCCTCGAGCACATCCAGCGTATCCAGGCCCATCCGGTTGAAGATCATCGCCAGCTCGTTGACCAGCGCGATGTTGACGTCGCGCTGGGTGTTCTCGATCACCTTCGCCGCCTCGGCGACGCGGATGCTGGCCGCGCGGTAGGTGCCGGCGGTGATGATCGAGGCATAGAGACGGTCGATAAACTCTGCCACCTCGGGCGTCGAGCCGGCAGTGATCTTGCGGATCGTCGTCAGCCGGTGTTCCTTGTCGCCCGGGTTGATGCGCTCCGGGCTGTAGCCGAGGAAGAAACCCTGGTTCACGCAAAGGCCAGAGACCTGCTCGATCACCGGCGCGCAGTCGTCCTCGGTCGCGCCAGGGTACACCGTGGATTCATAGACCACGACCGCACCCGGCCCGATGACCTGGCCCACGGCGCGGCTGGCGCTGATCAGCGCGCCGAGGTCGGGACGCTTGGCGCTGTCGATCGGCGTGGGCACGGTGACGATGTAGACGTCGCAGCCACGCAACGCTTCGAGGTCCGTCGTGTACTGAAGCCGGGTGGCAGCCGCAAGCTCGTCGGGCTCGACCTCGAGCGTCTGGTCCCGGCCAGCCTTGAGCGCCTCGATACGCCGCATGTCGATGTCGAAACCGACCGTCTCGTAGTGGCGGCCGAACTCGACCGCCAGCGGCAGGCCGACATAGCCCAGGCCGATCACGGCGACGCGGGTGTCTTCCAGCTTCTTCTGCATGCGCATGTCCGTTGTTGTGGCTTGAGAGCCCAGGGCGGGCCGCGCCATTCTGGCGGATTGGCGGCAGGGTGCACCATCACCCAGGTCACACTGGGACCGACGGTGCCCGCCTCAGGTGCCGGAAGAGCTCCCGGCCGTGCGCCAGAGCACGCCGGCCTCGGGCGCATGGCCAGCCATCATCTCGAGGTAGCGCTCGTGCGCGGCCCGGTCCTCGGCTGAGGGGGGCCGGGTCACCAGCCGCAACGTGCTGCGGTCCAGCATGACCGGCGCCGGCGCGGCGTCCTCCTGCGTCCCGGCAGCCGCATCATCCAGCGACAGCGCCGTCTGGCCGCCGGTCATCGCCAGATAGACGTCGGCCAGCAACTGGGCGTCGAGCAGCGCCCCGTGAAGGTCGCGGCCCGAGTTGTCCACGCCGTAGCGCCGGCACAGCGCATCGAGGCTGTTGCGCTGGCCGGGGTGCAGGCGCCGGGCCAGCGGCAGCGTATCGGTCACCCGGCAGAGCTGGTCCGGGTCCGGCTGGCCCTCGCCCAGGCGGGCGAACTCGGCGCGGATGAAGCCCATGTCGAACTCGGCATTGTGGATGATCAGCTCGGCGTCGCTGATGAACTCGGCGAACTCGGCGGCGATGTCGGTGAAGCGCGGCTTGTCGCGCAGCATTTCGGCCGTGATGCCGTGCACCTCGACGGCGCCGGCGTCGATGGCCCGGTCTGGCTGCAGGTAGTGGTGGAAGGTGCGCCCGGTCGGACGGCGGTTCAGCAGCTCGATGCAGCCGATCTCAATCACGCGGTGGCCCTGCTCCACCTCCAGGCCCGTGGTCTCCGTATCCAGCACGATCTGGCGCATGTTCATCCTCCTGCCAGGTGTTCGTCGAGGCCGCGGTTGGCCAGCGCGTCGGCGCGCTCGTTCTCCGGGTGGCCGTCGTGGCCGCGCACCCAGTGCCAGCTGACCTGGTGGCGCGTCGCGGCCTCGTCGAGCAGGCGCCACAGGTCCTCGTTCTTGACCGGCTTGCGGGCCGCGGTCTTCCAGCCGCGGGATTTCCACTGGGCCAGCCACTCGGTGATCCCGCGCCGCAGGTACTCCGAATCGGTGTAGAGCTCGACTTCGCAGGACCGGTTCAGCGCGTTGAGCGCCTCGATCGCGGCCTTCAGCTCCATGCGGTTGTTCGTCGTCTGCGACTCGCCGCCGCAGAGCTCTCGCTCGTGCCGGCCTGCGCGCAGCAGCACGCCCCAGCCGCCCGGCCCGGGATTGCCGCGGCAGGCCCCGTCGGTATAGGCCTCGACCTTGCTCATGCGGCGTTGCGCGTCGTCGGGTTGACCAGCCCGCCCACCAGCTTGCGCCGGCGCTTGAAGCTGAGCCGGATCGGGGTCATCCGGATCGTTTCCTTGTGCGCAACGAGGAGATAGCAGGCAGCGAACACGCTCTGGTGGCGCAGGCGGCGCGCAAACCTGCGGCCCAGCGTGCGCAGCCGTCCCACCGGCGGACGGGATTCCGGGGCCACCGTGCCCGGTTCCGGTCCGGTCGCGGCCGCGCTGCCATCCGTGGCTGTGCCGGAGGGCGATGCGCGCCGGGACAGCGGCGCGGCGAAATGACAGAAGCTGGCCTCCTGCGGCGCGAAGCTCAGCAGCTTCAGCCAGTCGCGCAGGCGGTGCTCGGTGATCAGGTGGTCCACCAGGCCCGGCGGAAAGCGGCCGCGGCTCAGCAGCCGACGCAGGCCCCAAAGGCCCAGCGGGTTGAAGCCAAGCACCAGCACCTGGCCGTCAGGCCTGAGTATGCGGTCGACCTCACGCAGCAGGCGGTGCGGGTTGTCGGTGCGCTCGAGCACATGGGGCAGCAGCACGGCATCGACCGAGTCGCTGGCAATCGCGAGGCTCTCGAGATCGGTGACGAGGTCTACGCCCGGCGCGGCGTGGCGGGCCACGACGGCGGCACGGCGCGTACGCGCATGGCGCGTGAACAGGCCCGGCGGCCCCCAGCTGCCGATCTGCACCAGCTGGTCGCCGAACACGCTGTCCAGCGCGGCGGCCAGCTGCTGCGACTCGGCGTGCAGCAGGCGCCGCCCGGCGCCGGTCGTCAGCCACTCTCTCGTGCCGTCACCACCCATTGCGCACCATGATAGCCCAGCGATGCGCGCGCTGTGCGCTTAGAATAGGGTGCAAGCAGGCCACATCAGGACACGCGAGCACATGGGATTTCTCAACGGAAAGCGCGCACTGGTCACCGGCGTCGCCAGCAACCGGTCGATTGCCGCCGGCATCGCCCGCGCGATGGCGCGTGAAGGCGCCGAGGTTGCCCTGACCTTCCAGAACGACAAGCTGCAGGGGCGCGTAGAGGAGCTGGCGAAGGAGATCGGCAGCTCGATCTGTCTGCCCCTGGATGTGGCCAGCGACGAGGCGATCGTCGGCATGTACGAGGCGCTGGGGCGCGAGTGGCCAACGGTCGATGTCGTCGTGCACTCGATCGCCTACGCGCCGCGCGAGGCGCTGAGCGGCAGCTACCTGGAGTCGGTCACGCGCGACGGGTTCACGCTCGCGCACGACATCAGCAGCTACAGCTTCGCGGCGCTGGCCAAGTACGGCCGTGAACAGTTCTCCGAGCGGGCCGCGCTGCTGACGCTGACCTACCTCGGCGCGATCCGCGCTATCCCGAACTACAACGTGATGGGCCCGGCCAAGGCGAGCCTGGAGGCCAACATCCGCTTCATGGCCGCCGATCTCGGGCCCAGCGGCACGCGCGTCAACGGCATCTCGGCCGGCCCGATCAAGACGCTGGCCGCCGCCGGCATCGGCGGGATCCGCCAGATGCTCCAGCACGTGGCTGCAACGTCACCAATGCGCCGGAACGTGACGATCGAGGACGTGGGCAACGCCGCAGCCTTCCTGTGCTCCGACCTGGCCGCCGGCATCACCGGCGAGGTGATCTACGTCGACGGCGGCTACAGCAACGTGGGGATGTCGCTCACCTGAGGCAGGACATTCATCCCCGAACCCACCCTTTGGGAGGGGATTCATCCCCGAATGAAGGTGGCTTCTGGTTCGCGGCTGAAGGCGCTCCTACAGGGTGTCCGGCTGGTCGAACAGGCCCTGGCGCACCGAAACGCGCGCATCGCGGCGCAGCTGGGTCACCAGCGCCTGGATGTCCTGGTTGCCGGAAATACTGGTAAGCAGCGCCTTGCGCTGGTCGCGCTCGTCGCGCGGCAGGTCCTCGGCGCGCCCGGCAATGACGGCGTCCAGCCGGAACACGGCGTAGCTGCCATCCGAGAGCGGAACGCCGCGGAACACCGGATCCTCCGGTGAAGCCGGGCGCGGCGCCCTGAACATCGCGGCCACGAGCTCGGGCGGCGCGGTGCGGGTCTGGCGCCCGATGCGCAGGTTGCCGCTGAACTCGCCGCCCAGGTCCTCGACCAGCAGCTCGAAGAACTCTCCTTCGGCGGCCCGCTCGAGCATGCGCTCGCCGCGGTTGCGCGCACTCTGCGCCGCCTGGGCCAGGCGCAGTTCCTCGACGATATCGCCGCGGACCTCCGCCAGCGGGCGCACGACGGACGGACGGTGCTCCAGCACCCGGGCAACCACCGCACGGCCGTCCTCGATCTCGACCAGCGCCGTGTTCTCGCCATCCTCCAGCACCACCGGGCTGAACACCTGCGCGACCAGCGTCGCGCTGAACCCGAGCGGCTGGCCGCCGCTGCGCGTGAACCGCGTGATCTCGCGCAGCTCCAGGCCCGTCTGCTCGGCCGCAGGCTCCAGCGTGCCCGGGTTCTCCAGCGCCAGGTCGTCGATGGCGTCAGCCAGCCGGAAGTAGGTGTCCTCGGCCAGGCGCAGCTGCAGCTCCTCGAGCAGCTCGTCCCGCGCCTCGGCGAAGCTCAGGCCGGCCTCGCCGCGGGTCTCCTCGAGCCGGATGATGTGCCAGCCGAACTCAGTCTGGACCGGGTCCGAGGTCTGGCCGTCCTCCAGCGCGAACAGCGTGTCCTCGAACGCACCGACGAAGACGCCCCGGGCAGCGAAACCCAGGTCGCCACCGACGGCGGCCGAGCCGGGGTCGTCGGACAGCTCGCGCGCCAGCGCCGCGAAGTCCTCGCCGGCAGCCAGGCGTGCGGCCGCCTCCTCCGCCCGCGCGCGCGCGGTGGCCGCGTCGGTGCGGCTGTCGATCGCGAACAGGATGTGGCGCGCCCGGCGCTCCTCGGCGCTCATGAAGCGGCTGCGCTGCTGCTCATAAGCCGCGCGCAGGTCTTCCTCGTCGACCTCGATACTGGCGGCGAGCTCGGCCAGGCTGACCTCGATGTACTGCAGGCGCACCGACTCCTGCGTGCGGAAGCGGTCCGGATTGGCCTGGTAGAACGCCTCGACAGCGGCCTCGTCGACCTGCACGCCGGCCAGCAGGGCCGCAGGATCGATCAGCGCCCAGGCGACGTCACGCTGCTCGGCCTCCAGCTCGAGGAAGCGGCGGAACTCCGCCGGAGTGTAGAAGCTGCTCTCGAGCAGCCCGAGCTGCAGCTGCTGGACCGTCATCACGTCCCGCTGCTCGGCCTCGAACCGCTGGGGCGAGAGGCCTTGGCTCGCGAGCAGCGCGATGTAGGTCTCGGGAGAGAACTGGCCACCGACCTGCAGCGCGGGCTGGCGGCGGATCTCCTCGGCCACGCGCAGGTCACTCACGCCAAAACCCGCGTCGCGCACGAACTGGCGAATGATCCTGTTGATGATCAGGCCCTCCAGCACCTCGCGCTGCAGCTGCTGCAGGAAGAAGTCCGGCAGCTCGATGCCGCCGAACTGCTGCTGCTGGGCAAACAGCTCGTTCTGGAAGGCCTCGCGGAACTCATTGACCGTGATGTCCTCGCCATTCACGCGGGCGGCGTAGTCGCTGCCCATGATCGTCGGGCTGCCCGTGAACGTGAGCGCCAGCGAGAGACCGATGATGCCGACGACCGCGAGCGCGATCCAGCCGGTCAGCTTTTCACGAATCGTCTGCAGCATGGGAGCTCCTGGATGGCGCTGCTGTTCGGGGAGGCCGCATTGTATACGCCACCGGAACGAAAAAGGCGCCGCTGGGGCGCCTCTTCCGGGTCATAAATGGCGGAGTGGACGGGACTCGAACCCGCGACCCCCGGCGTGACAGGCCGGTATTCTAACCAGCTGAACTACCACTCCGCACTGAAACTGGTGGGTGCTGAGGGGATCGAACCCCCGACCTTCGCCTTGTAAGGGCGACGCTCTTCCAGCTGAGCTAAGCACCCGCAGCTCGCTGCCGCTTTCTGGTGCCTCGCTCCGGTGGGGGTCTGACCCAGCGCCGGCCTGGCTGCCTTGCAGCGCCCCGGCAGCGGCGCGCTAGTTTACGGCGTCCTTCAGCGCTTTGCCAGCCTTGAAGCCAGGCTGCTTGCTGGCTGCGATCTCGATCGTCTCGCCGGTGCGCGGATTGCGACCGCTGCGCGCTGCGCGGGCCTTCACTGCGAAGGTGCCGAAACCGACGATGGACACCTGCTGTCCTGCCTTGAGCGCCGCGGTGATGGAGCTGACGACAGCCTCTACCGCGCGTGTGGCCTCGGCCTTGGAAAGCTCGGCCTCGCTTGCAACGGCCTCGATCAGATCACCCTTGTTCATTCAGCATCACCTTGAGGTTTGTGTTTTTGCTGCGGCCCCCGCACAGACGCCCGGCGACCCCCAACTCAGCGAAGCATCCTGCGTGAAGGGTTGAAGCCTGTCAACACGGAGTCGACCGCCCTGCCGGGCCGCGCTCAGTGCGCCCGGACGCCGCTTTCGGTGCCCTTGCCTTCTTCCTGTGGAGGCAGCTCGCCCGTAGGCTCCTTAGGCTCCGGCATGGACTGCAGCGCGAGCTGGAGCACCTCGTCTATCCAGCGAACCGGGACTATCTTGAGCTTGTCCTTGATGTTCTTCGGGATGTCGGCGAGGTCCTTCGCGTTCTCCTGCGGAATCACGCAGGTGGCGATACCGCCACGGTGCGCGGCGAGCAGTTTTTCCTTGAGCCCGCCGATGGGCAGCACCTCGCCGCGCAGCGTGATCTCGCCAGTCATCGCGACATCACAGCGCACCGGGATGCTGGTCAGGGCAGAGACCAGGGCCGTGCACATGCCGATGCCGGCGCTCGGGCCATCCTTCGGCGTCGCGCCCTCCGGAACATGCACGTGCAGGTCGAGCTTCTGGTAGAAGTCCTCGTCGATGCCGAGCAACGCCGCGCGGCTGCGCACCACCGTGGTGGCGGCCTGGATCGACTCGCGCATCACGTCGCCCAGCTGCCCGGTGTGGATCAGCTTGCCCTTGCCCGGGATCACGGTGGCCTCGATCGTCAGCAGCTCGCCGCCGACCTCGGTCCAGGCCAGGCCGGTGACCTGACCGACCTGGTTGATCTCCTCGGCCCGGCCATAGCGGTAGCGGCGCACGCCCAGGTACTTGTCCAGCGTCTTCGGCGTCACCTGCACCTGCTTGCCGGCCGGCTTCAGCAGCTGGCTCTTCACCACCTTGCGGCAGATCTTGGCGATCTCCCGCTCGAGACTGCGCACGCCGGACTCGCGGGTGTAGTAACGAATGATATCGCGCACGGCAGCATCGCCAAGCGCCATCTCGTTCTCGCGCAGGCCATTGGCCTTGACCTGCTTGGGCAGCAGGTAGTTGTTGGCGATATTAAGCTTCTCGTCCTCGGTGTAGCCGGGGATGCGGATCACTTCCATCCGGTCGAGCAGCGGCGCCGGGATGTTCAGCGTGTTGGCCGTGCAGACGAACATCACCTCGGACAGGTCGAAGTCGACCTCCAGGTAATGGTCGCTGAAGCTGGTGTTCTGCTCCGGGTCCAGCACCTCGAGCAGCGCGGAGGACGGGTCGCCGCGGAAGTCCATCGACATCTTGTCGACCTCGTCCAGCAGGAACAGCGGGTTGCGCACGCCGACCTTCGACAGGTTCTGCACGATCTTGCCCGGCATGGACCCGATGTAGGTGCGCCGGTGGCCGCGGATCTCGGCCTCGTCCCGCACGCCGCCGAGCGACATGCGCACGAACTTGCGGTTGGTCGCCCGCGCGATGCTCTGGCCGAGCGAGGTCTTGCCGACGCCGGGCGGGCCGACGAGGCACAGGATCGGCCCCTTGAGCTTCTTCACGCGCTGCTGGACGGCGAGGTACTCGATGATCCGTTCCTTGACCTTCTCGAGCCCGAAGTGGTCGGCCTCGAGCACCGAGGCGGCCTGCTCCAGGTCGCGGCTGATCCGCGTGCGCTTGCGCCAGGGGGCCTTCAGCAGCCAGTCGATGTAGTTGCGCACGACCGTCGCCTCGGCGGACATCGGCGACATCATCTTGAGCTTGTTGAGCTCGGAGGTGGCCTTCTCGCGCGCCTCGGCCGGCATGCCGGCCTGCGCGATCTTCTGCTCGAGGTCGGCGATCTCGTTGGGCGCGTCGTCCATCTCGCCCAGCTCTTTCTGGATCGCCTTCATCTGCTCGTTCAGGTAGTACTCGCGCTGGCTCTTCTCCATCTGCTGCTTCACGCGGCCGCGGATCCGCTTCTCGATCTGAAGCATGTCGATCTCGGCCTCGATCAGCGCCATCACGTGCTCGAGACGCTCGCGCACATCCTGGATCTCGAGCACCTTCTGCTTCTGTTCGAGCTTCAGCGACATGTGCGCCGCGACGGTGTCGGCCAGGCGGCCGGGCTGCTCGATACTGGTCAGCGAGGTCAGGATCTCCGGCGGCACCTTGCGGTTCAGCTTCACGTAGCTCTCGAACTGGGAGATCAGCGAGCGCTTGAGCACGTCGCACTCGCGCAGCGGCAGCTCCTGGTCCTCATCGATCGGGTCGACGGTGGCGCTGAAATACTCGCCGCTGTCCAGCTCGACGAGGGTCACGCGGCTGCCGCCCTCCACCAGAACCTTGACCGTGCCGTCGGGGAGCTTCAGCAGCTGCAGGATGGTGGCCAGCGTGCCGATCCGGTAGATGTCGTCGACGCCCGGATCGTCGATATCGGCCTGCTTCTGCGCCACCAGCAGGATCTGCTTGCCGCGCTTCATCGCGTCGTCGAGCGCGAGGATGGACTTGGCCCGGCCGACGAACAGCGGGATCACCATGTGCGGGTATACGACGACGTCCCGCAGCGGAAGAATGGGCACCGGGACCGGCGCGGAATCCTCAGTCATCAACTTGCTCCAGTCAGAGATGCTTCAGTTGCTGCCGGACCCAGCCGCCAGCCGTCCTTCCTGCATCGCCCGCAATGGCGCAGTTTCCTCTGATTCGTAGATCACGTAGGGCGGCGTCTCGCCGTTGACCACGGCCGCGTCAATCACGACCTTGCGGGCTCCATGCATGGAAGGCAGCTCATACATGGTGTCGAGCAGGATGCCTTCAAGTATGGTGCGCAGCCCGCGCGCACCGGTCTTGCGTTTCATGGCCCGCACCGCGATTGCACGCAGTGCGTCATCGCGGAACTCGAGCTCCGCCCCTTCCATCTCGAACAGGCGGCGGTACTGCTTGGTCAGCGCGTTGCGCGGCTCGATAAGAATGCTGATCAGCGCCTCCTCGTCGAGCTCGTCGAGGGTAGCAACCACCGGCAGGCGGCCAACGAACTCGGGGATCAGCCCGTACTTGATCAGGTCCTCGGGTTCCACGTCGGTCAGCAGCTCGCCGATGCTGCGGCTGTCCTCGGGATTCTTGACCTCGGCGACGAAGCCGATGCCGCCGCGCTGCGAACGGTTGCGGATGACCTTGTCCAGGCCCGCGAAGGCGCCGCCGCAGATGAACAGGATGTGGCGCGTGTCGACCTGCAGGAACTCCTGCTGCGGATGCTTGCGACCGCCCTGGGGCGGCACCGAGGCCACGGTGCCCTCGATCAGCTTCAGCAGCGCCTGCTGCACGCCCTCGCCGGAGACGTCACGGGTTATCGACGGGTTGTCCGCCTTGCGCGAGATCTTGTCGATCTCGTCGATGTAGACGATACCGGTCTGCGCCTTTTCTACATCGTAGTCGCACTTCTGCAGAAGCTTCTGGATGATGTTCTCGACGTCCTCGCCGACATAGCCGGCCTCGGTGAGCGTTGTCGCATCAGCGATGGTGAACGGCACGTTCAGCAGTCGCGCCAGCGTCTCGGCCAGCAGCGTCTTGCCGCAGCCCGTCGGGCCAATCAGCAGGATGTTGCTCTTGGCGAGCTCCACCTCGGACTTGGCAGCGTCCCCGGCCCGGCTCTCCAACCGCTTGTAGTGATTGTAGACAGCGACGGCGAGGATCTTCTTCGCGCGCTCCTGGCCGATCACGTACTCGTCGAGGACCTTCTTGATCTCGTGCGGCTTGGGCAGCTTGGCACCGGACTGTTCCTGGCGGTCCTCCAGCTCCTCGCGGATGATGTCGTTGCAGAGCTCTACGCATTCGTCGCAGATGAACACCGAGGGTCCGGCGATCAGCTTGCGGACCTCATGCTGGCTTTTGCCGCAGAACGAGCAGTACAGCAACTTGCCGTCGTCGTTCCTGCCCCGGGTTTCGTCGACCATAAGTGACCTCAGGTGTCGAGACGGCCGCAGGCCATCCGCTGGGTTGTATATAGCACGCTGGCTGCTCGGCGCGCAAAACACCACGCCGCATTACGGAAGCAGTTCACGTCAGGCCGGCACCGGGATATCGACCCTGCGCTCCAGCACCGTGTCGATTAGCCCGTAGTCGACCGCATCGGTGCCGCTCATGAAGCGGTCGCGGTCCGTGTCGCGCTCGATGCGCTCGAGAGGCTGGCCCGTATGTTGGGCCAGGATGCCGTTCAGACGGTCACGGATCAGCAGCACTTCGCGGGCATGGATGTCGATGTCAGATGCCTGGCCCTGGAAGCCGGCGATCGGCTGGTGGATCATCATGCGCGAATGCGGCAGGCAGAAGCGCTTGCCCTTGGCGCCACCGGCCAGCAGAACGGCGCCCATGCTACAGGCCTGCCCCAGGCAGATGGTGCTGACATCGGGCTTGATGAACTGCATCGTGTCGTAGACGGACAGCCCGGCCGTTACCGATCCGCCCGGCGAGTTGATGTACAGATGAATGTCCTTGTCGGGGTTCTCGGACTCCAGGAACAGCAGCTGGGCGACGATCAGGTTCGACATGTGGTCCTCGACCGGACCGACGACGAACACGACACGCTCCTTCAGCAGCCGCGAGTAGATGTCATAGGCGCGCTCGCCCCTCGCGGTCTGCTCGACCACCATCGGAACGAGATTGAGTGCCTGGGTTTCCATCAGTATTGCCTGCCTTTTCGTCGGGTTCAGCCGCCCATCAGCTCACGAAACGCCACCGGCTTGCCGGTCAGCTGGGCCTTTTCAGCGAGCCAGTCCACCACCTGGTCCTCCAGCACCGCGTGCTCGATCTGCGTCATCAGGTCCTGGTTCTGCAGGTACAGCTGGCGGACCTGCGCCGGCTGCTCATAGCCTGCAGAGAGCTCGTCCACGCGCCGCAGCACCTGATTACGGTCCACCTTGATGCCGTGGTCGCGGATGACCGCGGCGATCAGCAGCCCGAGGCGGACGCGCCGCTCCGCGCTGGGCCGGAACGTCTCTGCCGCCGGCGCCTGGGCCGGGTCAGAGACCCCCGCCTGCCGCATCGCATCAGCCTGGAGGCTCTGCGCCTCGCGCTCCACCAGCACGGCCGGCACCTCGATGCCGTGACCGGCGACCAGCTGCTCGAACAGCGCCCGTTTCAGTTCGGCGCGGACGCGAGTATCGGCTTCGGCCACCATGTTTTCACGAACCTTGTCCCTGAATTCGCCAGGATCGCCGCTTTCGATGCCGAAACTGCGGATGAATTCCGCATCGATCTCCGGCAGCTGCTGCTCGGCCACCTCGTGCACGGTCGCGGTGAATTCCGCCGTCCGCCCGCGCAGGGACTCGGCGTGGTAGTCGTCGGGGAACGTGACCGTGAAGCGCGGCTGGTCGCCGGCCGAGGTTGCATAGAGCGCCTTTTCGAACTCCTCGAGCATGCGTCCGGCGCCCAGAACGACCGGGACCTGCTCGCCGCTGCCGCCCTCGAGCGGCTCGCCATCCAACGTGCCGGTGAAGTCGATCGTCACCTGGTCACCTTGCGCCGCTGCGCGCTGCACCGGCACCCAGTTCGCGCGCTGCCGCCTCAGGTTCTCCAGCATCGCGTCGATGTCCTCCTCACCGATACCGGGCTCGATGCGCTCGGCGGACAGCGTGCCGAGGTCCTTGAGCTCGATGTCCGGGTAGACCTCGAAGGTCGCCGTGTAGCTGAGGTCGCTGCCGTCCTGAATGGTGTCGGCCTCGACACGCGGCGCACCGGCCGGCTGGAACTTCTCGCGGTCCAGCGCGGCTGCATAGCTCGACTGCAGCAGCTCCTGCAGGACTTCCTGCCGCACCTGGTCGCCGAAGCGCTGGCGGATCACCGTCTTCGGCACCTTGCCGGGACGAAAGCCCTTGATGCGGGCATTCTGGCCGACCGAGCGCAGGCGGCTCTCGACCTCGCGCTCGATGTGGTGGGCCGGGACGTTGACCCGGATACGGCGCTCGAGACCCTGCGCCGACTCCACCGAAACCTGGAGATCCTCCATCTTCAATCGTTCCTCAGTCTAGAGATGATCATCGCTGGCCTGGTGCGAAAGGAGAGACTCGAACTCTCACGGGTTGCCCCACAGGAACCTAAATCCTGCGCGTCTACCAGTTCCGCCACTTTCGCCGGCCCCGGCAGGCCACGCGGCAGCCAGCTGCGCAACCCCGCCATTATACCGGACCCGAGGGTCCGGCCCCGTCCGGTGCTGACCGGCCAGTGGTGGACCGGCAGCCCCTGCCACAGGACACCCGGCCCGGACTTGACCTGGATCAGGCCCGGACCCGGCCGACGCCCGAGAATCCTGCGCATGGCCGGCCGCACCCAGGTCCGGCGCCTGACCCCGACCCCATGGAGGAACCGAGAATGGACACGAAACAGACAGTTCGCAGCCGCCTGCCGCTGGGCGCAGTGCTGATCCTCGCGATGCTGCCCGCCCCGGCGGTGCTGGCGGGCAACAGCCCGGAAGCGGTCGTGATGACGTTCAACGAGGCGATCGGCGCCCGCGACCTGCAGGGTCTGCTAGGGCACTTCGCCGAGGGCAGCGTGCAGTTCGCGATCCGGCCTGCCCATGCAGGCATGGCGCCGCCGAAGAAAGTCAGCAGCGACCTGGTGACCCACTGGCAGACCATCGGCCCGGTGCTGTTCAGCGTGACCGAAAGCTACACCCGCACACCGGAGATCCTGGCCAGCCACGTCGAGTCGGAAATCGCCACGGTCTGGGCGCGCATCACGACCCGCACCGTGGACCGGAACTCCACCGCGGAGCGCAGCGACAGCTTCAGCGAGGTCTACCTGATGGTCGACCGGGGCGACGGCTGGAAGATCGCCGGCATCGCAGAGAACCGGGGCACCGACTCGCTGGTGATCGACTAGGGCCACGGAGCCCTCGTCAGGTCGGCGCCCGGAACAGCACCACCACGTCACCCAGGATGGGGGCCAGCACCTCGGACTCGTGCAGCAGCGCGGCCAGTTCCCCGGCCCGCTGCTGCATGCCCGCGCCGCTCTGGTTGGCCGGCAGCGGCAGGGTCACGGTGAGGTGGACACGACCGTTCAGGTAGTCCAGCCCGATCCTGTCCAGCGAGGCGAGCTCCGGCTGTCCGGCCCAGGCCTCGTGCAGCATGCGCGTGATCTCCGGGCGCATCGGCAGGCCCATGCAGCGCGGCTGGGTCTCGTCGTCCTCCGAATCGACGTGCACGGTGACGTCGCGCAGCTCGGGCAGGCGGTTGCGCACCGCGAGGAACACCTCGTCGGCGATCTGGTGACCCTCGGACACCGAGATCATCGGCGCGACCTGGATGTGCAGGTCGGCGGCGGACAGGCTGCCCAGCCGGCGCGTGCGCAGCATGTGGATGCTCTTCACGCCAGGCACCGCCTGGACCACGGACTCGATCGCCGCGACCTGCTCAGGCTCCAGCGCCGCATCGACCAGCTCCGCGGTGCTGCGCGCGATCAGCCGCCAGGCCATCAGCATGATCAGCACGGCCACGCCCAGCGCCGCTGCCGAGTCCAGCCACGGCCAGCCGGCCAGGGCGCCGCCGATGCCGACCAGCACCACCAGGGACGACAGGGCATCGGAGCGGTGATGCCAGGCGTTGGCCTGCAGCAGGCGGGAGTCGATGCGACGGGCCACGCGCATCGTGTACTGGTAGAGGCCCTCCTTCGTCACGAGCGCGAGCACCGCGAACGCCAGCGCCGGCGCCCCGGGCGGCGTCAGCGTCTGCCACTCGATGAGCCGGCCCACCGCCGACCAGGCGATGCCAAGCCCCGCGAGCCCCAGCATCACGCCGACGACGACGGTCGCCACCGTCTCGATGCGCCCGTGACCGTAGGGGTGCTCGTCATCGGGTTCTGCCGCGGCCTTGCGCGCCGAGAACAGCACGACGGCATCGCTGGCGAGATCAGACAGCGTGTGCACGCCATCGGCCAGCAGCGCCTGCGACTGGAACAGCCAGCCAGCGACGACCTGGGCCGCGGCCAGCAGCGCATTGCTGGTGGCAGTGACCAGCGCGGTGAAGCGGGTTGCGCGGTAGCGCTCTGCGCGCGTGAGCACAGCCGCATTCACGGTGTCAGCAGTCAAGGGATGCGGGCTGCAGGATGGTCAAGGGAACATTCACCAGCAGTTGGTGGGCCGTGTAGGAATCGAACCTACAACCAATGGATTAAGAGTCCACTGCTCTACCAATTGAGCTAACGGCCCGCTGTGCGGCTGATCCCGGTGACGGGATCGGAAACTGGGGTGGACGATGGGACTCGAACCCACGACGACCGGAATCACAATCCGGGGCTCTACCAGCTGAGCTACGCCCACCAACACAAACCCGGCCCACCGCGCCGGCTGCATGGCGCGCCTGGCAGGACTCGAACCTGCAACCCTCGGCTTAGAAGGCCGATGCTCTGTCCGGTTGAGCTACAGGCGCCCGTCCTGCAGGCCCCGGCAGACGCCGCGGCCCCCTGCGGACTGGTCGGGGCAGACGGATTCGAACCGCCGACCCTCTGCTCCCAAAGCAGATGCGCTACCAGACTGCGCCATGCCCCGAATCGTCTTGCACCGCGGTGCATTATGCCATCCGGCGGCCGGGGCGGCGATCATACGGTGCCGGCTGCACAGGGTCAATTTGGCCAGGCCGCCCGGTTTTGCCGCCGCGGGGGGCTCTGGTATGTTTGCCCGTCCTTTTGCCCCGGAACCACAGATGCCCGCCCAACTGATCGATGGCAAGGCGATTGCCGGCCGGATCCGCCAGTCCATAGGCGAGACGATCCGCAGCCGCCTGGCCGGGGGATTGCGTGCGCCGGGACTGGCCGTCGTGCTGGTCGGCAGCGACCCGGCCTCGCAGATCTATGTGCGCAACAAGCGCGCCGCCTGCGAGGAAGCCGGCATCATCGCGCGTGACCACGACCTGCCGGCGGATACACCGCAGGAAGCGCTGTTCGAGCTGATCGACCAGCTCAATGCGGACCCGGCGATCGACGGAATCCTGGTGCAGCTGCCGCTGCCCGGACACATCGACGAGACGCGCGTGATCGAGCGGATCAGCCCGCTCAAGGATGTCGATGGCTTCCATCCGTACACCGTCGGAAGGCTGAGCCAGCGCATCCCGATCCTGCGCCCCTGCACGCCCTATGGCGTTATGACGCTGCTGCGCGAGATCGGCGTGGACCCCAAGGGCCAGCACGCGGTGGTGGTCGGCGCCTCGAACCACGTGGGCCGTCCGCTTGCGCTGGAGCTCCTGCTGGCTGGTGCGACTACGACGGTGTGCCACCGCTTCACGCAGGGTCTGCGCGACTATGTTGCCGCTGCCGAGATCCTCGCGGTCGCGGTCGGGCGCCCCGGCCTCGTGCCCGGCGACTGGATACGCCCGGGCGCAGTGGTCATCGACATCGGCATCAACCGGCTGCCGGACGGTCGCCTCTGCGGCGATGTAGACTTCGCGGTGGCGAGCGAGCGGGCGGCCTGGATCACGCCGGTGCCGGGCGGCGTCGGGCCCATGACGGTGGCGACGCTGCTGCAGAATACGCTGACCGCCTGCATCACGGCCGGCAGCCCTGGCCCGGAACCCGCCGGCCTGCCCTGAGGACCCTGCCGGCCCCCGATGCCCGGGGGCCGCGAATCGCGGAGATCGACATGTTCAACCGGACCCTGCTGATCGGCGCCCTGCTCCTGGTGACCCTGGCCTCGCGGGCCGGGGCGTCCGAGTTCCCGCAGGTGCGCGTCCACACCAGCGCCGGCAGCTTCGTCGTGCAGCTGGACGATGCGCGCGCACCGCTGACGGTGGCCAACTTCATGGAATACGTGCGTTCCGGCTTCTACTCCGGGACGATCTTTCATCGCGTCGTGGACGGCTTCGTCGTGCAGGGCGGCGGCTACACCGAGAACCTCGACCCCAGGCCGACCCGCGCCGACATCCCGAATGAGTCCGGCAACGGGCTGAGCAACCGGCGCGGCACCATCGCGATGGCGCGCACCAATGCGCCGCATTCGGCCAACTCCCAGTTCTACCTGAACCTCAACGACAATGCGCTGCTCGACCCGATACCCAGCCGCTGGGGTTACGCGGTGTTCGGCGAGGTGATCGAGGGCATGAACGTGGTGGACGACATCGGCCACCGGGCCACGACCCGTCGTGACCAGTTCAACGAGCTGCCGGTGAGCCCGGTCATCATCGAGCGCATGGAGGTGCTGACCGAACGCATCCAGCGATGACGACGCTGTTCGTATCGGACCTTCACCTCGACGCCACGAGGCCGGCGGCGACACAGTCCTTTCTCGAGCTGCTGGCCGGAGAGTGCCGGCAGGCAGATGCCCTCTACATCCTCGGTGACCTCTTCGAGGCCTGGATCGGTGACGATGACCCCGACCCGCACCACCGAGAGGTCATCCGGGCGCTGCGCGCGCTGACAGACGCCGGTGTCCCCTGCGCCTTCGTCCACGGCAACCGCGACTTTCTCGTCGGCCGGCGCTTCAGCACGGAGACCGGCGTGCACCTTCTGGCCGAGGGCAGCGTGATCGATCTCTATGGCCGCCCGGTGCTGCTGATGCACGGGGACAGCCTGTGCACCGACGACATCGCCTACCAGCGGCTGCGCCATATCGTGCGCCAGCGCTGGCTGCAGCGCCTGCTGCTCACCCTGCCGGTGAACACGCGCCGGAAAATTGCCCTGTGGGCGCGCGGCCGCAGCCAGCAGGCCCAGTCCGCGCAAGCGCCCGAGATCATGGACGTGAACCAGGACGCGGTCGCCGATGCGCTGCGTGAGGCCGGCGTGCGCCACCTGGTCCACGGCCATACGCACCGCCCGGCCGTGCACCACTTCGAGCTCGACGGCAAACTGGCGGAGCGCTGGGTGCTGGGCGACTGGTACGACCAGCCGCAGATCCTGCGCTCGAGCCCTTCAGGCTGGGCGCTTTCGCCGCTGTAGGAGGGCCTTCAGGCCCGAAGACTACCTGCCTCGACTGTACGCCTGTTCGCGGCTGAAGCAGCTCCCACGGTTTGGCGTGGCGCTGTGGGAGGGCCTTCAGGCCCGAAGACTGCCTGCCTCGACTGTACGCGTGTTCGTGGCTGAAGCAGCTCCCACGGTTTGGCGTGGCGCTGTGGGAGGGCCTTCAGGCCCGAAGAGTGCCTGCCTCGACTGTACGCCTGTTCGTGGCTGAAGCCGCGCCCACAGGGGGGCTGTCCACGGTTACTGTGGAAGGGCATTCAGGCCCGATTCTTCGCTGATGGCCGCGAGCAGCGCCCGGGCGGAGCTGAACCTGTCTTCCGGCTTCTTGGCCAGCATCCGGTCGAGCACGGGCTGCAGCGCTGACAGGGTGGCGGGCAGCTGCGGCAGCGGCGCCTGGCGGTGCTGGATGATCACGCCCATCGCGGTTTCGGCGAGGTACGGGCAGACCCCGGTCAGCATCTCGTGGAACATCACGCCGAGGCTGTAAAGGTCTCCGCGTGCGTCGACGGGCTCGCCGTGGCCCTGCTCCGGGCTCATGTAGAACGGCGTGCCGAAGATCGCACCCAGTCCGGTGAGCGCGGCATCGAGCGCAACCTGGCGGGCGAGCCCGAAGTCGGTCAGCGCGAGGCTGTCGTCGGCCCGGAGCAGCACGTTGGCCGGCTTCAGGTCGCGGTGGAGTATCCCCGCATCGTGCAGCGCGTCCAGCGCGCCTGCGATCGTGCGCAGCAGCCCCAGCGCGGCCGCGGGGTCCAGCGGCTGGCCGAGGCGGCTCCTGAGGCTGCCGCCCGGGCAGTACTCCATCGCGATGTAGGCATGATCATCGGCGACGCCCAGGTCATGGATGCGGACGATGCTCGGGTGGCTGATCCCGGCTGCCAGCGAATACTCGCGCAGGAACCGGTCGAGCAGCCCCTCGTTGGCGCCCTCCGCCGCAAGCACCTTGAGCGCGACCTCGCCTCCCGTGGCGGGATCATGTGCAAGCCAGACCGTGGAGGTTCCAGTTCCGGCCAGCCGGCGCACCAGCCGGTAGTTGCGCGGGCCGGTCCGCGTGACCTCCGGACGCGGGGACTGTTCCGCGACGCGGCTGCGCAGCGCGGCCTCGGCCGCCTCGACGAAGCGCGCGTGTGTCATCCGGGTCCGCGTCAGGTAGTCCTCGGCGCCAGCCTTGATCGCGGCGACGATCTCGCGCTCCTCGCCCTCGCCGAAAAACAGCACAGGCGGAAAACCCCTGACCCGCTGGAAGGCCTCCAGCCATTCAAGCCCGGAAACGCCGCCAGCGGGCGAGCCGAGCAGCACGAGGTCATGACCGGCGCCGGAGAAAGCGTCCGGCAGCCGCCCCGCGGCCAGCGGGTCGTAGTCGAACACCACGGCGCCTGGCCAACGCGCCCCGAGGTGATGCGCGAGCAGCGCGCGGAACTGCGCCTGATCGTCGATGATCATCACGCGAGGCGTCAGCATCGTGACCCGCCCGGGTTGGTGCTCAGGCTGCCCGCGGGTCAGGGCTGGTGGCGGCTGCCGGATCCAGCCCGCTCTTGCGCAGCTGACGGGCATGCTCGCGTTCCTGCTTGGCGCGGTCCGAGCGCTGCTGCTCCAGCCGCTGCAGGTACTCGGGCGTCACGTCCGCGGTGACATACTGCCCCGAGAAGCACGAGGTATCGAACGAGCTGATGTCGCCATTGTCGAAGCGCACGGCCTGCACCAGGTCGTCCAGGTCCTGGTAGATCAGCCAGTCGGCGCCAATGAACGACTGCACATCGGCCTCGCTGCGACCATTGGCGACCAGCTCGCTGGCTGCCGGCATGTCGATGCCGTAAACGTTGGGGTGGCGCACCGGCGGCGAGGCCGAGGCGAAGTAGACGCGGCGCGCGCCGGCCTCCCGCGCCATCTCGACGATCTGCCGGGATGTCGTCCCGCGCACGATGGAATCGTCGACCAGCAGCACGTTCTTGCCGCGGAACTCGAGGTCGATCGCGTTCAGCTTGCGGCGCACCGACTTCCGGCGCATCTCCTGGCCCGGCATGATGAACGTCCGGCCAATGTAGCGGTTCTTGATGAAACCCTCCCGGTACTTGACGCCCAGGCCGTTGGCGACCTCGAGCGCGCTGGTCCGGCTGGAGTCCGGGATGGGGATCACCACATCGATGTCGTGGTCGGGCCGCTCGCGCAGGATCTTCGCCGCCAGATGCTCGCCCATGCGCAGCCGCGCCTTGTAGACCGAGATCCCGTCGATGATCGAGTCGGGACGCGCGAAATAGACGTACTCGAAGATACAGGGCGTCCAGCTGTGCTCCGTGCCGCACTGGCGGCTCTCGAGCCTGCCATCGCGCGTGATGATCACCGCCTCGCCGGGGCGGATGTCGCGCTCGTGCGCGAAATCCAGCGCATCCATCGCCACGCTCTCCGAGGCAACCATGTACTCGTCGCCGCCGGGGCCGGCCCGCCGGCCCAGCGCAAGCGGGCGGATCCCGTGAGGGTCGCGGAAGGCAACGATCCCGTAGCCCATGATCATGGCCACCACCGCATAGCCGCCGCGGCAGCGCCGGTGCACCGCCGCCACGGCCGCAAAGACTGCATCCGGCGTCAGCTGCTCGCCCTGCGTCATCTGCAGCTCGTGCGCGAACACGTTCAGCAGGGCCTCGGTGTCCGAACCCGTGTTCAGGTGGCGGCGGTCCTCGGAGAACAGCAGGGCCTTCAGCTCGTCGGCATTGGTCAGGTTGCCGTTGTGGGCCAGGCATATGCCGTAGGGCGAGTTCACGTAGAACGGCTGCGCCTCGGCCGAGCGCAGCGTGCCCGCCGTCGGGTAGCGCACGTGGCCGATGCCGACATTGCCGCGCAGCTGCACCATGTGACGCTGCTGGAACACATCCTGGACCAGGCCGTTCTTCTTGCGCGTCACCAGCGTCCCGTTGTCATCGGTCATGATGCCCGCCGCATCCTGCCCACGGTGCTGCAGCACGGTCAGCGCATCATAGATGGCCTGGTTGACCGGCTTGCGGCCCACGATTCCGACGATTCCACACACCTTCGCTGCTCTCCCCGCGTCAGGCCGCGTCACTGCGCGCAGGCAGCCACACCGCGCCATCGAGATAATCCAGGCCCTGCCCGGCCAGCTCCCGCAGCCACCCGCCCAGTGGCGCAAACTGCGGAACCAGGCGCGACTCGCGCCACCATTCTTCCTGCTCGAACCCGGCCATCTCCAGCACCAGCACGCCCAGGGCCGCGAGCAGCACGCCACGGCCCAGACCGAACAGCATGCCGAGCAGGCGGTCGGTGCCCGTGAGCAGCGAGTGGCTGACCAGGTGGCCGATGATCGCACCGATCACGCTGCCGACGACCAGCACGCCCACCAGCACCATCAGCCGCCCTGCCCAGAGCAGGATCAGCGGGTCGGCGATCCAGTCGCCCAGCAGTCCACCGGCCTCGGCGCCGAAGCGTGCAGCGGCCCAGATGGCCAGTATCCACGTCAACAGGGAGAGCGACTCGCGCACAAAGCCGCGCAGCACTCCGATCAGCGCGGAGACCACGATCACGCCCAGCAGCACGTAGTCGAGCATCATCAGATTCATCGGGGCTCCAGGCGCATGAGCTACTGGCGGACGACCTGTCCGCGATGACCCTCGCGCGCGAGGCGCGTCGCGAGTGATTCCGCCTGGTCACGGCTGTCCCCGGGCGGGCCGACGCGCACACGATACAGGGTTTCTCCGTTGCGCTTAAGCGGCAGCAACCAGACCTCGAAGCCTTTGCCGCGCACCTCCGCCAGCAGGCGGTTGGCGTTCGCCTCGCTCGAGAAACTGCCGAGCTGGACCACCCAGCCTTGCTGCTCCGCGAGTCGCGCCGTCGCAGGTGCTGCCGGGGCTGGCGGCGGCGCGGCCGGAGGGGCTGCGCGCGGTGGGGGCGGAGGCAGTGCGGGCGGCGCTGCCGCACGCGCGGGCGGCGACGGATCTGCAGGGGGTGGCGGTGCGCGCGGCGGTGACTCGGCGGGCGGCGGGACCGGCTCGGGCAGGGGCTCGATCACGGGCTCCGGCGCAGGCTCGGCGACCGGCGGCGCCATGGGCTGGGCCACCGGAGGCTGCTCGCTGTCGCGCTCCAGCGTGATCGTATGCGTGCGCAGGTCCGGCAGGGCGGCCGGCGGCTCGGGCTGGTACTGGGTACCTCGCCCGAGGATGGCGGGCACGACCAGCGCCAGCACGGCCAGCAGGACCACGCCGCCGATCATTCTTTCGAGGAGCCGCCGATCCATCAGGAAGATCCCAGCCAGGCGAGTGCCGGGCCGACGATGCGAAACGAACCAGTGACGATTATACGACCGCCAGGCGCCGTCAGCTCACGTGCCCGTGCCAGCGCGTCCCCGACCGAGGCGCAGTCCGCGGCAGCGCTGCGGCCCGCGCGGTCCAGGGCAGCCGCGAGCCGGCCTGTGCCGGCGGCACGCCCGTCTTCCGGACGACAGGTAACCACGGTGTCGACCAGGGGCGCCAGCAGCGCGATGCAGCCCTCGATGTCCTTGTCGTCCAGCATGCCCACGACCAGGCTGGTCCGGGCGGCTTCCGGCAGGCGCGCGATGCGCTCCAGCAGCGCGGCAACCGCCTGCGGATTGTGCGCGACATCGAGGATCCATTCGTGTTCACGCTGGATCCGCTGCAGCCGTCCCGGGAGCACAGCGCCGGACAGCCCGGCGAGGTCGCCCGGATCGGGCAGTGGCTGGCGGCACCAGTCAGTGAACGCCGCCAGAGCAAGCGCAGCATTGCGCAGCTGGGCATCCCCCCAGTCCAGCGGGCACGGCAGCGGCCCCAGCGCCTGCCCGCGCAGCTCGAAACGAAAACTGTCGCCGACCCGCCCGGCCCCGAAGTCCCGTTTCAGGCAGGCCAGCGGTGCGCCCAGCGCACGCGCGCGGGTGCTGATCGCCAGCGGCACCGGCGTGTCCCCGTAATAGGCCGGGGCGCCCGGCCTCAGGATGCCTGCCTTCTCGGCCGCGATGGACTCGATGTCATCGCCCAGCCACTGCTGATGGTCGAGTGCGATCGTCGTGATCAGGCTGAAGTCCGGATCCACCAGATTGACCGCATCCAGGCGCCCGCCCATGCCGACCTCCAGCACCCAGGCGTCGCAGCCCGCCTCGCTGAACGCCTGCAGCGCGGCCAGCGTGCCGAACTCGAAGTAGGTGAGCGGAGTCTCCCCGCGCGCCTGCTCCACCGCCGCGAAGGCGGACAGCAGCCGGGCATCGCTGATCTCGGCACCGGCGATGCGCATGCGCTCGTGGTAACGGACAAGGTGCGGCGAGGTATAGAGGCCCGTGCGCCGGCCGCGGGCGGCGAGCAGGTTCTCCAGCATGCAGGCTGTCGAACCTTTGCCGTTGGTGCCGGCCACGGTGAACACGGCGCCGTGCGGAGTCTCGAGCTCGAGGCGGCCGGCCACCTCGGCCACGCGCTCGAGACCCATGACTATGGTTGCGGGATCGAGAGACTCCAGAAGGCTGAGCCACTCGTCGATGCTGCGAGCGCTCACCAGCGCCTCCGCTCAGTCTGCGGGAGCCGGGAGCTTGAGCAACTTCGCCAGCAGCGCCGCAAGCATGTCGCGCATCTCGCGCCGGTCGACGATCATGTCGATCGCCCCGTGCTCGAGCAGGAACTCGCTGCGCTGGAAGCCCTCCGGCAGCGTCTCGCGCACTGTCTGCTCGATCACGCGCGGACCGGCAAAGCCGATCAGCGCACCGGGCTCGGCGATGTTGATGTCTCCGAGCATTGCAAGGCTGGCCGAGACCCCACCCGTGGTCGGATCGGTCAGCACGGAGACGAAGGGCGTGCGGGTCTCGGCCAGTGCGGCCAGCGCGGCGCTGGTCTTGGCCATCTGCAGCAACGAGTACAGGGCCTCCTGCATGCGCGCCCCGCCGCTCGAGCTGAAGCAGATCAGCGGCATCCGGTTGTCGCGTGACCAGGCCGCGGCCCGGCAGAACTTCTCACCAACCACGGAGCCCATCGAGCCACCCATGAAGCGGAACTCGAATGCGCAGGCGACGACCGGCTGGCCCTTCAGCGTCCCGCTCATCGCCAGCAGCGCGTCCCGCTCGCCGACGTCCTTCTGTGCCTGCGAGAGGCGGTCCCGGTAACGCTTGGTGTCGCGGAACTTCAGGGGATCCTGTGCGACCAGCTTCTCGGCGATCTCGCGGCCACTCCCCGCATCGAGGAACATCTCCAGGCGGTCGCGCGCACCGACACGCATGTGATGCGTGCATTTCGGGCAGACATGCAGGTTGCGCTCGAGCTCGGCGCGGTACAGCTGTGCACTGCACTGCGGGCACTTGATCCACAGACCCTCAGGCACCGAGCGGCGGCGGCGCTCGGTGGTGATGCGCGAGGGTATCAGTTTCTCGAACCAGCTCATTGGCGCGCAATCATAAACAGGTTCCGCTCACAGATCACCCGGCGCGTCACTGGGCGCCGGAAAGTCGAAGCCATGCGGATATTCGACGCGCGCAAGGTAGAGCCCCTGCGCAGGCGCGGTGGGCGCGGCCAGGCGCCGGTCCCGGGATGCGAAGACCGCGGCCAGCCAGTCCAGGTCCCGCTCGCCCAGCCCGATCGCGACCAGCGAGCCGACGATGTTGCGCACCATGTGGTACAGGAATCCGTTCGCCCGGCAGTCGACCACCAGCAGTTCTCCGCGCCGCTCGACAGTCAGCGCGAGCAGCCGGCGCACGGGGCTGGTGGACTGGCAGCCGGCCGCGCGAAACGCGGAGAAGTCATGCTCGCCGAGCAGCAGCTCGCCGGCGCGGGCCATCGCCTGCACGTCCAGCGGGCGGCGCACCCACCAGGCCCGGAGCCGGGCCAGGGCCGGGCGGACCGGGCGGCACAGCACCAGGTAACGGTAGCTGCGGCTGAGCGCGGAGTGACGGGCGTGGAAGCCCTCGGGCGCGGGCCGCACCCAGCGCACGGAGATATCAGCAGGCAGGTGGCTGTTGGCCCCCATCAGCCAGGCCCGCGGATCCCGCTCGGTCACGGTGTCGAGGTGGACGACCTGGTCCAGCGCATGCACGCCCGCGTCGGTGCGCCCTGCGGCCAGGCTGCTGACCGGCGCATCCGCCACGCTCGCAAAGGCCGCATCGACCGCGGCCTGGATGCTGGGCGCGTGCCCCTGCCGCTGCCAGCCGTTGTAGGCACTGCCGTCGTACTCGAGGCCGAGCACGAGGCGCCGGAATCCGGTCACCGGGAGAGCTCAGTCGTCCAGCTCACCCAGCAGCTGGCGTGCCTGCTGGCGCTGGCCGGAATCACCTTCCTCCAGCACCTCGTTCAGGATGCTGCGCGCCCCGTCCGGGTCGCCCATGTCGACGTAGGCACGCGCGAGGTCGAGCTTGGTCCCGACCTCGGTCATCGTCGGCCCGTCCAGCCCGTCATCGAGGCGGGCCAGCGAGGCGGTCGGCTCGATTTCCTCGTCCCCATAGTCCTCATGGCTGGAGAGGTCCGCACGAAACAGCTCCGTCTCCGCATCGTCTGTCACCTGGGCGTGGCTGGCGGTGTCCTCCATCTGCCACAGCTCGGGATCCAGGCCGGGCCCGCTGCGGGTCTCGCTGCCGTCCCCAAAATCGGGAACGCGGTCGAGATCGATCCCGAGGTCTTCGAACAGTTCCTCCTCGTCTGCCCGCGGTCCCGAGAGCACAGGTTGCTCTGCCGTGCCCTCGTGCGGGTCTTCGTCATGCGACGGATCTGCCTCCAGGATGCCAGGACCGAACCCACCAGTCGCTTCGGTGCCGGGCATCTCCTGCTCCGCGGTGGTCTCGGTCATGCCCGGCTCCAGGGCCGTGGTCTCACCGCCGCCCAGGACGGGGAACGCGCCGCCGCTCGGCGCACCGGTCGAAGACTCGCCGTCGACGCCCGGACGCGGCTGCTCGGCGGTATCCTCGACCGCTTCGGGCTCAGCCTCAGGTTCGGGTTCGGGTTCGGGTTCGGGTTCGGGCGCAGCGAACACGCCGCTGTCCAGTCCCTCGACCGCAGTCTCGAGCTCGCTGAGGTCGAGGCCCAGCGTGTCCGGATCCAGCGCCTCATCGTCGGTGGCGGGCGCGTCGGCGACACCCCAGTCAGGCCGGGCCTCGATGGTGGGCGTCTCCATCGTCGGCGAGCCCTCCATCCGGGTGTCGAGAGTCGGACTCTCCATCGTAGGGGCGTCGCTGGCGTAGTCCACCTCGAGCGTCGGTGTCTCCATCGTGGTCTCACCGGGCATCGCGCTGCGGGCCGTATCGTCGGCGGGCGCGTCG
The DNA here is from genome assembly GCA_020831895.1 of Chromatiales bacterium. Taxonomy (GTDB): domain Bacteria; phylum Pseudomonadota; class Gammaproteobacteria; order Steroidobacterales; genus JAFIFS01. Next base: position 28,855 of record JAFIFS010000097.1, read on the forward strand.
TCCTGCCCTTCGCCCAGGTCGAAATCGATGCTGTCGCCGGAGACCTGGCCAGACTCGTCCAGCCTGAAGTCGACCACGCTGCTGGCGGGTCCGTCGTCCAGGGGCAGGTCGACCTCGCCCGGCACAGCCACGGCCGGCCCAGCGGCGAACAGCGGGTCCTCCGGACACAGCTGGCGCCCCATGATCAGCACCTTGTTCCAGTCCGGGTCGCTCTCGTCACCCACCTGCTCCTGCAGGGCCTTGGCCGCCCTGAGGAACGCACCAGGGTTTTCCCAGACGAACAGCACCTCGAGCAGCTTCAGGCGCAGGTCGCGCCGGCCCGGCTCGGCCTCGATGGCCTGATTCAGCAGGTCGGCTGCCTGGTCGTAGAGGCCGTAGGCCATGTGGAAATCGGCCTCGGCCAGCACGTCGGGCTGATCCATGTCGAGCCCGGCCTCCGGACTGATTGTGCCGTCGGGACCCGCCTGCGGCACCACCGGCGCACGCGCAACCACGGTGGCCTCGTCATCAGCCGGCGCCGGCGCCGCGGTCTGCCGCTCGGCCTCCTGCTCCTCCACCAGCATGCCACCCGGGCGCGGATCCGCGCCCGCCGTCGTCGCTGCGCTGGAGGCCGCATCTGCTCCGCCGACAGCGACGGGGGCCGTCCAGCCCCCCGAACCACCGCCTGGCAGCTCGGCATCCTCGTCGGACGAACCCCGGCGACGACGCATCAGGACCAGCGAGAGCAGCACGACCAGTGCGGCCGCTCCCCAGAGCCAGACGCTGGTCAGCAGCTCGACCAGCGGAGCGCGCGCGGGCGGCCGCCCGGCCGCCGGCGGCAGAGTGGCCGCCGGCGCTGCGGCATCGGCCGGCATTGGTGCTGCCTCGGCGAGCACCGCCGGCTCGTCCACAGGAACTTCGGCGGGCGCATCAGCAGCCGGCGCTGCGTCCCCGGCCTGGTCGACGAACGGGGCGACGGGCGCTTCCGGCGCGGGCACAGCGGCTTCGGGCGACGCCTCGGCGAGACGGGCCTGCAGCGCGCTCAGCTCGGCGTCGCGCAGGGCCAGCAGGCGGCGCGATTCGGCCAGCTCGGCCTCGAGTTCCCGCACCCGGCCCTGCAGCGCCGGGTCCGCGCCACGGCCCTCGCCGACCGCAGCACCCGGGGCGACATCGTCGCTCGGCGGAACGAGCTCGAGACGGGCCTCGGCCGGGCCACGCCACTCGAGGTTCTGCCGGGCGACCTCGGCCGTGGCCTCGCCGGCGGCAAGACGGCGCAGCTCCTCCCCGGGCGGCACCCGCAGGATCACGCCCGCACGCAGCTGGTTGATGTTGCCGGCAAAGGCCTCGGGATTGGCGCGGAACAGCGCCAGCATCATCTGGTTGACGGAGACATCGGCCGGGCGCAGCTCGTTGGCGATCTGCCACAGGGTATCGTTGCGCCGGACCTGGTAATCACCGGCCGGGGCCACGGCGGGCGCCAGAGGCCGGGCTGGCGCAGCCGGAGCTGCGGGGGCGGGGGCCGGAGCAGGGGCAGGCGCCGCGGCGGCCGGGGCAGGCGTGGCCGGCTGTACGACCGCTGGCACAGGGGGCGCCGCTGCCTCGGCCGGGGTGCGCGGCAGGGCCTCACCAGAGAATACCGGGGGATCGAGCAGCACCGTGTACTCGCGCAGCAGCCGGCCGCGCGGCCAGCGCGCCTCGATCAGCAGCGTGACGAAAGGTTCGGTCACCGGCCGGTCCGAGGTGATACGGATCACGCCGCTGCGCGGCCCGGTAGCCTGGAGGCTGAAGGCCAGGTCCGACAGGAAGGCAGGCCGTTCGATCCCGAACCGCTCGAAGGTCTCCCGCGGCGCCAGCTCGATGCGCAGCTCGGCCAGTTCAGCGGCATCATCGGCGTTCACGGGAACCTCAGCCAGGAAGGGCTGGTTGAGGGCCGAACGCAGCTCGATCTCGCCAAGGCCAAGGGCCCCGGCGCTCAATGGCAGCAAACCCGCAAGCAGCGAGGTTGCCGCGACCAGAAATCGTGGCATGAGATATCCCCGAATCGGCGTGCGCCGTCCGCGTAACGGCGCTTCACCCGCGAGGCATTATGCTATACGTAATCGCGCAGCAAAATCTCGGCAATCTGCACACTATTGAGCGCAGCGCCCTTGCGGATGTTGTCCGACACCACCCACAGGTCTATGCCACGCTCGCAGGAGATGTCCTCGCGGATCCGCCCGACGAAGACCTCGTCGTGGTTGGCCGCATCGCTGACGGCGGTCGGATAGCCCCCGAGACGCGCCTCGTCGACCACCCGCACACCCGGGGCCTGCTCCAGCAGCGCGCGCACCTCGGGGGCAGTGATCTTGCGGCGGGTCTCAATGTGCACCGCCTCGGAGTGCCCGAAGAAGACCGGGACGCGAACGGCTGTCGGGTTCACCTGGATCGACTCGTCGCCGAGGATCTTCCGGGTCTCCCAGACCATCTTCATCTCTTCCTTCGTGTAGCCATTGGGCTGGAAGTCGTCGATGTGGGGCACCACGTTGAATGCGATCGGGCGCGCACCACCCTCAGTCTCCAGCGGCCGGCCGTTCAGCAGGCTCGCGGCCTGCCTGCCCAGCGTCTCGACCGAGCGGCGCCCGGCACCGGACACGGACTGGTAGGTTGCGACGTTGATGCGCGTGATGCCCGCCGCATCATGGATCGGCTTCAGCGCCACCACCATCTGGATGGTCGAGCAGTTCGGGTTGGCGATGATGTTGCGCGGGCGCAGGCCGGACAGCGCCTCCGGGTTCACCTCAGGAACCACGAGCGGGATGTCGGGCTCGTAGCGGAAGCAGGACGTGTTGTCGATCACGATGCAGCCGGCTGCGCCGGCACGGGGCGCATGCTCGGCCGAGATGCTGCCGCCAGCCGAGAACAGCGCGATGTCGGTGCCGGCGAAATCGAACTCCGCGAGGTCCCGCACCCGGTGGCTGCGCCCGCGGAACGTGATGGTCTTGCCCACCGAGCGCGCGCTGGCCAGCGGAATCAGCTCCGCTACCGGGAAGCTACGCTGCTCGAGCACCTCGATCAGGGTCTCGCCGACGAGCCCGGTCGCGCCCACGACCGCGACACGGTAACCGTTACTGCCTGCCATCTGCTGCCGTTCCTGGCCTGAGGCCTGTTGCACAAAGCTGCGAAGGATAGGCCCTCGGGCGGGGAAAACAATAGCCCGGGGGCTGCCGCCAGCTAGCGCCGCTGCGTGGGGGAGCTGGCCGCGACCACCGGGGTCTCGCTCTGCACGTCGGCATTCTGGCCGCGATGCCGCAAGTAGTGGTCCAGCAGCACGATTGCGAGCATGGCCTCGGCGATCGGTGCGGCGCGCAGGCCAACGCAGGGGTCGTGGCGGCCGGTCGTCACGATGTCGGTCGCCGCGCCGTTGCGGTCGATGGTGTCGCCGCTGAGCCGAATGCTCGAGGTGGGCTTCAGCGCAATGCTGACCAGGATGTCCTGGCCCGAGCTGATGCCACCCAGCGTCCCGCCCGAGGAGTTCTTCATGAAGCCGTCGGGTGCGATCTCGTCGCGGTGCTCGGTGCCCTTCTGCAGGACCGAGGCAAAGCCTGCGCCCAGCTCCACACCGCGCACGGCGTTGATGCCCATCATCGCGTGGGCGATGTCGGCGTCGAGCTTGTCGAACACCGGCTCGCCAAGTCCCGGCGGCACCCCCCGGGCGAGCACGTTGATCCGCGCGCCGATGGAGTCGCCTTCCTTGCGCAGCGCGTCCATGTAGGCCTCCAGCGCCGGCAGGCGACCGGGATCGGCGCAGAAGAACGGATTGCTGTCGATGATCTGCGGGTCGATGAAGTCCAGCGACAGCGGGCCGAGCTGCTTGAGGTAGCCCGTGATCGTGACGCCCAGGCGATCGCGCAGGTACTTGCGCGCGATTGCGCCGGCGGCCACGCGCATCACCGTCTCGCGCGCCGAGGAGCGACCGCCGCCACGATAGTCGCGAACACCGTACTTCTGCTGGAAGCTGTAGTCGGCGTGGCCCGGCCTGAACTTGTCCCTGATCTCCGAGTAGTCCTTGGACTTCTGGTCCACGTTCTCGACCAGCAGGCCGATCGAGGTGCCCGTGGTCACGCCCTCGAACACCCCGGAGAGGATCCTGACCTGGTCGGGCTCGCGCCGCTGCGTGACATGACGCGACCGTCCGGGCCGGCGGCGCTCCAGGTCATGCTGGAGGTCAGCCTCGCTGATCGCGAGACCGGGCGGACAGCCATCGACGACGGCGCCCAGCGCCGGACCGTGACTCTCGCCGAAGGTGGTCACGGTGAACAGCCTGCCAATAGTGTTGCCCGACATACGCGCCCCTGCTGCGTGCCTGAGGGTGGCAGCCCTCAGGCCGCAAGCCTCTCGAGATCTCCTGCACCGACCAGCGCAATGCCGTCACCGCCATGCGCGAAGTCCGGCCACGAAAACGGCAGCTGCGGAAAACGTGTTTCCAGCGCCGCCGCTCCGGCGCCGACCTCCAGCGCGAGCAGGCCATCAGCGGCCAGATGCTGGCGCGCATGTTGCAGTATTCGTACCGGCGTTTCCAGACCGTCAGCGCCGGAGGCCAGCGCAAGCCGGGGCTCGTGCAGGTATTCGGCGGGGAAGTCGTCGATCGCGTCCGCGGGCACATAGGGCGGATTGCTGACGATCAGGTCGAAAGGCCCGGTCAGCCCGGCGAACAGGTCGGCCTGCACCAGCGCCAGCCGCCCACCGAGGCCGTGGCGGAGCACGTTGCGCCGGGCCACCGCGAGCGCGGGCGCCGAGATGTCGGTGGCGATGATCCGGGCCTCCGGAAATGCGAGCGCGAGCGCCACCGCGATGCAGCCGCTGCCGGTGCCGATCTCCAGTATCTGCCTCACCGGACCATCCGGCAGCCAGGGCGAGAAGCGCGCGGCAATAAGCTCGGCGAAAGGGGATCGCGGCACGAGCACGTGCTCGTCGACATGAAAAGGCAGCCCGGCGAACCAGGCCTCGCCCAGCAGGTAGGCGAGCGGTTTTCTCTCGCTGACGCGCTCGTCAAGCAGCGCCACGGCCCTGGCTTCTGCCCCCGGACTGGCCTCGCGTTCGAGCATGCCGGGCAGCTGCGCGGGCTCGACGCCCAGCGCATGACCCACAAGCCACGCCGCCTCGTCCAGCGCATTGTCGGTGCCGTGGCCGAACCAGAGTTCCGCGCGCTCCATTTCGTCGGCGCAGTGCTCGATCAGTTCGGCGACCTTCATCGGACCGGGTCCATCGCGGGGGGCGTGTAGAATACGCGCCCCCCGCGCTGCTGTCGCGACCGGAGGCCTGCCCCGTCATGCTCGATGCCCTGTTCGTGCTTTTCCAGCGCCTGCTGCCAGCCCGGGCGCTGGGCCGGCTGGTGCACCGGCTGAGCCGCAGCGAGCGGCCCTGGCTCAAGAGCCTGCTGATCGGCGGCTTCTGCCGCCTGTTCCGTATCGACCTCGACGAGCTTGACCGCGCGCCTGCGGACTTCCCGTCGCTGAACGCCTTCTTCACCCGTCCGCTGCGCGCCGGCGCACGTCCGCTGGACCCGGACCCGGCCAGCGTCGTCTCACCGGCAGACGGCACGCTCGAGCAGCTCGCCCGGGAGGGTGAACCGCTGGCTCCCGTGGCCAAGGGCTTCCAGTTCACGGCCGCCGCGCTGCTGGCTGCCGAGGGTGACGAGGCCTCGGCGTATGCCGGCGGCAGTCTCGCCACGATCTACCTGGCGCCACACAACTATCACCGCTTCCACATGCCTCTGGACGCGCGCATATGCCGCGTTGTACTGGTGCCGGGCCGCCGCTGGGCCGTCAACCGCCGCACGGCACGCAGCGTGCGCGGGCTGTTCGCCGAGAACGAACGCGTGGTCTGCCACTGCGAGACCCCGGGCGGGCCGCTGGCCGTGGTGCTGGTCGGCGCCCTGAACGTGGCGAGCATCAGCCTCGCCTTCGCCGGCGAGGTATTGCCGGACGACGGCCCCCTGCCCCGGCGCATCGACTATCCGGCCGACGAGGCAGGGCTGCGGCTCGCCCGCGGCGCGCTGCTCGGCCAGTTCAACCTCGGCTCCACGGTGATGCTGGTCACGGGACCCGGCCTGCTCGAGTGGGACCGGGGGCTGGTGCCCGGCCAGCCACTGCGCATGGGCCAGCGTATCGGCCGGCTGGCCGGCGCCTGAGCGGCGGCGATGGCCGGTGCGGGGCAGGACTGGCGCCCGACGGCGGACTGGCCGGCGCTCGCCCTGCGCGCGCGGCTGCTGGGCGCATGCCGTGACTTCTTCGGCGAGCGAGGCCTGACCGAGGTCGAGACCCCCGCGCTGGTGCGCTGGCCGGTGACCGACCTGCATGTCGAGAACATCGGCGTCAGCACTGCCGACGGGAGCCTCTGGTACCTGCACAGCTCACCCGAGTTCCACATGAAGCGCCTGCTGGCCGCCGGCGCACCCGACATCTGGCAGCTGTGCAAGGTCTTCCGGGACGGTGAGCGCGGAACGCGGCATGAGCCGGAATTCACGATGGTCGAGTGGTACCGGCTGGGCTGGACGCTTGGGGACCTGATGCAGGAGTGCGCCGCGCTGCTGGCGACGCTGGCCCGCGAGGCCGGACGCGAGCTGGGCGCACCGGTCCACCATCAGTGGGCGGCCCTGGTCGAGGGCGCGACCGGCATGGACCCGCTGGAGGCTGCAGGCGGCGAGCTGGTGAGCCGGGTGCGCGAGGTGCTGCACGACTGCCTGCCGAGCGCTGCGCTGCTCGCCGAGCTCGGCACCGAGGCCGACGGCTGGCTCGACCTGCTGTTCACGCAGCGCATCGTCCCCGGCTTCCCGGCCGACCGGCCCGTCATCGTGGCGGGCTGGCCGGCAAGCCAGGCGGCACTGGCGCGGCTGCTGCCCGAGGACCCACGCGTGGCCGAACGCGCGGAGCTTTTCCTCGGGCCGCTGGAGCTGGCCAACGGCTATCGGGAGCTCACCGACCCCGGGGAACAGGCCCGGCGCATGAGGCGCGACCGCGCCCGGCGCCGTGCGCTGGGCCGTGCCGATCGCGAGCCGGACCCGAGGCTGCTGGGCGCCCTGGAACACGGGCTTCCCGACTGTGCCGGCATAGCCCTGGGCTTCGATCGCGTGCTGATGGCGCTGACGGGCAACGGGGACATCGCGCGCGTGCTCAGCTTCGGCAGCAACGCGCGCTGAGTAGCGCTACTTCACGCGCGAGACGTACTCGCTGCTGCGGGTGTCGACCTTGATCACCTCGCCCTCGTTGATGAACAGCGGCACGCGCACGACGGCCCCGGTTTCCAGCGTGGCCGGCTTGACTCCGCCCTGCGCGGTGTCGCCGCGGATGCCTGGATCCGTCTCGACGATCTTGAGCTCGACGAAGTTCGGCGGATCGACGCTGAGCGGCACGCCATTCCACAGCGTGATGTTGCAGGTATCCTCTTCCTTGAGCCACTTGCCGGCATCGCCGACGACATCGGCCGTGGCGGCATACTGCTCGAAGCTCTCCGGCTCCATGAAGTGCCACATCTCGCCGTCGCTGTAGAGATACTGCATCGAGCGGTCGACCACGTCGGCCGCCTCGACGGATTCGCCGGACTTGAAGGTACGGTCGACGACGCGCCCGGTCTTCAGGTTGCGGATGCGCACCCGGTTGAAGGCCTGGCCCTTGCCGGGCTTGACGAACTCGTTCTCGACGATCACGCAGGGGTCGCCGTCCATTAGAATCTTCAGACCTGACTTGAATTCGCTTGTGCTGTACTGGGCCATCAGGAACGCCATCGTGGTTGCCGTAAACCTCGTATTCTATCCGCTGCCGGCGTCCGCCGGGCACCCCCCGGCTGGCGGGCCATGAGCCCGGCGGCCAGGGCCGGGGAGGCAGGGCCGGATCACTGGACCCACGAGTGGGCGGGGGGATTCGGCCGGGCGCGCGAGTTGCTCGCGTGGCTGGGACTCGAGCCTGCAGCTGTGGGCCTCAGCGAGGCCGCTGCAGACCGCTTCGCGTTCCGCGTCACGCGCAGCTTCGCGCGGCGGATGCGCCGGGGCGACCCTGCCGACCCGCTGCTGCGCCAGGTGCTGCCGGCGACGGACGAGCTGCTGCCCGCGCCCGGCTTCAGCCAGGACCCGGTCGGCGACCTTGGCAGCCGGCGCGCGCCCGGACTGCTGCACAAGTACCACGGCCGGGCGCTGCTGGTCACCACGGCCAGCTGCGCGATCCACTGTCGCTACTGCTTTCGCCGCGAGTTTCCTTACGAAAGCAACCGTCTGGAGCCTCGGGACCAGGCCGCGACGCTTGCGGCCATCGCCGCCGATCCCTCGCTGCAGGAGATCATCCTGAGCGGCGGAGATCCACTCGCGCTGGATGACCACCGGCTGGAAGCCCTGTTCGCGGAGCTGTCCCGGATACCTCAGCTGCGCCGCCTGCGCATGCACACCCGGCTGCCCGTCGTGCTGCCCGCGCGCATCGGTGATCACCTGCTGCGGCTGCTGGACGACTGCCCGCTGCCGGTCACCGTCGTTATCCACGCCAACCACGCGCAGGAACTCGACGCGGAGGTCGAGTCTGCGCTTGGCCGGCTGCGCATGGCCTGCGCGGCACTGCTCAACCAGTCGGTGCTCCTGCGTGGCGTGAACGACTCGGTCGAGTCGCTGGCCGAACTCAGCGAGCGCCTGTTTGCCTGCGGGGTGCTTCCCTACTACCTGCACCAGCTCGACCGTGTGAGCGGCGCCGCGCATTTCGAGGTCAGCGACGACGAAGCCATTGCACTGGCCCGCGCGCTCGGCGCGCGCCTGCCGGGCTATCTCGTGCCGCGGCTCGTGCGGGAGATCGCCGGCGAACCCGCAAAGACTCCGCTCGCACTCACCTGACATAAGTGCACCCTCGGCGATAATCCGAACCGCGTCACATAATGCCGCTGGCGCCTCAGTAGAATCGCCTGCGGCTCCATGATCCCGGGGCCGCCGAGCCGAGAGGGAACTGCCGGTGCCTCGACTGGGGGAGTCCGTCGCCATACCGCTTGTCGTCATCTCCCAAGACGACGACCACCTCTCGACGATCAACACACTGCTTCGTGACGCCGGCCATGCCGTGCACTGCAGCCGTGTCGAGGACGCCGACGGGCTGCGCGAGGTGCTGAGGACAACTGCGCCGGAACTCGTGCTGCTGTTCACCAGCGTCGACGGGCTCGAGCCCGCCGATGCGGTCGCGGTACTCGAGCAGGGCCCGCCGCCCGCCCCGCCCCTGCTGGTGGTTGACGAAGCCGCCGACGAGGCTGCGATCGCGGCAGCGATGGCCGCAGGCGCGCGCGACCTCGTCACACTCGGGAACCGGGCCAGGCTGATCGCCGTGGCAAGCCGCGAGCTGGCCGCACAGCGCCTGAGGCTCGCGCTGGAGGGCGTGGTCTCCTCGGCGCATGAATACAAGCAGGAACTGCGCAAGCTGATGAAGGGCGCATCGGAGGCCATTGCCGATGTCCACGAGGGCATCGTCGTCGCCGCCAATCCCGCGTGGATGGAGCTGCTGGGGCTCGAAGCCGAGGACCAGCTGGTCGGTCAGCCCTTCATGGACCTGTTCAGCGGCAGCGACCAGCCCGGCATCAAGGGCGCGCTGGTCGCCTGCCTGCGCAACAAGTGGCAGGGCGGGCTGCTGCACGTGTCTGCGCGCCGGGCAGACGGCAGCGCGCTGCCCATGGACCTGCGCCTTGAGAGCGCGACGATCGACGGCGAGGCGGCCGTGCGCGTGATCGTCCAGGCCGGACGCAGCGCCGAGCAAAGCCCGCAGGAGATGCTCGAGGAAGCTGTCGCGAGGGATCCGTCCACCCGCCTCTGGCAACGCCAGTATTTCATCGAAATGGCCAGCGAAAGGCTGGCACAGCCGCTGCCGGGCGGCGTGCGCTGCGTGGCCTACCTGCGCCCCGACGAGTTCGCTCGTGTGAACCAGAATGTCGGCCTGCTCGAATCCGAAGACCTGCTGGCCCAGCTCGCGGACCTGATGCGCGAGTTCATGCTGCCCAACGACGTATATGGCCGCTTCGGCGGGACGATGTTCGCCGCCGTGCTGGAGCGCGGGACGATGACCGACGTGAGCGCCTGGGCAGAGCAGGTCTGCAAGGCGGTGGCCGGGCATGTGTTCGGGACCGGCGAGCACTCGACTAACCTGAGCTGCACGATAGGGATATGCGAGGCGCAAGGTGAACGTGAAAGCCTGGCGAGCCTGCTCGCCGAGGCCGAGAGCGCCTGCCGGCGCGGACGCGAGGCGGGCGGCAACCGCCTGCAGCTGAGCGCGCAGGGTACCCAGTCCCTGCGGCTGCGGCAGCTGGACGAAATGTGGCTGCCCCGGCTGCGCGCAGCGCTGATGCACAACCGGCTGCGGCTCGTGCACCAGCCGGTGGTGAGCCTGAACGACGACCTGCAGGGCGCGCTCGACACGCGCATCCGGCTGCACGACGAGGAAGGCCAGGTGGTGCTGCCGGGCGAGTTCCTGCCGCCCGCAGAGCGCGCCGGAATGATGAAGAACATCGACCGGTGGGTCATCGGGGCCTCGCTCTCGTTCTGTGCGGCAAGGCGCCCTCCGTTGCTGTTCATCCGCCTGTCTCGCGACTCCGTGGTTGACCCTTCGATCGCCGACTGGCTGCGCGCACGGGCCGCACAGGCCAACGTGCGCCCGGGTCAGGTCTGTCTGCAGGTCAGCGAGGACATCGTGGCCCAGCAGCTGCGGGAAACCAGCGAGCTCTCGAGCAAGCTGCGCCGGCTGGGTTTCCTGTTCGCGGTCGACCACCTCGGGATCGGGCGCGACTCGGCCCAGCTGCTGCAGCACGTGCCGATGCACTACCTGAAGATCGACGGCAGCCTGATGCAGGGCCTGCACAAGGACCCGGACGTCCAGCAGAGAGTCAGGGAGATCGTCGAGGAGGCCCGGCGCCTCGGGATCCGGACGATCGCAGAGCGCGTCGAGAGCGCGAACACGATTGCGGTGCTGTGGCAGCTTGGCGTCGGCTACGTCCAGGGCAACTTCAACACCACGCAGGACGTCGTCCTCGAGGACCTGACTCTGGTCGAGCAGGTTGCCGTATGAGCACCCCCGGACGGCGCGGCGCGGCCAAAACGAGACCTGCTTCGTTTATGACCGGGAGCGAAGCTGGTCTGCTACAGACTGTCAGCACTCTGTCCAAGGCAGGATTCACTTCGATGGGCCCGACATCCCGCGGCGAGCACCAGCAGCACTCCGCCCTGCGGGAGGCGATTGCCCGTCTGTGCCAGCCACCACTCACCCGCCACGGCCTGGTGTCCGGGCTTTGCCTGGCCGCCTGGCTACCCATGGCCGCATCGGCGCTGTCGCTGGGTGAGCTGAACGTCCAGTCAAGGCTGGGCCAGCCCCTGAACGCGAGCGTGCCCGTCCGGCTGGCACCGGGCGAGACGCTGGCGCCAGAGTGCGTCACACAGTCCTTCGGCAGCGGCGGGCTACCTGCCGTGCCGGGCCTGCGCGTCAACACGCCGCGGGTGAACCAGCCAGGCAACTACCAGCTGCAGCTCAGCTCGCCGCGCGCACTGACCGAGCCGCTTTACGGCATCCAGTTGCGCGTCGCCTGTCCCGGTACGCCGGTCATGGTCCGGCAGTTCGTGCTGATGGTCGACCCGCCGGGAGCAGCCACAGGACCCGCAGCGGTATCCGGTGCACTCGAATCGGGTGCGACGACCCAGGCACCTGCCGCCCGCCAATCGCCCCCGACCGTGACCGCAGCAGCACCGGCAGCCCCGCAGCGGGCAACGCCTGCACCGACGCGCGAGCGGACTCCCGTCAGCGCGGGCAGCAGCTACCAGGTGCAGCCGGGCGACACTCTTTCCGGAATCGCCGGGCGCGTCAGCGAGCGCAACGGCCGATCGCTCTGGCAGATGGCCGACCTGATTTTCAGCGCCAACCCGGACGCCTTCATCGGCGGCAATCCGGACCGCCTGCGGGCGGGCAGCGAGCTGTTCATTCCAATGGCGGGACAGCCCGTGACGCGGACTGCAACTCCGGAGCCTGTGCCGGCAGCAGCGCCGCCCGAACTGCCCCCGCGCCTCGCAGTGCCGATGGTGCGGCTGGAGGAACCCGTTGCACGACCGGCACCAGCCATCCAGGCCACCAGCCCGCCGGAGACAGCGGCCCCGCTGACGCCGCCGGGCGGCGCGGAGCGCGTATCGGGCCCGGTCGCGGCCACGGCGCCGATCGAACTGCCGCCACGCCAGGGCGTGAGCCCGGCGCTGGCCACTGCGGCCGGTCTGCTGCTGGGCCTGGTGCTCAGCCTGCTTCTGGGTCGATTCGGTCTTGGCGGGCCCCGGCGTGAGCCGGAGGGCGGCCGGCAGGCTGCGCCTGAAGCGGCGCCTGTGCCGGAGTCGCTTGCCCTGCCGGCAGCACAGACCGTGCCCAGGGCCAACCCCGGCATGGAAGTGACGGAAGGCCCCCTGCCCGCGCTGGCGGTAGCAGACACCAGCGCCCGGGCTCGAGCGCCCGTCGCCGCAGCGGAAGAGGACATCACCAACGAGCTCAGCGCGCTGTTCGGCGTCGAGGACGACACGCGCGACATGCCCCAGCCCGCGGGCCGGCAGGACACAGCGGAACTGCCCGCGCTCGAGGCCGTCTTTGGCAGCGACGGAGAAGCCACGACAGGCACGGCGACCATGGCGGCGATCCACGTGCCGGGCAGCAGCAGCCGCGAGGAACCGACCGTGGAAAACCCGTTGCTGCCGCAACGGGAGATAAGTGCCGATGCCGGCTCGACCATCGGCGATCTCGAGGACGACGAGCTGCCGGTGGTCGACGAGGAAGCATCCGGCATCGACTGGCCGCTGGAGGACACGGTGCGGGAGACCGTCGTGGTTGCCGAGGCCGTGCCCGACAAGGCTGCGACAGCCGTAGCGGACACCGGAAGCAGCCTGGACCTGCAGTCGCTGGCCGCCTCGGCCGACAGCGATGACAGCCTGTCCGACAGCCTGATCGAGGCCCTGAGACTGCTCGAGCAGGACTACCAGCAGGAGCTCACCTCGACACAGCTGGCCAGCGAAGTCGCTGAAGCCGACCTGCGCATCGAGTCTGCCGCCAGCCGCGCCAGCGCATCCGCGGATGCAGGGGACCAGCGTGACCAGGCGCAGGAAGAGGGCGCGGAGGCCGAGTCCGTGGCGCCGACCGGGCGCCACAGGATCGCCAGCTGATCAACCCGCGACGCTGAGCTGCTCGACCTTGCGCCAGCCCCGGGGAAGCAGGTTCCCGCGGCGCCCGCGCTCACCCGCATAGGCCGCCAGGTCGCCCGGCTTCAGGGTCATGACGCGCGCACCGCTGCCAACCTGCAGTGACTGGCCCTGGCCCAGGACAGCAACGGCAACCAGCCGCTCCTCGCCGCTGCGGTAGCGGGCAGCCGGAATGCCGAGCAGCTTGTTGCCCTTGCCGCGCGCAAGCTCGGGCAGGTCCGCCGCAGGAAATACCAGGAGCCGGCCCTCGGAACTCACCGCAGCGACTGCAAGCTGCCCGGGAAACTCCCCTTCGGGGCACGGGGCCGGGACGATGACCTCGCCGCCTTCCGGCACCCGCAGCAGCGACTTGCCCGCCCGGTTGCGTGACTGCGTTTCGGCCAGCTGGACGAAGAAGCCGTACCCGGCATCGCTCGCGACCAGCCAGCGCGTCTGGGGCTCGCCGATCATGACGCCGGCGAAGCTCGCGCCATCCGGGGGATTCAGTCGCCCGGACAGCGGCTCGCCCTGCCCGCGTGCCGAAGGCAGCGTATGCGCCGGCAGGCAATAGGCCCGGCCTGTGCTGTCGAGGAACACTGCGTTCTGGTTGCTGCGCCCGCGCGCTGCCGAACGCAGCGCATCCCCGGCCTTGTAGTTCAGCGTGGCCGGGTCGAGTTCATGGCCGCGCGCGGCCCTCACCCAGCCGCGCAGGGAGAGCACCACCGTCACCGGTTCGCTCGCGACGAGCTCCGTCTCGTCCAGTGCCTGGGCGGCAGGGCGGCTGACGATACGGCAGCGACGCTCGTCCCCGTGCAGCTCGCCGAATTCCACCAGTTCGCCGCGCACCAGGGCGACCAGCTTCGACTTGCTGCCAAGGGTCGCGCGCAGCCGCTTGCGCTCGGCCGCCAGCTCGGACTGTTCCCCGCGGATGCGTTCCTCCTCCAGCCGTGCGAGATGACGCAGGCGCAGGTTCAGGATCGCATCCGCCTGGATCTCGCTGAGGTCGAAGCGGCGCATCAGTTCGGCACGCGGATCATCCTCCTCGCGGATGATCCGGATCACCTCGTCGATGTTGAGGAACGCGACCAGCAGCCCGTCGAGGATGTGCAGCCGCTCGTCCACGCGGTCGAGCCGGAACTGCAGCCGGCGGCGCACGGTCGCGGTACGGAACTCGAGCCACTCGACCAGTATCCCGCGCAGGCTGCGCAGCCCCGGGCGGCCATCGAGGCCGATCAGGTTCATGTTGACCCGGAGCGTGCGCTCGAGGTCGGTGGTCGCGAACAGGTGGCTCATCAGGCTGTCGGCATCGACCCGGTTCGAGCGCGGGCTGATGACGAGGCGGACAGGGTTCTCGTGGTCGGACTCGTCGCGCAGGTCCTCGACCATCGGCAGCTTCTTCGCCCGCATCTGGGCGGCGATCTGCTCGAGGACACGCCCGCCCGAGACCTGCCAGGGGAGCGCGTTGACGACGATGTCGGCGCCCTCCCGCTCCCAGGTCGCGCGCACGCGCAGGCTGCCGTTGCCGCTGCGGTAGATCGCCGCGACGTCCGCGGCGGGCGTGATGAGCTCGCCGCCGGTCGGAAAGTCGGGTGCCGGCAGCACGCGGGCGAGCGCCTTCTCGTCTGCCCCGGGATCGTCAAGCAGCAGCAGCAGCGCCGCGACGACCTCGCGCAGGTTGTGCGGCGGGATGTCGGTTGACAGGCCGACGGCGATGCCGCTCGCGCCGTTCAGCAGCAGGTTGGGCAGCCTGGCCGGCAGCAGCACGGGCTCTTCCAGCGTGCCGTCGAAGTTCGGCTGCCACTCGACGGTGCCCTGGTCGAGCTCGTCGAGCAGCACGGCCGCATAGGCCGTGAGCCGCGCCTCGGTGTAACGCATCGCCGCGAAGGATTTCGGGTCGTCGCTGGAACCCCAGTTGCCCTGGCCGTCGATCACCGGGTAGCGGTAGGCGAAGGGCTGCGCCATGTGGACCATCGCCTCATAGCAGGCCGAGTCCCCGTGCGGATGGAACTTGCCGATCACGTCACCGACGGTGCGGGCGCTTTTCTTGGGCTTGCTCCCCGCCTTCAGGCCGAGCTCGCTCATCGCGTAGACGATGCGCCGCTGGACGGGCTTGAGACCGTCGGCGATGTGCGGCAGCGCGCGGTCGAGGATCACGTACATCGAGTAGTCGAGGTACGCCTTCTCGGTGAAGCTGCGCAGCGCGAGCTTCTCGACGGACTCGAACTCGAGCCGGTTCTGCGTTGACATCTGCGGTTCCTGTATCGGCGCGGCCGGGTCAGACCTGCGCCATGTTGCCCTTGGACTCGAGCCACGCACGGCGGTCGGCCGAACGCTTCTTCGCCAGCAGCATGTCCAGCACCTGCTCGGTGTCGTCCTGCGCATCGATCACCAGCTGCACCAGCCGCCGCGACTCCGGCGCCATCGTCGTCTCGCGCAGCTGCGTAGGACTCATCTCGCCGAGACCCTTGAAGCGCGTGATCGCGACCTTGGCGCGCACGTTCTCGGCACGTAGCCGGTCGAGGATACCCTCCCGCTCGTCCTCGTCGAGCGCGTAGTGCACCTCCTTGCCTACGTCGATACGGAACAGCGGCGGCATGGCGACGAACACGTGCCCGGCTCGGATCAGCTGCGGGAAGTGGCGCATGAAGAGCGCGCAGATCAGCGTCGCGATGTGCTGGCCGTCGGAATCGGCATCGGCAAGTATGCATATCTTGTGGTAGCGCAGCCCGCCGAGATCGGCACTGCCGGGCTCCACGCCGATCGCCAGGCTGATGTTGCTGACTTCCTGCGAGGCCAGCAGCTCTGACTGCTCCACCTCCCAGGTGTTCAGGATCTTGCCACGCAGGGGCAGCACGGCCTGGAACTCCCGGTCGCGCGCCTGGCGGGCCGAGCCGCCGGCCGAGTCGCCCTCGACCAGGAACAGCTCGCTGCGCGCGGGGTCGGTGCTGCTGCAGTCGGCCAGCTTGCCAGGCAGCGCAGGGCCGCTGGTCACCTTCTTGCGCACGACCGTGCGGCTTGCCTTGAGCCGGCGCTGCGCATTCTGGATCGCGCGCTCGGCAATCCGGTCGCCGGTGTCCGGGTGCTGGTTCAGCCAAAGCGCGAGGCTGTCCTTGATGATGCCGCCAACGAATGCGGCACACTCGCGCGAGGTCAGGCGCTCCTTGGTCTGGCCGGAAAACTGGGGGTCGGCGATCTTGACCGAGAGCACGTAGGCCAGGCCTTCCCAGACATCATCGGGCGCGAGCCGCACACCGCGCGGCAGCAGGCTGCGGAACTCGCAGTACTCCCGCAGCGCCTCCGTGAGCCCGCTGCGCAGGCCGTTGACGTGGGTCCCGCCCTGCAGCGTCGGGATCAGGTTGACGTAGGATTCGCCGACAGCCTGGCCGTCCTCGACCCAGGTGAAGGCCCAGTCCACCTCCTCGCGCTGGCCCTGCATGCTGCCCGCCAGTGGTGGCGAGGGCAGCTGCCCGGCCCCGGCCAGCGCCTCGGACAGGTACTCCTCAAGGCCCCCGGCATAGTGCCACTCGTGGGACTCGGCCGGCTTGTCCACCTCCAGGCGTATGCGCAAGCCCGGGCAGAGCACGGCCTTGGCCCGCAGGACATGGCGCAGCTGTGGCACCGAGAACTTCCCCGAGTCGAAGAACGACTCGTCCGGCCAGAAGCGCAGCGTGGTGCCGCTGCGGCTGCGCGCCACGCTGCCCGTCTCGCGCAGCGGGCTCGTCACCTCGCCGTCGGCGCAGCCCAGCAGGTACTCGCGACCCTCGCGCCGGACACGCACCTCGAGCTTCTTCGAGAGCGCATTGACCACCGACACGCCAACGCCGTGCAGTCCGCCCGAGAAGCGGTAGTTGCCGTCAGAAAACTTCCCGCCCGCATGCAGGCGGGTCAGGATAAGCTCGACACCCGGAATCTTCTCGACCGGGTGCAGGTCAACCGGCATCCCGCGCCCGTCATCCTCGACCTCAAGCGAGCCATCGGCGTGCAGGCGCACCACGATGCTCCTGCAGTGACCCGCCAGAGCCTCATCGACGCTGTTGTCGATCACCTCGTGGGCGAGGTGGTTGGGCCGGCTGGTGTCGGTGTACATGCCGGGCCGCCGGCGCACCGGGTCCAGGCCCGTAAGCACCTCGATATCGGCGGCGTTGTAGCGCTTGCTCATCGTGACCCATGGTGCCCAGTGCTGCGATGGCCGCGCATCTTATCAGGGTGCAGGGAAAGTGCACCCCGCGCGAGCGTTCAGTCGAGGTCGGCGATCAGCGACTCGCGCACCAGCTCGGGCACCGGGTGGTCGTCGAGGCGATACTCGGGGTGATCCACGCCGGCATGCAGCGCGGCCCCGGCACGCAGCGCGTCGACCATTGCGGACGTGAGCTCGAAACGCAGGAAGTGCACGGCCGAGGTCTTGTCCGCCGTCGTCCGGTCCAGGTCCTCGTCGGCGATCGGGCGCACCTTGTCGTGGCCGGTGACCTGCAGCCACACGTGGTCCTCTATCCCGACCAGCCGTGCCAGCGCGGCGCGGCGCTCGTCCACCTCCGGATACTCGACCATCATCGTCGCCTTCCAATTGCTGCCGTCCGGGATCAGCGGGTTGTAGGCATCGAGCTCGGACTGGATCTCCTCGGCCTCGAACAGCCGCTCCACGCGCAGCATCTCCTGCACCTGGTATTGCATCGTCAGGCGGTCTTCGAAATACAGGGTCACGTGGTCGCCCAGGGGCAGCCGGCGGTGCCGCTTGTGCTCGACCACCCTGGCGCGGAACTGGTCGCGCATCCTGGCGTAGCTTTCCAGCGAGTGCAGGTCTGCGGGCGTGAGCTTGTTCATGCTGTCTCCTCCGTGAGTCAGATGCCGTAGGCGCTTCTGAGCAGGCGCAGCGGGTGCGTATGGGCCTCGCGACTGGTGAGCCCGCCGACCTGAGCAGCGGCCATCGGGCAGTCGCTGCAGAAATGATCGGCGCCGGCCTTGTCCACGCGGCGCGCCACTGGCGTCGCGATCCTGACTGCCGCCTCGCGGAAGCGCGCCTTCACGCCATAGGTGCCGTCGTGGCCGGAACAGCGCTCGATCACTTCGACGGTGGTGTCGGGCACCAGCGCCAGCACATCGCGCGTCTTCAGGCCGATGTTCTGCACCCGCAGGTGGCAGGGCACCTGGTAGGCGACCTTGCCCAGGGCCTGGCTGAAGTCGGTGCGCAGCTTTCCGGCGCGGTGGCGCAGGTGCAGGTAGTGGAATGGATCGAAGAAGGCCTCGGCCACGCGGGCGACCTGGTCGTCGTCCGGGAACATCAGCGGCAGCTCCTGCTTGAACATCAGCACGCAGGAGGGGACCGGCGCAACGATGTCATAGCCCTGTTCCACCCAGGCCAGCAGCTCCGGCACGTTGACGTTCTTCGCCGCCTCGACCGACTTCAGGTCGCCGAGCTCGAGTTTCGGCATGCCGCAGCACTGCTCGGTCGCCGCAAGGCGGACCTCGATGCCGTTGTGCCGGTAGATCGCGACCAGGTCCTCGCACATCTGCGGCAGGTTGTAGTTGCCGTAGCAGGTGGTGAACAGTATCACCTTGCCGGTGGTGCCGTTGGCCGGCTCGACCGTCGCGTCGCCGCGCGGCTGTCGCAGCTTTGCCAGCCGCTTGCGGGCAGGCCTGGCTTCGTAGCGGGGTACCGGGGCATCGCGGGCGACACCGAGCGTCTTCTCCAGCAGCAGCCTTGCCGCCATGTTGCCGTTGGCCGCATTGACCACCTCGGCGACCACGGGCACGCCGGCGATGCTGCCCACCTGGTCGGTCGCGGATAGCACCCGGTCACGCAGCGGGGCACCCTGCTCGCGGAAGCGCTGCGCCTTGGCCCGCAGCATCAGGTGGGGAAAGTCTACGTCCCACTCGTGTGGCGGCACGTAGGGGCACTTCGACATGTAGCACATGTCGCAGAGGTAGCATTGATCGACGACTTCCCAGTAGGTCTCGCGGGGCACGCCCTCGAGCTCGCCCTCGTCCGTTGCGTCGATGGCATCGAACAGCGTCGGGAAGGCATTGCACAGGCTGAAGCAGCGACGGCAGCCGTGGCAGATGTCGAATACGCGATCGAGCTCGCCGAACAGGGCTTCCTGGTCGTAATACTCGGGCGACTGCCAGTCGATCGGGTGGCGCGTGGGGGCTTCGAGACTGCCCTCGCGGGGCTTCTCAGCTTCAGTCATGGCGCAGGACTCCGGCAGCTTGGCGAGCCGGCCGCCCGGCCGGCAGGGGTTCAGGTGCAGGCAGGCGGCGGGTGGGCTGGAGTACAGCCCACCGCTGCCGCCGGCCTGGCGATGCGCAGCGGCGCAGCGCCATGCTCGCCTCAGGCGTCGAGGTTGTCCAGTGCCTTCTGGAAGCGGTTTGCGTGCGACCGCTCGGCACGGGCCAGCGTCTCGAACCAGTCCGCGATTTCCTCAAAGCCCTCGTCGCGAGCCGTCTTGGCCATGCCAGGGTACATGTCCGTGTACTCGTGTGTCTCACCGGCGATGGCCGCCTTCAGGTTGTCCGAGGTCTGGCCGATCTTCAGGCCGGTCGCCGGGTCACCGACGGCCTCGAGGTACTCAAGGTGACCATGCGCGTGGCCCGTCTCGCCCTCGGCGGTGGAACGGAACACGGCGGCGACATCGTTATAGCCCTCGACGTCGGCCTTGGCCGCGAAATACAGGTAACGGCGGTTAGCCTGGGACTCGCCCGAGAAGGCGTCCTTGAGATTCGTCTCGGTCTTGCTGCCCTTGAGTTGCACGTTGTGTCTCCTCGCTTGCAGGCCCGGCAGGTGCCGGGGTGGCTGGATTTTAGACTGAGTCTAAAATTCTAGGGGCGGGCCGGGACAGCGTCAACTGCCCTTCGTTGACCCGGTGCGGAGCCTGTGCGAGCCTCGCGACCCGGAATGCATGAGGACCAGCGGCACCATGAACACACGCAAGCGCGCGACAGACCTGGAGAAATCCCTGGCCGACCTCGAGGCCATCGTCGAGCGGCTGGAAAGCGGCGAACTCACCATGGACAAGGCGCTGAAGGAGTTCGAGCGCGGTGTGCGCCTGAGCCGGGAGTGCCAGACCGCGCTCAAGGAAGCCGAGCAGCGCGTGCAGATCCTGCTGGGCCCGGACCTCGAGGATTTCGCGATCGAGGACGACGAGGAAACGGCCGGGGAAGAGGACTGAGGGCCAACCGCTCGAGGGGCTTGCGGGCCGCCCCGGCCGCGCTCAGGTCCAGGTACCGTTGGCGCCCTGCAGGCGCCGGAGCAGCGTGCGCAGGAACACCTTCATGAAGCGCAGCTGGCACTGGGGACTTGCCTGCTCGAGCAGCGTCGCGCTGACGCTGAGGATCGTGCTGGGCGCATGGGTGCGTACGCCGACGTTGCGCGTCGCGCCGCTGATGTAGCTGGACTCGCCGAAGCAGTCGCCCGGGCCGAGGGCACCGAGGTCACGGTCACGCGCCTCGACCGCACAGGTGCCTGACACGATCACGTAGAAGCGGTCATCGCGCTCACCCTCGCGCACGATCCTCTCGTCGGCTGCGTATTCACGCCAGTCTGCCGCGCGAAGCAGCTCCCGGATGTCGGTCTCCGAGAAATCGTGAAAAAAGCTCAGCTGGCGCAGCAGCGCGAAGCGCCCGCGCAGGTCGTGGGCGGGTGGCTGCACGCGGAACTGCGCATAGGCTTCCGAGAGCCGTGCGGCAAACTCGCTGCCACTGGAGTGGCGGTCGGCCGGGCGTTTCTGCAGCGCGACCGCGACGACATCCTCCAGCGCCTCGGGGATGCCCAGCCGCAGCGTGTGTATCGGCGGCGGGGTCGCGTAGACGATCTGGTTCAGCAGGCGTGCCAGCGAACTGGACCGAAAGGGCCTGAAACCGGTCAGGAGTTCATAGAGCACTGCGCCAAGCGAATAGAGGTCGGTGGCCGGCGTGATCTCCAGCGACTGCACCTGCTCGGGCGACATGTAGCTCGGTGAGCCCGCGATGCCCTCGATGCGCGAGGTGTCGGAGTCGCTCCGCAGTGCAATGCCGAAATCAATGATGCGCACGTCATTGTCGTGCGTGAGCATGATGTTGCTCGGCTTGATATCGCGGTGGATCACGCCCCGCTTGTGCGCATAGTGCAGCGCTCGCGCAACCTTGAAGACCACCTGCACGACGTCCTCCACCGGCAGCAGGTTGTCGGGGCGGCAGTAAGCCTCGAGCGTGCGCGCCCGCTGCACGTGTTCCATCACGACGTAGTAAAGACCGTCTTCCTCACCCGCATCGTAGATCGGCAGGATGTTCGGGTGCTGCAGCCGGCCGACCATCTGCGCCTCGTTGATGAACATCTTGCGCGCGATGCGCGCCTGCTGCGGGTCATCGTCACTGACGTGCCTGTAGACCTTGATCGCGACATCGCGACCGAAGAAAGGATCGTGGGAGAGATAGACCGCGCCGGTGCTGCCGCGTCCGACTTCGCGGATGATCGGGTACTTGCCGATCTGGCCGGGCACTGGCGCGCCCGCGCGGGCGCTGACTGCGGTTTGAACCATTCCCTGGTGACCCGGCCGGGGCTGACCCGGCTGAGGGTCACGCCATGAGCGTCAGCAGGTACTGCAGGCCAATCAGCGCCAGCGCTGCGTACACTGCTGCCAGAACGTCATCAAGCATAATTCCCCAGCCTCCCGGCGATCTGTGATCGATCTCGCGGATCGGCCAGGGCTTGGAAATATCCATGACCCGGAACGCCAGCAGCGCCGCCAGGATCCAGCCCGGGGTATCCGGCACGACGAGCAGCGTGGCGAGCATGCCGACGATCTCGTCGAGCACGATGCCGGGGTGATCCTTGCGGCCGAGGCGGCGCTCGCTCTCGCCGCAGAACCAGACGCCCGCGAGCAGCAGCCCGACGACCAGCGCCAGGTGCACCGCCAGGCCTGGCGTCGGCAGCAGCCACCACGCGAACGCCGTCGCCGCAGAGGCCCAGGTGCCCGGCGCGCGAGGCAGCAGCCCGGTGCCCAGCCCGAAGCTGACCAGGTGCACCGGGTCGCGCAGGATGGTCCCCGCGGATGGCCCGGTACGCTGCGGCTTGCCAGCGTCCATCAGAAGTGGCTGAAACGCTCGCCTGCGGGTGGCGGGACAGGCTCACCCTGGCGCAGCCAGGTGATCCCGGGAGCTGCCGTGACGCGGCCGATCCGCGTAACCGGACAGCCCCAGCCGGCGCTCACGCCCGCCAGCGCACGCTCGTGCCGCGGCGGCACGGTGAAGCACAGCTCGTAGTCATCCCCGCCATAGAGCGCGTGGGCGAGGGCCTGCTCCGCAGGCAGCAGCGCCAGCCCCCCCGAGCGCGGCAGCGCATCCAGCTCGACCTCCGCCCCTGCCCCGCTCGCCGAAAGCAGCCGAGCGAGGTCTGTCGCCAGGCCGTCAGAGAGGTCGAGCATCGCGCTGGCGATTCCACGCAGCGTGACACCCTCGGCACAGCGTGGTTCCGGGTACTCGAAGCGTGCCACCTGGCTGAGCTGCGCCGGAACCGCGGGCGCGCCCCCGGCCGCCAGCAGCAGCCGCCCGGCGACCGCGTCACCGGGCCAGCCCGTCACCCAGATACCGTCGCCGGGCCGTGCGCCGCTGCGCCGGATCGCCTGCCCGGGCGGCACATGGCCGAGCAGCGTGAGGCTCACGGCCCGCGGGCCTGCCACCGTATCGCCACCCACGAGCACGACCTCGAAGCGCCGCGCCAGCGCGAACAGGCCCTCGGCGAAACCGTCCAGCCAGGCCGGTTCAGGCGCCTCGAGGCTCAGCGACAGCAGCGCCCAGGCCGGCGTCGCGGCCATGGCCGCCAGGTCGCTCAGGTTGACCGCGAGGCAGCGGTGGCCCAACGAGCGCGCCGGGCTGGCCGGGAGAAAGTGCGTGCCCTCGACCAGCGTATCCACCGCACAGGCAAGCTCGCTCCCGGGCGGGAGACTGAGCAGCGCAGCATCGTCGCCGATACCCAGCGCCACGTCAGGCCGCGGCGGGGAGCGTCGGAACCAGTGGCCGATCAGCTGGTCCTCGGAAGGCCTGCCCTCAGTCACGGGGACGCAGTCGGGCCGAGGCATCGTCGAGCACCGCATTGATGAACCGGTGGCTCTCGGGCCCGCCGAAGGACTTCGCGAGCTCGATGGCCTCGTTGATGATCACGCGCGTAGGCACGTCCGCCTGGCTGCGCAGTTCCGCGATGCCCAGCCACAGGATTGCCCGCTCAACAGGGTCGACCCGCTCCGCCGGCCGCGCGGCTGCCTGGGCGATCAACGCGTCGAGCTCGGGCCGATAGCGTGTCGCTTCTCCGAGCAGGCTGTCGAAGTACTGTGTATCGATGCCCTGTGCCTCGGCACGCTCGCGGAACTGGGCCGCGAGTTCCGCCCGCTCGTGCCCGCCTACCTGGTGCTGGTAAAGGGCCTGCACCAGCAGGCGCCGCGCGCCCCGCCTGCCGGAAACTGCCATGGCCGACTCAGCCTTCCAGCTGACGCAGCAGGTTCAGCGTCTCCAGCATCGCCAGCGCGGCCTCGTTGCCCTTGTTGCCGGCCTTGCCACCAGCCCGCGCCAGCGCCTGCTCGGCAGTGTCGCAGGTCAGCAGGCCGAAGCCGACCGGCAGGCCGAACTCCAGGCTCACGCGCTGCAGGCCTGCAGCCGCCTCGCTGCATACGAAGTCGAAGTGGGGCGTCTCGCCACGGATCACGGTGCCCAGCGCCACGATGCCGTCATGACGTCCAGCCTGCGCGAGCCGGCGGACCACGATCGGCAGCTCCCAGGCGCCGGGAACGCGCACGAGCTCCACCTCGTTCGGGCCCGCGCCGTGCCGGCGCAGGGTGTCGACCGCACCGTCGACGAGGCGCGCGACGACCAGCTCGTTGAAACGCGCCGCGACCACCGCAAAGCGTGCATCGCGCACGACGAGCTGTCCTTCGATGACTTTCATGGATGTCCTGTCACGGTTCCGGTGGTCACGTACTCTACTACCTCGAGGCCGAAGCCGGAAATGCCGTGCATCTGCTTCGGTGCGCTCAGCACGCGCATGCGGCGGATACCCAGGTCACGCAGGATCTGGGCGCCGGTCCCGTAGGTCCTGAGGGTGGCAGAGCCCTGCTCGGGCACCGACTCGAGGTCCGGCGCCGGCGTCAGCCGCCGTACCGCCCGCATGAGCGTCCGCGGGTTTTCCGTGTAGCGCAGCAGGACCACGACGCCGTTGCCTGAAGCCGCTATCTCCTCGAGGGCCGAGCGCAGAGGCCAGCCCAGCTCGGGACTCTGGATGCCGATCACATCGCCCAGCGTATCCTGCACGTGCACGCGGACCAGCGGCGGCTGGGCGGCATCGAGCTCGCCACGCACCATCGCGATGTGCACGTTGCGGTTCACGTGGTCCTCGTAGCAGAGCATCCTGAACGGCCCGAACTCCGTCATCACCTGCTGGTCGGAGATCCGCTCGACCGACTCCTCCTTCTGCAGGCGGTAGCGGATCAGGTCGGCGATGCTGCCGATCTTCAGCCCGTGCTCGCGCGCGAACACCTCGAGCTGCGGGCGCCGCGCCATGGTGCCGTCCTCGTTCAGGATCTCGACGATGACCGAGGCCGGCTCGAGCCCTGCCAGCCTGGCGAGGTCACAGCCGGCCTCGGTATGGCCGGCACGGGTCAGCACGCCACCGGGTTGGGCCATCAGCGGGAAGATGTGGCCGGGCTGGCGCAGGTCCTCGGCCCGGGCCTCCGGGGACACGGCGACGCGCACGGTGCGCGCGCGGTCGTGCGCGGAGATGCCGGTGGTGACACCCTCGGCCGCCTCGATCGACACGGTGAAGTTGGTCGAGTGCTCGGCGTCGGTCGCGTTGACCATCAGCGGCAGGCGCAGCTGCTGGCAGCGCTGGCGGGTGAGCGTCAGGCAGATCAGACCGCGCCCGAAGCGCGCCATGAAGTTGATGTCTTCCGGGCGCACGCGCGCAGCCGCCATGACCAGGTCGCCCTCGTTCTCGCGGTCCTCGTCGTCGACGACGATCACCATCCGTCCCTCCCGGATGTCGGCGATGATCTCCTCGATATCACTGAAGGCCGGCGACCCGGCGGAATCTGGCGGCCCGTGCGGGCCTGTCTGCTCATTCATTGCTCACGTCCGATCAGGCGCTCAAGGTAGCGCGCCAGCAGGTCCACCTCGATATTGACGACGGTGCCCTCGCGGTAGCCATTCATGACCGTATGCGACAGCGTATGCGGCACCAGGTGCACGCCCAGGCGCTGCCCGTCGATGGCGTTGACGGTCAGGCTGACGCCGTCGATGCAGATCGAGCCCTTCACGGCGACATAGCGCATCAGCGCCTCGGGCAGCTCGACCCACAGGCTGAGAGACTCCTCGCGCGGCTCCAGGGCAGCCACGCGACCGAGACCGTCGACGTGCCCGCTCACCAGGTGCCCGCCCAGGGGGTCGGCCAGCGTCAGCGCAGGCTCGACGTTGACCTGGACGCCCTCGGCCAGCGAGCCGAGACTGGTCACGCGCAGGGTTTCCACCGAAATGTCGGCGACGAAACGCTCCTGACCGGACTCCACCGCGGTCAGGCAGACGCCGTTGACCGCGATGCTATCACCCGGGCGCACGGTTCGCGTGAAAGGTGCCGGGAGCGTGACCGTGATGCGGCGGTTGTCGGGCGTATCCTGCAGGGCGGTGACCTGTCCCACCTGCTGGACGATTCCGGTAAACATCAGCTTTCCCCTGCAAGATAGACGAGACGAAGGTCGTCGCCGACACGCCTGACCTCGGCAAGCCTGAATGACGGCCGGTCATCCATGCGCTCAAGCGCAGGCAGCGAGAACATGCCGCGGGCGCCTGCGCCGAGCACATGAGCCGCCTGGTAGACCACAAGCTCGTCGACCAGGCCGGCGGCGAGCAGCGCGCCGTTCAGTGACGGGCCGGCCTCGACCAGCACCTCGTTGAGTTCGCGCGCGGCGAGCGCCTGGATGACGGCATCGATGCGAAGCCTGCCGGTCTCATCAGCGGGCAGCAGCGCAAGCTCGGCTCCGGCCGCTTCCAGCGCCTCCCGCCTCGGCACCCCGGCCTCGGTCGCCAGCAGCAGCAACGGGCCGGCCTCGCTGAACAGGCGCGCCGAGGGCGACACCCGGAGGCGGCTGTCGAGCACGATGCGCAGCGGCTGGCGCAGCGGCGCGGTGAAGGCGCTGCGCACGGTCAGCTGGGGATCATCAGCCAGTACGGTACCGCTGCCGGTCAGGATCGCGTCGCAGCGAGCACGCAGCCGCTGCACGTCGGCGCGGGCTGCCTCGCCCGTGATCCAGCGCGAGGCGCCGCTGGCGAGCGCGGTGCGGCCATCGAGGCTGGCGGCGATCTTGCAGCGGATCCACGGCCGCCTGCGCCTGAGCCGGCTCTCGAACCCCGGGTTCAGCGCCCGGGCCTGCGCTTCCAGCAGGCCCGCGCTGACCGCGATGCCGGCCCCTGCCAGCACGCGGGCGCCGCCGCCGGCCACCCGCGGATCCGGGTCCGGCGCAGCGTAGACGACGCGGCTGATGCCGGCGCCAACCAGGGCATCGGTGCAGGGCGGGGTGCGACCGGTGTGGCAGCAGGGCTCCAGCGTCACGTAGGCCGTCGCGCCGCGGGCCGCGGCCCCGGCGGCCCTCAGCGCGACCACCTCCGCGTGCGGCCCGCCGGCCACTTCGTGCCAGCCTTCGCCAACCACGACGCCGTCGCGCACCAGCACGCAGCCGACGCGGGGGTTCGGGTGGGTCGTGTTCAGGGCGCGGCCGGCCAGCTCCAGCGCGCGCGCCATGTGGCGGCGATCCGCGGACTCCTGCACCTACTTGTCCTCATCCGGCAGCAGCGACATCTGGTCGCGGCGCTGGTCCTCGGCCGCCAGCTCCTGCAAGCGCCGTATCTCCTCCTCGAACGCGGTCACGTCCTGGAAGCTGCGGTAAACCGACGCGTAGCGGACGTAGGCCACCTCGTCCAGCGCCCGCAGGCGCTCCATCACCTGCTCGCCAATCACGCGCGAGGCCACCTCGCGCTCACCCATGGTCTGGAGCGCATGGGTGACCCGCGCCAGCGCCTGCTCGAGCGCCTCGCTGCTCACGGGCCGTTTCTCCAGCGCACGCACCATGCTGTTGCGGAGCTTGCCCTCGTCGAAGGGCTCGCGCGTATCGTCACGCTTGATCACGCGGGGCATCACCAGCTCGGCCGTCTCGAAGGTCGTGAAGCGCTCGCCGCAGTCAAGGC
Source organism: Chromatiales bacterium (assembly GCA_020831895.1). Lineage (GTDB taxonomy): Bacteria > Pseudomonadota > Gammaproteobacteria > Steroidobacterales > JAFIFS01. Next base: position 56,213 of record JAFIFS010000097.1, read on the forward strand.
ACTCGCGACGCCGACGAATCTGACGCCCTTCCGCCGCGAGGCGGGAGTCGATCACCTTGGTCTCGGCGTGACTGCAGAACGGGCAGTGCATGGCCCGCGCCAGCCGCTCACCGGTAGACGGGGAAGCGCGCGCAGAGCGCGTGGACCTCGTGGCGGACCTGGTCGATCACAGACTGATCCTCCGGCGCGGAGAGCACCCGGCGCACCCAGTCGGCCACGGCGCGGATCTCGCCCGGGCCAAAGCCCCGCGTCGTCACGGCCGGGGTCCCGATCCGGATCCCGCTGGTGACAAAGGGTGAACGCGGATCGTTTGGCACCGCGTTCTTGTTCACCGTGATGTGCGCGCGCCCGAGCGCGGCGTCGGCATCCTTGCCGGTCAACTCCCGGTCGGTCAGGTCGACGAGGAACATGTGGTTGTCGGTGCCGCCGGAGACGATCCGGAATCCGTGGCCAGCCAGCGACTCGGCGAACAGCCGCGCGTTGTCGACCACCTGGCGCTGGTAGTCGCGGAACTCCGGCTGCAGCGCCTCGAGGAAGGCAACCGCCTTGGCCGCGATCACATGCATCAGCGGCCCGCCCTGCGTGCCGGGAAACACCAGGGACTGCAGCTTCTTCGTCACCTCCGGGTTGTCCCGGGCGAGTATCAGGCCACCGCGCGGGCCGCGCAGTGTCTTGTGGGTCGTCGTCGTGACCACGTCGGCCAGCGGGACCGGGTTCGGGTACTGCCCGCCGGCGACGAGACCGGCCACGTGGGCCATGTCGACCACCAGCCAGGCACCCACCTCGTCGGCGATCTGCCGGAAACGTGCCCAGTCGACGACGCGGGAGTAGGCCGAGAACCCGGCGATGACCATGCGCGGGCGATGCTCGCGGGCGAGCTCGGCGGCCGCGTCGTAATCGATCTCGCCCGTCGACTCGACGAGGCCATAGGCCAGAGGCTGGTACAGCCGCCCGGAGAAGTTGACCGGCGAGCCATGGGTCAGGTGGCCACCGTGCGCGAGGCTCATGCCAAGGATCTTGTCACCAGGCTCCAGCAGCGCCATGTATACGGCGGCATTGGCCTGCGAACCCGAGTGCGGCTGCACGTTCGCATAGTCGGCGCCGAACAGCTGGCAGGCGCGGCTGATGGCCAGCACCTCGGCCTGGTCGACGAACTCGCAGCCCCCGTAGTAGCGCTTGCCGGGATAGCCCTCGGCATACTTGTTCGTCAGGACAGAGCCCTGGGCCTCGAGCACGCGCGGACTGGCGTAGTTCTCCGAGGCAATCAGCTCGATGTGCTCTTCCTGGCGCTGGCGCTCGCTGGCCATTGCGCCAGCCAGCTCGTCGTCGAAACCGGCGATCGTCCATTCGCGCGTGAACATGGGGGTCTCCGCGGGGGAAAGTGACCCATTTTACCCGACCCGCAGGCGCTCTGCCGGGAGGCTTCAGGGCGCGGCCAGCGCCTCGACGACCGCGCTCCAGGCCAGCGCCAGGTTGCGCCGGTTGTAGCCGCCCCCGCCAAGCGCCAGCAGGCGCCCGTCACAGTGCCTCTCCGCCAGCCGACGCAGGTCGGCGGCGGCCCGCCCGTGGGTGCCCGGACTCAGGCGCAGGTGGGTGATCGGGTCCCCGGCCACGCTGTCGGCCCCGCACTGAAGTAGGATGAACTCGGGCCGGCCGGCGTCGAGATAGGCCAGCACCTCAGGCCAGGCGCTGAAGAACTCTTCGTCACCATCGGCCGGCGCCAGCGCGATGTTGAGCTTGGTGCCCTCGGCCGGGCCGCGCCCGGTCTCCGTGGGGTCACCGGTGCCCGGGTAGAGGAACTGGCCGTCCTCGTGGATGTCGGCGAACAGCAGGTCAGGGTCAGACTCGTAGGCATAGAAGACACCGTCCCCGTGGTGCGCGTCCATGTCGACGTAGGCGACGCGCCGGAGCCCGTGGCGCCTGCGCAGCAGCTCGATGACGACCCCGATGTCGTTGTAGACGCAGAATCCGGCCGCATGGTCGCGCCCGGCATGGTGCAGCCCGCCGATCGGGTTGAACGCATGCCGGACCTCGCCGCTCATGATCCGCTCCATCGCATCGGCCGAGGCGCCGACGACGACGGACGCGGCACGGTCGATGCCTGGCAGTGCCGGCGTGTCGCCGCCATCGAGAAAGCCCTGTCCGGCGGCGCAGCGCCGCGCGACCCTCTCGAGGTGGCCTGGCGTATGAAATGTGGCGAGCAGCTCGACCGGAGCCTCGGCGGCCATGCCGAGGCGAACCGCCGGGGGGGGCGCGCCCCCCCCGCCAAC
>JAFIFS010000004.1 GCA_020831895.1 Chromatiales bacterium
AGGTGATGCAGAACCCCGACTCGCTGACCGGCCAGTACCTCTCCGGCAAGCAGCGCATCGAGATCCCGGCCCGGCGCGTGAAACCCGACCCCAAGCGCCAGCTGGTGATCCGCGGCGCGCGCGGCAACAACCTCAAGGACATCGAGGTGAAGATCCCGCTGGGCGTGATGACCTGCGTCACCGGCGTCTCCGGCTCCGGCAAGAGCACGCTGGTCAACGACACCCTGTACGAATACGCCGCCGGCGTCATCAACAAGGCCCCGCGCGACCACGCCCCCGTCACCGCGATCGACGGCCTCGAGCATGTCGACCGCGTGATCGACATCAGCCAGGCCCCGATCGGCCGCACCCCGCGCTCCAACCCCGCGACCTACACCGGCGTCTTCACCCCGATCCGCGACCTCTTCGCCGGCACCCAGGAAGCCCGCAGCCGCGGCTACAAGCCCGGGCGCTTCAGCTTCAACGTCAAGGGCGGCCGCTGCGAGGCCTGCCAGGGCGACGGCGTCATCCGCGTGGAAATGCACTTCCTGCCCGACGTCTACGTCCCCTGCGACATCTGCAAGGGCCAGCGCTACAACCGCGAGACCCTGGAGATCCGCTACAAGGGCAAGAACATCCATGAAGTGCTGGAGATGACCGTCGAGGACGCGAACGAGTTCTTCGCCGCCGTGCCGATGGTCGCCCCCAAGCTGCAGACGCTGATGGACGTGGGCCTGAGCTACATCCGCCTTGGCCAGAACGCGACGACGCTATCCGGCGGCGAGGCACAACGCGTGAAGCTCTCCAAGGAACTCTCCAAGCGGGCGACCGGGAATACGCTGTATATCCTGGACGAACCGACCACCGGGCTGCACTTCCACGACATCGCGCAGCTGCTGGGGGTGCTGACGCGGTTGCGGGACCAGGGGAATACGATTGTCGTGATTGAGCACAACTTGGACGTGATCAAGACGGCGGACTGGGTTGTTGACCTCGGGCCCGAGGGGGGCCAGGGCGGCGGGACGGTGGTGGCTACGGGGACGCCGGAGGTGGTGGCGGGGAAGAGGAAGTCTTATACGGGGCGGTATTTGGTGCCGTTGCTGGGGAAGGGGGAAGCAGCATAAGAGGACCTAGTGAAGATGTTGTGTGTGATGTGGGACTTCGGCAGTAGCTCCGGTGGACCGGTCACCCTACACGTCTCGCCATTCGCCCCTTCGATAGAAGGGCGCACCGCGGATAAATTCGCCTTGCACATCGTGGGATTTGTACAAGCATTCATGCACCGCAAGACTTCGGATTCGCTCCGCTAACTGGGGTAGGCCCACCGCATCTCTGAGGCCGAGCACCGACAGTTCTTGGGGGCGGATGTTCGGCACTTTGTGGATGAACCAAGAAAGTAGCATCTCCCGGTAATCTGTCGCCCCCCTCTTAAAGTGGCTCAGGTACTGCGAGGCAAGAATAACCCCGACGCCGAACTCTCTGCCTTGAAGGATGAGGCGCCGAAGGACATCGAATTCGTACTTCATGATGTTGTCGGCCTCGTCCACTAGCAACATGGAGTCCACGACACGCATGTTCCGATTCGTTCCCAAGAATGGTCGCTTTGGAATTCGGAGCATGTGCTCATAGAAGACGTTTAGCATGATTGCGACAAGCATGTTCTTGGTTCGATCGTCAGCGCCAAGCTCGTTGAGGGAGATTACGACAACACCGCGCAGGAAATCTGCAGACGAGCGCACGGCGTTTTGGTCAGGCGTGAACAACTCCATGTCAACCAGATCGCCAAGGATTGCTGACAAGGAGTCAGCCCCTCCATCCAGCGCTTCCACGTAGTTCCAATGGACGTCATAGATAGTCGGATACTGCCCATCAGTTGCGTGGCCATAGGCTTGCATGACCGCTTTCTTCAGGCGATCTCGCTGCCTAGGGCCTATTCCGGAGTAGATTTTGTCGAGGATATCCGAGAAGAACTTGTAGCGCTCAAGTTTCGGGCTAATGGACACTGACGCGTTGGAGAGGTCGAACAGGTTCAGAGGCAGGTGCTGCGGCGTGATGACTCGCGCCCCAACTGCTTCTACGAACTCCTTGGAAACATAGTCCTTCTTGTAGTCGAATATCAGAACATTCGGTTCAACGCCCCTGTTCCCGGCCTTACCACTTCTGATCTGGTAGACAAGCGACTGGAGGAGCTGCGTCTTTCCCGTGCCCAGATCGCCGACCACCCCCATGTTCATCTGGTTGAGCGCCGTGTCGCCGAGATTCAACATGCGCACCTGGCTCTCGAAGCCGTCCAGAGTCTCTCCAACGCGGAGGATTAGCCCGGATTGAGTAACTTCATCGCCAGCCCCTGTTCCCACTTCCGGATCTAGAGCTGGAGAGCCAACCGCCCGAGGCTCGCCCGGAAAAATAGACGCGCCACGGCTAGCCGCGTCGTAGACTGCAGTCGGAATATCAGCCGGGATCCGTTGGGGCTCCTCAGTGGGCGGGGCCGTAGGCTCGGAAACATCTGCGCCAGCAGGCCCCACATCGGCACCACCAACCGGAAACATACCCCAGGTGTTGAGTCGCTCCCTCATAGCCCGGCAGAGTGCCCCGTGCTCTCCTCGGATGAAGAGGGCTGCGTCTTCTTGGCAAAGTTCTATGGTCTCTTGGAAGCCATCGCCGTCTGTATCTTTTGGGCCACTCATGGTCGATCCGTCTATGACGATCAACCTTCCGCGCATGTCGACTTCGATAGTAGCCTGAGCGCTCAGGATTGCCTGCATTACTCGCGCATGGAGCTGCGACCATTCCCCCGACTTACCAACCGAGGCGAGGCGTTGGCCGTATACACGAAATCCATATCCGATCATCGAAGTCAAAAGGTTCTGGTGGGCAATGCGCCAAAGGATCATCTCTTGATCTTCCGAATACGTCGCGAGCATAGCCTCAAAGAGGGAAGCCAAGGACCGAGCCTGCGCGAGGGCCGCCTCGCGGTCCGCTTCGGGCATAGCCGCGCCGCCACCTCGATTCTTGACCTCTATGGGCGTCAACCTAATGCGGATCGCTGTATCGCTGACGCGCATAGTGGCCACCAAGAGGTCGGGACGGTGGAGCGTCGGGCGCTTGAGCGCCTTGGCGAGGTCATCCAAATAGCCCTGGAACGGGTCGACCGGTATGACTAGTGCAATTTGCTCGGTTTTACCGTCATTGGACCAAGGGATCAGCAATCCGAGGCTAGAATCGGCCTCTCGGAAGCTGTCTTGAAGCAGTCGGGTCGCGATCAGCAGTCCCAGATCTCCCGTGGCACCGGAATCGCCTGCCGCCAAACCCCTAACCGTGGGGATTCCCCTCCTCGCGACCTCCTCGACTATTGCGGCCAAGACGGCCTCCCCTAGATCCTCGCAACCAGGGAAGCGTTTGATTACGATCTTAAGCGTCTCGAGGTCTAGCTCTTTGATGCGGGAGAGCAAGTAGTACCCATTGCTGTCACCCGCACGCCCGGAATAGGCCGGTAGCTCGTAATCCCACAGGTACGTACCCTCCAACCAACCTCCCAAGAAGCAGGCCGGGTCTACGTTGGACGAGGAAACTGCGGCGAACTCTGCCCGGTCGAGCGCTTCCTTTATCACGTGGACGCTGGGTGCGAATACATAGCCAAGGCGCTCTGCCGATATGTTCTCGAGGGACGAGATCGCACTCGCCACAGCATCTGCCAGTCCATCGCCCCAAGGCACGGCGGGCGCCGCCATGCGAGACTCGCGAAGCAGCAGGCCGCCAGCCATGCTGGAGGGCTCCCGAATCCGGACCCTGACCAGTCCCCCAAAACCCAATGGCGAAGCTAGCTTGGTAGGGAGGGCACTAGGGTTCGAGGTCTCCAACTGGGCGATTACTGCGAGGTCAGGCGCTTCACCTTCCACCGTGCCAGCGTACCAGTGCACTGCGTTCGCTGTGTCTTCTGCAAGGTTTGATATCTCTGCATCATCGGGCCTGGCCTCGTCCGGCCTTTCGTCGTAGATCCGGACCTCACTGGCTCCGACCCAGACATCGACGCCACGCGTAGAATTTCCAGCTCCAAAGTACTTACGACCCCAGGATAGAAGGCCCTCGTTACACGCGTTGTTCTGGCCCGCCGTGCTGGAAACCAGCACCCCGATCACTGGCTTGGCTACGAGCATCGAACAAATGTCCTCGAGGGACTTGTGGACCTGCGAGACGCTGAATCCACTGGATATCCCGCCGACGATAAGGCCAAGCTCGCGATCGAGTGGCGCATCGACCCCATGCGAGGCCAAAGACTCCAGGCGGTTTGCATTCCAAAGGATCGACCAGTAATCCGAGCTGCATTCGACCGAGAAAAACGTGGCGTTTGTTCTCCCACCCATCGCATCACGCAGAGGGATAGTCAGTGCATCCGGAATACAATCGGGGTCGAGGATGCTTGCCGCCTGGCAGGGCTTCTTTCTGGACGCGAGGAACATGGCGCGCTGGGCAACGCTGTGCCAGGCGAGCCGGACTGGGTGCAATGGGCTCACCAATATGGCTTCCGGTTCTTGCACCAACGTGAGCCCATTCGACTCCAACCTTGCAACAAGGCCGATATCGCACCACACCGCCGCCCCAGGGTCGCTCGACAGCCATTCCATATAGCTTTTCAGATAGGCGTCGACTTCGTCGGCAAACCCAGAATCCGTCGCCATCCACTCCCCTAGCGGGGACCCTTCCATTAGGGTATTGCCATCCATTCCCCTGATCCTTGCAGCCAAGGCCGCTCGTGAATCAACGAACGCCTGTGGCGGCAACATCTCTTCGGGCGGCGGCCTCGGGTCACTCAGGAACCTGGCTTTCGAGAAGATGGTGTCCTCCGGCCCATCCCAATCCGGCCTGTGCCAATCGGCAGCATAGTCCGCTGCCAGAACGAATGGATAATAGGATCGCCGTGCTCGCCCCTCCTCGAGCATCCAACCCTGGAGCTGTGCGCTGCGCAGCTGCGCGTTGACATGCACGGCACTTGGCTTTCGGCCACCCGCATTCATGAGAAGCTGGAGCTCGAAGTGGCTGGAGCACTCCTCGGGACTTGCCTGCTCCGCGGACAGCCCAACCCTAAGCAGCTGCTCGTCTGCGACCTCCGGGGCCGTGAACCGAATGTCGAAGAAGCACTCACCCTCGATCTCGACCTCGAGGCCAAACTCTCCGTCCCCGACCATGCCGATGGGCGCGGTCTTGGATGGGTCGGGATTGCCGTCGTCGTCGCTTCCTGTCGCAAGCATCGACGCGAGCTGGACTCCGGGTCTCACGTACAGGTCGAGGTAGTGTCGACCTTGCCCGGTCAGCGACAGGGTGGTTTCCCAGATCCGGGCCTTGGAACGCTTCGGCACGGCGCCCTTTATCGCCGTATTAGAACTGACGATCACCCCGGGGAGCCATCCTTCCAGCGAAATGACGCGGGCTGTTGGCTTCTTCCCAGTCGATTCACCCAGACTTGCGGAATACCTCAACGGCCCCTTGTGCTGTGGGATTTCATCATCCTCTATGGTGATCGTACGTTGCACGTCGACGGTCCATGATCTGGTCGCTGCTACCGCCCCCGGCACCTCCCGTATGACCTGAATCTCCGTTCCAAACATCGAATCAGGAGCGTCAATCCGGAGACGGACTGGCCCCTTGACGACGGGAACCAAACCCTTGAGGTGAGAGACTACTGGATTCGCGCACTCGATCGTGATGTCACCGTCGGGATCCGGCATCGCTTCGTCTTCGAGCAACCTCTCCCAGCGCTCGACGGTTAGCGAACTCCACCAAGACGGCCCTTCAATCGGATCGATCGGCATGTAGGCAAAGGGAGCGCATCTTCGAACCGCAGTAACGACGTCACACCTTTGCCTCATGTTCGCAACGCATTCACTGATGCTTGTTCTCTCGTCCTCGTCACTGGCCTTGGTTAGCAACGACGCAAGGACTCCACCATAGTTCCTTCCTTCTATCCCATCGACAATGGCTGACAAGATCGCTTGCTTTCTCCTGACATCGAGCGAGCCGTCGCCGGACGGAGGGTAGCCTGCGGCAAGGCTCACGAGGTGGTCTGGAGATAATCCACGACCTTTGAGAAACCACAACCTTTCAATGACTCGCCAGGCACCAACCCGGGCAACATCGTGCTGGTCAGCCGCGTCGGCGGCGATGACTGATTCCCTAAGGAGCTCTTTTGCGGCTACGGCGTCATCGCTGGCAAGGCCAGCCAGTGCGGAGTCGATCAGCGACTGAATGAATGGATCCGCCCACCAGGACAGAATGGAGGCGCCACCCTCGTTCACGGATGGTTCTACGCCGAGCGTGGTGCGCGTCGATTCGTGGGTATCGCTGGCCTGTGCACCCGGCTCGACGAGAACCAGGAATACTCCATTTCGATCGTTTCGGACAGCTGCGAGGCCGTGGAACTGGAGATATCCTGACTGGTTCGCGGACCCCAGAGGCTCCCCGGTCGGCAGTTCCTCTACCTGCAGGATCACTGGATAGCGGATCGTCTGGCCGTCTCCCTTGGTGGCCTCAAGAAGAGTCCGTCCTTCAACTAGGCGCCTGAAAACTTCATGCAAGAGGTGCTTAGGCGGCCCGCAGAAGACTGCGCGACACTCGATATGGCCGCCGGTCAGCGTCGCGATTTCTCGCGCCATGGCCTTTTCTATCCAGCTGGCGATCCCTCTATCCAATGTGTTTGACATGGCGTCTTGTGTCACGCAGCGAACGGGGGAACAAGCAGCATCCCGCTCTCAGCATCCGGACTATCGAGCACAAGCCCAAGCATTCGGAGCTGTCTTCCGAGGGTGCTGTCATTTACGCCGTGCAGGTCGAATTCGATCCCGTAGGCCCCCAGGTGCAGCGCGAGCCGCTGCACAGACCGCGGGCCCTCGACCGCGTGCAGGCAGCAGTGGACCATGGCAAGCACCGCTGCCGGTCCAAGCGAGAGCACCCAGGGGGCATTCCTGGCATCGCCCTTCTTTCGCAGGAAGTAGCCCTGGTCGTAGCCACGGAGCGCTTGCTCCATGGTTTGCCTCTGACCTAGCGTGTACTGACTGAACTCCAATAGATTAGCTCCAACACCCTTCTTGCAACAGATTGTCCTGACCTCCCGATCCTGTAGGTCATTAAAAGTCCCGATGACGCCGCGCCGCTTGAGAGCTTCCGCATTCGAACTGATAGTAGCGAGGAATCCATGGATATCGTGTGATGATGCCAACTGCTTGGGGGCCGCTTCAAGGTTCTCTAGGGCCCAAAGTACGCAGTTGATACCCAACCTCGCTGATAGATAGCGCGAGGCCAGGTCGCGGATTGCTGGGACGGCAGGGTTTCCGAACGAGAGCATTCGGCGCCTTACGGAGAGGATCTCACTTCGGATTGCGCCAGGACCATCGAGGACCGCATCAGCCCGCCCCTCCAGCGCCGCCCTCACCGCTCTCCATAACCTGTCGGTCACATCGCAGAGCCAAAGCACATGGCTAACAGATCCTATCCTAAGGAGCGCCTCGATCAGGGTTATCCATTGCCGACGGGTCATGGCTGATTTCGCGCCCATGACTCCAAGTAGGTCCGTGGTGAACTGCTTTGACGGGTAAGCGATCTCCCTACGATCCGCCTCCGGTAGTGGATCCGATAGTTGCAGCCGGGTTGGCTGCCAATGGACACCCTCCGGCCGTCGTGGTTCGAACTCGGTCTGCAGCCACCTTGCCCAAACATCGTCATCAGCCGCCACAGATAGTGCCTCATGGAGCTCTGCCCATGTGCGCTCTGCAAAAGTCGGCGTAGGCGATCCTAGAGTAATTATGTGCCTGATCAACTGGCCTGGGTTCCAAGGGTTACCGCTCAGGCGAGCCGCGCCAGCGTAGAGGGCCGTATCCGGAATCACTGGTGACAAGGATAAGAATCGCTTTGATGACTGCTTGGAGACCTTTGGACTTTGGACTAGGCGGTCGACAACTGTCCGCCACGCTTCGGGGCTAAGCCGGCCTGCAGGACGTTGCCTTCGCCTCTCCTTGTCAAGGGCCTTCCTGAAGTCATTTCCGAGAGAAGGCACTTGCTTCTCAGACACGCCGTCAAAGCCAGCGGCGCGATATAGCGAGGACAAGACGACCTCTCCAGTGGAAAACTCTGGTGCGGGCCGAATGCTAAAGGATGAATCATTGAAAGCGGGATGCGAATGTTCTCTCTTCCAAGGCGAAGAAAGGAACTCCTGTTCCGACATCATGCACCCTCCTGGCGAATGACGAAGCTTCCAAAAGTTCGCACGATGATCTCGTCCCTGAGCCCAATTCTGATCTCGGCGCCCTCAAGCGCATCCTCATCACGAACGATCGATCCTGCGAGACCGGCCCGGGTCGTATCCAGCAAGGCCACAATAGACCGTGGAAGGGACGCAGCAACCATGCCTCGTCTTAATGACTTCGTAGCCTTGAACAGCTCGAAGGTGAGGGGAATCAGTTTCGGATTACCTGAGGCACCAACCTTAAGAAACATCATGGGCGACCTTGGCCGCGCCACGTTCTCGGAGGGCAAAACAGGCTTGACTCTCTGGATGTCTGTGGTGAGCATTGCCCGACGCTCCGGGGGCGGGAGTGGCTCTCCAAACGTGCTGTTCAGGCAAACGACGAACCGACGATTCACGTTGAGAAGACCCTCAACCTGTCGGATTGCTTGCTGCAACGCTGCCGAGTCGCCGTTGGTCACGCGGTGGAATTCAGCTAGAACATCGGCATCTTTGGTCACGCATGCCCTGACACCAATGGACCGCCTTGCAATCCTGCATGCGATGGCGCGAAGGAGGGCTTGGACTCGACTCGCGGTTGCAGGGCGGGCTCGCCTAACTAAATGGTCCGAGAGCTTCATGTCGGCCTCCTCGAGGACCTTGAGTGCGGCTATCTCGATTTCGGAGAGGCACTGATACTTCTGGAGGAACTTACGCCCACCTTGGATCGACAGACTGAACCTTCTGTCTAGTTCATCGTATCGGATCACGGTGTTTGCACTTACCCTGACCTCGAAGGAGGGGCTTGCCTTCGCTGGATCCAAGACGGCCGAAACCCCGGCGAGCTGAGATCTGAGCGTGGCGGTCGACTCCCGTCGTTTGTCCAACGCTAAAAATTGCTGAATCGCAACCAGTGCCGGGAAGTCGCCCAAGCCTAGTTCCGCAACGTCCTTGCGGAGGCTTGATGCCCGCTCGACCGGCCAATCGCCAAATAAGGCGTGTTGGTACTGGGAAGCCACCAAGCGAAATAGTCCGCGCTTCCTCAGCACATCCGCCCGGCGCTGGTCGTTGCCCCGTGGGTTCAGTTGCTCGGCGGCCCACTTGCACGGCGCGTATCCAGATACATCGGCGTTCGTAGGCGTCCCGGCTAAAAGGTGCGCGACTAGCGAAAAGAGGTCTCTGAAATTCCACCTCTTACCGCTGGCAAGCTCATACCACCTGAGGACCTTGGCGAGCGAACCAGCATGGGGCTCCCCGGAAAGTAGCTTCCGGCTGGTACAGAATGGACACAATGCGCCGGCCGCGCAGGACCCGAAGTCCTTCCATTTTTCGGCCGACGTTGCAATCTCTAGCACTTGCTTGACTGGAGCATCCTGTTCCGGGAGCGCTTCCGCAAGCGTTTCCACGTCCATAGGCCAGACAGCAAGCCTCGGATAGTCCTCAAGCGGCCAACAAGACACACCGTGCGCTGCCAGCGATATTGATTGGATGACCCTCTTAAGCAGCGCGCCCGTAGACTCGTCACCACTTTCTGTGGCAAGAACCAAGGCATCATCGAGGACGCCTCGGTTGACGCACGCAAGGTAAATCCGTCGCTCTTGGTTCTCGGTTAATAGCGTGGATAGATCACCACAGAGTAGTTGGGCGGGCGTTTCAGCGGAACCCTGATTTCCCTCGGAGGCATCCTGGACGATGGAGATGGTGCCAGTCAGTCGGCCGGCTGATATGGCCCCTAGGTCGACTTCGACGAGCCGACCTGGGCCGACCCCGTCCTGCGAGGCGAAAATGCTTGCGAGTTTGTCTATCAAGGCGCCGTCTAGGGACAGCTGGGAGTCGAACTTTCGCAATGTCTGCTCGATGGCTTCCGTCTTTCCGTTACCGGGCCCACCCAGCAGGAGAACTGCTCGAGGTGTCTTGGGCTCGAACGTCACCACCTTGTCCGCCCAGTCGGAAAGGCGATTGAGCAAGTCTGTCTGAATCACCTGCCCAACGGGTCTGCCACTGCCGCCATAGAAGAGCTTCTTAACCCCTCCGGCTCGATTCCCTGACCAGTCCAGCAGTCCGTCTGGATAAATCGCCATCTTCGACTCACCTCTTCTTAGACGCAGGGGAGCTTCGCTCTCAGAGCCCACCTGTCCGGGCACGCTTTGGGGCAGCCTCAGCATTGAACAGCCTGATTCTGGACTTGGCTATAGAACACAATGACGCGTAGGACATGAGTCCAGAGCCGATCGCCTCTCCAAGGAGAGGCGGCACCGCATTCCCTACTTGGGTGTAGCGCGGGCACTCATGGCGACGGGATGTTCCGCCCGTCGTGTATTTACCCTTGAACCGAAACCAGTCAGGGAATGATTGGATGCGAGCGTATTCGCGCACAGTCAGGATCCGTGGATCGCTGTAGTGGATGATGTCGTCGGGCAGGGTGGTCAGTGTCGGCGACGGCTTATCGCGGTGCATTGGCACCGTCCTATGCTTGAGCATGCCAAGGTGGGCTCTGGCCTCAGCGCTCATGCTCACGCCTGGCCGACAAGTGGCGAGAATTCTCTCAAATCGAGACTCGACGTCCTCTCGATGTCGTGCGAGTCGCATGCTGTCCATCCCGGATAAAGGCACTCCTGCGCCCATCCTGATTTGATAGCGCGTAACAGGGCCTTGGTACTTGACCTGCCTATACCCTCTTCTCCTACCATCACCGACGTATTCTTCGGTATTGCGCTTTTTCGCCGACCCAACCGCCAGGTCGGATATCGCTTCGAACGCCGAGACGTGATGCCCTTGCCCGTATCGGGACAGCTGGCGGCGACCTACGTCTCGGATCGAATCAAGTATTGCTTCAAGTACCCCGGCAGGATCAGAGTTTGTCACTTTGGCGAGCTGGGCCGCCACATCCGACCGGACCCCCACCGCAATGAGTCGTGCTCGGCGCTGCGGCACGCCGAAATCTGCCGCATCGAACACCCGGCCAGATACAACGTATCCCACGAGGGAAAGAGACTTCTGTAGTTTTTGGTAGTAGGTATGCCTGCTCTTCCCACGCCCGTACTTGTGCGCGATGTTCATGCCGGGGACGTTCTCGAGCAGGAGAAACTTGGGCTGGACTAGTTCGACGAAATCGACGTATCGCTGGGCCAGCTTGTTCCTCGAGTCTGACGCGTTGCGCTTACCCGCGAACGAGAAACCCTGGCACGGGGGGGCGCCAGCCACCAGATCCACGCGGCCTCGCAAGCGGCATAGGTGGTCGCTATTCTTCTCCAGTAAGTCGTTGATGGAGTGCGCCTTCTGCTCCAGCCATGACGGCCACTCGAACGGATAACGGGAGCCTTCCTTGAGGAAGTTTTCTCGGAACGTTTCAAAGGCATCACTGGCCTGCTCAACGGCGAATCGCCCTTTCCAGCCAGCTTGTGACAGACCCAATGACAGCCCTCCGCAGCCGGCGAACAAGTCGATAAAGGTCCAGCGACCTGGCATTCCCTCAAAGTCCCTTGATTGCAGCATTGTCCCTCCTTCTTCTTGGCATTCTCGCATCGTAGCCGATCCCATGTCCCTCATCGTCACAACCACGGATCTTTGAGAATTGCCCTCACTAGTGCAGTGAGTCGTCGGTTCGCCTTTTCCGGTGTGGAAACTGAGCACTCCCAAACCGTCAAGACCCTCCACCCCGCTCTCCTCAGCGCGCGCGCACTACTCGCGTCCCTTTTCTTGTTCGCCTCGAACTTGTGCCTCCAGAACTCCGCCCTCGTCGCCGGAATCCTGCCCCGCTGGCATCGATGTGCATGCCAGAAGCAACCGTGAACGAACACCACCACCCTATACTTTGGGAGCACGAGATCTGGTCGGCCGGGAAGCCCCTTGGCATGCAGCCTGTATCGGAGGCCCGATGCATGGAGGTGACGCCGTACGATCCGCTCGGGCCGTGTATCGGCCCCGCGGATCCGCGACATCCTTTCACTTCGGCCTTCAGGAGATAAAGTATCGGCCAATTAATTCACCCGGGACAGCCGTGCCGCCTGCTTCAGATTCGCGGCACATCAAGCTATAGGAATAGTGGCCCGCGGAACGATATGTTAGAAAAACTATGATGCCGCACCAGACGAAGGCGGTTGTGACCGGAACTGAAGTGTAACGTGTACTCACATAGTCCTATCGGATACGTGTCTCCTGAAAAGCATACCAGCGGGCGCCAAGTTGCGGCATGCAGATTGTCTCGCATGCCTGCGCGTTTGTGAGATAGCAACGCCTTCCTGGCATCTTTAGAGACTCGCCAGCAGAGAGCTACAGAAAGCGTGGGCCGCTCGCCGGCAACCCAGGGCGCAACTTCATCTGCCTGTCGCATTCAGCTGCATCCGCATGAATGCGCCTTACAGGAAGTTGCTTGATCCGGCGCCCAGACCGCGCTATCGTCACCCCCGCATCAAGAGTGAGCTGACGCTCCGCCAACCTGCCCTAACCCGGGCAAGGTGGTTGCCTCCTTCAGGGAGGGATGTGGCCGACCCCGGCAACCAAACGGGTCTCCACGCCGTGCGTCAGCTTCCGATGCTTATGTCAACGCATTGGAGGCTGGATCATGTCTGTACGCAACTTCGCCGCGCTGGGCGTCTACGGCTTCGAGCCGCAGGCCCCGGCCATATTTGCCGCCCTGGTCACCGGGGATCCGCTGCTGCTGATCGGGCGCAGCGGCACCGGGAAGACCTTCCTGCTGAACTCGATCTCCGAGGCGCTGGGCCTGGAGCATCGCCACTACAACGCGAGCCTGCTGTCCTTCGACGACCTGGTGGGCTTCCCGTACCCGGACGAGGCCAGGACCTCGGTCCGCTTCCTTGAGACTCCGGCGACGATCTGGGGCGCGGAGTCGGTGCTGGTGGACGAGATCAGCCGCTGCAAGCCGGAGCACCAGAACCGGCTGTTCTCGCTGGTGCATGAGCGCCGGGTGCAGGGCATGCCACTCGAGAAGCTGCGCTACCGCTGGGCGGCGATGAACCCCTGCCCTGCGGACGGCGGCGGCGAGGAGTACCTGGGCTCCGAGCCGCTGGATCCGGCGCTGGCCGACCGCTTCGGGGTGATCGTGGAAGTGGGAGACTGGGGCGCCCTGTCCGACGAGGACCGCCGCCGCGTGGCCGACCCGGCCGGCGAAGGTGCGCTGGCCGATGACGGGGGCGCGCTGAAGCGGGAGCTTGCCACGCTGCAGGCGGAGTTCGCCCGCCGGCTGCAGGCCTGCCCGCCGCTGATCCTGGACTACGTGACCGGGGTAGTGACGGCGCTGGGCGAGGCCGGCATCCGCGTGTCGCCGCGCCGCGCCCGGCTGATGGCGCGCACGCTGCTGGCCGCGACGCTGGTGGAGGGCGTGCCGGGCGACGCGCTGTTCCTCTCGCTGCTGGAATGCAGCCTGCCGCACCGGGCCTGGGGCGAGCCGCCGGATCCGGCCAAGGTACGCGCGGCGCACCAGCTGGCCTGGGGAGCGTCCGCGCTGACCGGCGCGGAGCAGTGGCTGCATCGCTTCCACCTGGAGAAGCCCCTGCACCGCAAGCTGCAGCTGCTGCTGGAGGGCACCCCCACCCGGGACCTGGGCACGCTGGCCATCGAGCAGCTGCTGTCCCGGGAGACCCGCCCACGCCAGGCGGCCTTCGCGCTGGCGACCTACCCGGCGGCGGTGGCGGGACGCCTGCCGATCGGCGCGGAAGCGGTGAACGACCTCGGCCGCGTGGCCAGTGAGCTGCTGACGATCAACGGCAGCCTGACCTGGCATGAGATCGACCCACAGCAGTCCCCTGCCAGCGCGAAGCTGGGCACGGTCCAGAAGCTGCTGGCTGACCTGGCGGGTCCGCGCCAGGCCCGGGCCCGCCAGCTGCTCTACTGGTGCCTGCTGAAGGACTGCCTGCCCCGCAGCCCGCGTGACCTGGAAGTGGAGTTCAATGGCTGCGTGGAACTGCTGGCGGGGAGCGGCCAGTGATACCGAAGACGGGGAATTTCGGCAGGCCGGCCTGGCGCAGCCACCGCGAGCCACTGCAAGGCACGCTGCTGGGCCACGCCGAAGGTCCGGTCCGCTGCCCCCACGTGCGCAGTGTGGCACTGCAGTTCGGCGTCAGGGATCCGGTTGCCACCCTCTGGCGGCTGCTGCATGCGGCTGGCTTCTCGAACCCCGAGGAACTGCGCCAGGTGTTTCCGCTGCCCGAGAAACCGCTGGTCTGCCGCATCGACCCCGCGCCCGTGCCACGGCTGGTCCGGGCGGACCGGGGGCAGCGGGCGCTGGAAGATGCGCTGTGGCTGGGGCTGGCCACGCCCTGGCTGCTGGACCCGGCCAGGCCGGTCCTGTGGACGCGCGCCAGCCTGACCCGCTGCATCGAGGTGTTCGACACGGGGGCGTTCTACTCATGACGCCGGAACACTTCAGGAGCCTCTACCTGGAACTGATGGACGACAACCCGTTCACCTTGCGGGCGGTCCTCAAGGTACTAGAGATCAGCTTCACCACCACGGTGCCCACGCTGGCAGTAACGATGGCGGAAAGACCACGCCTGCTCGTGAACCTGGATTTCGTCCAGGAATGGTGCCAGACCGAGCGCGAGGTGAAGGCGCTCATCTGCCACGAGTTCCTGCACATCCTGCTGCGGCATACGGAGCAGGAACGGCCGCCGGGCAAGGCCTGGCACATCGCGCAGGACGCGGTGATCAACGCCATCATCCACCGCCACCTGGGGGCGGATTACAGCTCGCTGATGTCGCGCTTTTATGCCAGGGCGACCGGACTTGCGATGTTGCTGCGCCCGCCGGGCCTTGGTGGGATCAGGCACAGCATGGCCTTTTCTTCGGCAACCAATCAGCTGATGACAGCCTGGCAGGCACTCTACGAAGGCCGGCTGGTGGCCGACGACATCGCCAGTCTCGCCGCCAGTCTTCCCCCGGATCCCCAGCTGGATGCCGTGCCGTTACTGGGCGGTCATGACGAAAACGCGCAGGCAGCGGGCTCGCCCAGACGATCCCCGGCAGTGCTGACCAGTGCCCTGGACCGGGTGCTGGCAACCATCGATGGTGCGGGCATCTGGCGCGACTGCGCAGGGCGGGGCATTGGAAGCTTCACCCTGAACTACCGCCACGATCACGCCGCGGTTGCCGAGCAGGCGCGTTGGCGCCAGCAGACGCTGCGGATACTGCGCCAGCACCTGCTCCCCGACCGTCACGGAGCGCGTGCCCGGCCTGAACCGGGCTCATGCCACCTGCAGGTCCTGTCGCCGGCAGACAGGCGCGCCACGCTGCGAGCGCTGTGGAGCCCGTTCATGCCCGAGGCCGCCTGGCCTGCCAGCCATCCAGGCGCCAGGGCATCGGCCCAGGTTTACCTGGATGCCAGCGGCTCGATGCACGCGGAGATGCCGCTGATCATCGCACTGTTGTCCAGGCTGTCCGGCCACATCCGCCGGCCGTTCTGGGCCTTCAGCGACGTGGTTTCTCCCGCGCGGATCGAGAACAGTCGGCTGGTCACGTACTCAACCGGTGACACCGTCTTCGGCTGCGTGCTGCGGCACCTGGCCCGGACACGGCCAGCCGCTGCGGTCGTGGTCACGGACGGCCACATCGAGACGCTGGCGCCGGAACTGGTCGCCGCCGCGCACGGCACGCGGCTGCATGTGATCGTGACTGCCGGTGGCGCGACCCAGCGGCTGCGTGAGGCTGGCATTGCCTTCACGCAGCTGGCGGCGCTGCCGGGGTGATGGGGTTGGAGGGACAGGCAGCGACTTACGCTGATCGATCACTCCTGCTCATCCTCGATCTCCCTCAAATCCAGCAGCTGGCTGCCCCGACGCACCGTGAGGATCTCGACCTTTTCCTTGACGCCGTAGATCACGCGATAGGCGCCAAAAATCACCTCCCTGATTCGCGGGACGCCGACCTCCGGCACAACACGACCGCTCTCCGGAAAATCCGCCAGACGCTCCACCGAGTCGAACAGTTCGTTCACCCACCGCTCGGCGGCACCTGGATTGTCCTTGGCGATATAGCGCGCGATGTCAGCGACCCGATCGAGTGCCAGCGGTGACCACTCCACTTTCACCGGACAACTACCCAGCGATGGCTTTCAGGACCCGCGCCTTCGCCTCGTCCTGGGGCACGCCCCCGCCGGCGGCAAGTTGTGCCTCGGCGCGATAGATGTCCTCGAGGATCTCCAGCCGTTCCTGCATCGACTCGAATTCATGGACATCCATCAAGACCGCGACACCGCGTCCGCGCTGGGTCAGAACCATCGGTCGCCGCGTC
>JAFIFS010000031.1 GCA_020831895.1 Chromatiales bacterium
CCGACCTCGTCGATCAGGCGCATCGTCGCCGCGAAATCCTCGTCCGTCTCGCCGGGAAAGCCGACGATGAAGTCGCTCGAGATGCAGATGTCCGGGCGTGCCTCGCGCAGCCGGCGGATCTTCGCCCGGTACTCCAGCGCCGTGTGCCCGCGCTTCATCAGCGAGAGTATGCGGTCCGAGCCGCTCTGCACCGGCAGGTGCAGGAAGCTCGCGAGCTTGGGCACGTTGGCATAGGCCTCGACCAGCCGGTCGTTGAACTCCAGCGGGTGCGAGGTCGTGAAGCGGATGCGCTCGATGCCCTCGACCAGCGCGACATAGCGGATGAGGAGCGCGAGGTCGGCCATCGCGCCATCGGGCAGCGGGCCACGGTAGGCATTGACGTTCTGTCCGAGCAGCGTCACCTCGCGCACGCCCTGCTTCGCCAGCGCGGCGACCTCGCCCAGCACGTCGGCCGCCGGGCGGCTGACCTCCTCGCCACGCGTGTAGGGCACCACGCAGAAACTGCAGTACTTGCTGCAGCCTTCCATCACCGAGACGAACGCGGTCGGCCCCTCGGCCCGGGGCTCGGGCAGTCGGTCGAACTTCTCGATTTCCGGGAAACTGATGTCGACCGCCGGCAGCCCGCGCGCATGCACCTGGCCGATCAGCTCGGGCAGCCGGTGCAGCGTCTGTGGGCCGAACACCAGGTCGACGAACGGCGCGCGCTTGAGCAGCTGCTCGCCCTCCTGGCTGGCGACACAGCCACCGACGCCGATGATGACGTCCGGCCGGATGGTCTTCAGCTGCCGCCACAGGCCCAGCTGCGAGAACACCTTCTCCTGTGCCTTCTCGCGGATCGAGCAGGTATTGAGCAGCAGCACGTCCGCCTCTTCCGGCGTCGCGCAAGGTTCCATCCCGTGACTGGCCCGGAGCACGTCCACCATCCTGCTGGTGTCGTACTCGTTCATCTGGCAGCCGAAGGTCTTGATGAAGAGCTTTCCTGGCATGACCAGGTGGATTATCTACCAGGCGGGGGTTCGGGGCCCAGACAGGGCCCCGGATGGTGATCAGAACGGAATGTCATCGCCGAACGGGTCGTCTGCCTCAGCCTGGCGCGCCGGCTTGGCCGACTGCCCACCTCCTGCTGCGGCGCGGCTGGAGCCGCCCTCGTCACCGCGGCTGAAGCCCTGGCCGCCGCCGGCACCCCCGCGGCTGCCCAGCATCTGCATCTGATCGGCGATGATCTCGGTGGAATAGCGGTCGTTGCCGTCACGATCCTGCCACTTGCGGGTTCGGATCTTGCCCTCGATGAACACCTGCGAGCCCTTCTTCAGGTACTCGCCGGCGACCTCGGCCAGGCGGCCGAACATCGCGACCGTGTGCCACTCGGTACGGTCCTCGTACTCGCCGGTATCGCGGTTCTTGACCCCCTCGGTGGTGGCAATCCGCAGGTTGGTCACAGCCGAACCACTGGGCATGTACTTGACCTCCGGGTCCTGGCCCAGGTTGCCGATGAGAATGACCTTGTTGACTCCGCGCGCCATGCAATCACCTGTAAACGGGGGCCGGCGCCCTGTGCGCCGGCGTGTGGAAGGCCGTCATTGTATGCCCGCCCCCCGAAAATGACAGCCGCAATTGCCCCCGTTCCGCCTGGTTTCAGCGCAGCGGCGGCATGCCCCGCCCCGGGGCCCTCGGTTAGACTTGCCTGTTCGCCCCCAGTGAGCCCAGCCAAAGACCGCCAGCGATGAGCATCCAGAAAATCAGCCTCCGGGGTGCCCGGACCCACAACCTGAAGAACTTCGACCTGGACCTGCCCCGGGACCAGCTGATCGTGCTCACCGGGCTCTCCGGTTCCGGCAAGTCCTCGCTCGCCTTCGACACGATCTACGCCGAGGGCCAGCGCCGCTACGTCGAGTCGCTGTCCTCCTACGCGCGCCAGTTCCTCTCGATGATGGACAAGCCGGACATCGACCACATCGAGGGCCTGTCCCCGGCGATCTCGATCGAGCAGAAGACCGCCTCGCACAACCCGCGCTCGACCGTCGGCACGGTGACCGAGATCTACGACTACCTGCGCCTGCTCTACGCCCGCGCCGGCACCCCGCGCTGCCCCGAGCACGGCGAGGACCTTAATGCCCAGACCGTGAGCCAGATGGTCGACCAGGTGCTGGCACTGCCCGAGGGCACGAAGCTGATGCTGCTGGCCCCGGTGGTGCAGGAGCGCAAGGGCGAGCACCTGCAGCTGCTGGAGGAACTGCGTGGCCAGGGCTTCATCCGCGCGCGCATCGATGGCGAGACCTGCGAGCTCGATGACCCGCCGAAGCTCGACCTGCGCCGCAAGCACAGCATCGAGGTGGTCGTCGACCGCTTCCGCGTGCGCGAGGACCTGCGCCTGCGCCTGGCTGAATCCTTCGAGACCGCGCTCAAGCTCGCCGACGGCATCGTGCGCGTGCTGCCGATGGACGAGGACGACGCAGGCCAGGTGCCGGAACTGCTGTTCTCCGACCGCTTCGCCTGCCCCGTCTGCAGCTACTCGATCGCCGAGCTCGAGCCCAGGCTCTTCTCGTTCAACAACCCGGTCGGCGCCTGCGCCGACTGCGATGGCCTGGGCGTGCGCCAGTTCTTCGACGCCCAGCGCGTGGTGCGCCACCCGCACCTGAGCCTGGCCGGCGGCGCGATCCGCGGCTGGGACCGGCGCAACGGCTATTACTTCGCGCTGATCCAGAGCCTGGCGAAGCACTACCGCTTCGATATCGAGCTGCCCTGGGAGTCCCTGCCGGAGAAGGTGCGTACCCTGCTGCTGGAAGGCAGCGGCGAGGACAAGATCCCGTTCACCTACCAGACCGCCAGCGGCGTGCAAATCAAGCGCAGCCACCCGTTCGAGGGCATCCTGCCGAACATGGAGCGGCGCTACCGCGAGACCGAGTCCGGCATGGT
>JAFIFS010000023.1 GCA_020831895.1 Chromatiales bacterium
ACTCTGAAATCAAGATAGCGCGCTCGTACCCCGGGTCCAACGCCGCCGGGCCCCGAAAACAAACCGGGGCCCCCGGGGGCCCCCCCCCTTCAGGTTGGGCCATGCCCCCGAATCAGCGCGCCGCCGCGGCGCTGGGCATCGTGGACTTCTCGAAGCCTTCCCGGATCATCTCGCCGATCCAGACCGTGAAGTTCTCATGCTCGCTGAGGCCGCGCGCATTGAGGCGGTAGTCCATGCCGGCAAGGTCCTGGCGCATCTTGGCCTGGATCGTACGCGAACCGATCAGGTTCGTGACGACCAGGACGCGCTCGCCCCTGGCGTTGGCCTCCCCGACCTTTTCGCGCATGCGCTCGACGTTCTGGGCACGGATTTCCGGCGGAGCGTCATCCTGCAGCAGGAAGCCGAAGCCGCTGGAGAACCCACCGTCCTCGACGATATAGCGGGCGAGGTTGTTCAGGATGACCAGCTCCTTCACGTTGTCTTCTGCCGCATTCTTGCCGCTGGCGCCATGTGCGAGCACCATGATGGTCTCATTGGCCGGGTTCTCGCTGATATCCAGCGCGTAGTCGAGTAGCATCTCGGCCACCATCGGGTCATCGTTCAATGCCGGCATGATGAAGAGCTCCAGGCCCTCGGTGTTGACCTGTCCGACCGTAGCGAACTCCGGTTCGTCGCGGAACCCGAGAACGTATTCCCACTGGCGCATCAGCTCGTTGTGGCTGGTCGACAGGATCGGGACGACGACGACGGTCCGGACACCCGCCTCACGCAGGTCATCCAGCGCGAGCTGGATATTGTCGTTCATCATCATCGCCATGCCCGGTGCCATCGCGATCGGGAAGATGTTGGCATAGGACTGGATCGACTGACGGAACATCATGTCGCCACGCTCGCGGAAGCCGTGGCTCAGGACCAGCACGCCCTGGTCACCGCGCAACTCCGGCGGGCTGATATACCAGGAGTACTCGGGACCCATCTGCTCCATGGCGAGGTCTATCTCGGCATTGGAGTAACGGGCGAACAGCGGAATGTTCGCACGCAGCTCGTCATAGAGCTCCGGCGGCATGACGTGCTCCATGCCCCACAGCCGGCGGCCGAGTTCGTCAGGCTCGGTGCTGTGTCCGTGGTGGCCGGCATGCCCGGCGTGGCCCGCGTGATCACCATGGCCAGCATGGGCGCCATGGTCATTGTGGCCGGCGTGACTGTCGTGGCCGGCATGCCCAGCATGCTCGCCATGGTCGTGGTCACCGGCGCAGGCGGCCAGCGAGAGCGCAAGCCCCGCGGCTGCCAGCAGCGAAAGGGTCCGGGAGCGCGGCTGCCCGGACAGGTTATTGGCTGTCATCGATCTTCCCTCCATCATATCGATAGTTTCATCGCCGCAGGTCACCGGGATTGATGCTCTGCAGTGAACTGTTCCGGATCCGTTCCATCCGGTGCGTAAATGGACACCGCGGCAAACAGCGTCCGCTCGGTATCTTGTGAACTCGGATCGACCCATGCAATCGCGAGCCAGTCTGCACGATCGAACAGGTGGTCCGTATGCGGCTCGAACGGATTGCGCCTAGGCGCCATCAGCTCGCGAAACTGCCTGGTAAATCGCTTGGCCGCTGCCTCGAAGACTTTCAGCCCGCGCCGGCCCTCCCGCCTCAGGCGCTCGACGGCGGCGCGGAACCGGCCAACCAGGGCCCGGCTTTCGCCCTGCCGGCGGCGCAGCGTGGCCAGGGCCTTGAGGGCTTCGCGCTCGCGCTCCGGCAGCCGCTCCCCGAGCAGGTCGTGGATCAGCTGGTCCTGGTCGTGAAGCCGGTCAAGAGACCAGACCAGATAGTCACCACAGGCCAGGTAGAATTCTGCGCGTTCGAAATCCGGCAGCCGTTTACCGGCACGGCCAAGCCCCGCCTCGAAGGCCTTCCTGACCTGGATCTGGCGGCGTCGCTCGAAGCCAATGGCGGCGCGAGGCTCGGTCATTTCACTTTTGTTCCATCATCGAACACAGCTGTTCGATCTTATTCCGCGGGTTTGGTTCAATCAAGTAACGATTTGAAACATTCCCAGTATGTCAAGGACTTGCCTGCGCCACGCCGCAGCCTGCTACGATCAGGCACTGCGTCATGACAGGGTAGCGGGATAGGTATGTTCAGCCGGCTGCTGACAATGCTGGTCGGCCTCGTGCTGGTCGCCTGGCTGGTGCTGGTCGCCTGGGCTTATTGGCCACGCGGGGTGGATACCCAGCCTGCGCGCATGCTCGCCGGGCCCGAGGACCGCTTTGTCCTCGTCGATGGGCTGGAGCTGCGTTACCGCAGCTGGGGTTTCGCGGAGCCAGGCCGTCCTACCGTGCTGCTGATCCACGGCTTCGCGAACTCGCTGCAGAGCTTCCGGCTGCTCGCACCCGAACTCGCCGGCGACTTTCATGTTGTCGCGCTGGACCTGCCGGGGTTCGGGCTGTCCGCGAAGCCCGCCCGGCATGACTACAGCAACGCGGGGCAGGCGCGTGCGGTCGGCGCCTTCATGAAGGCGCTGGGGCTGGAGCGGGTGATCGTCGTCGGGCACTCGCTTGGAGGCAACGTGGCGCTGCATGTTGCGACGAGCGAGCCGGCCGTTGCCGGGCTGGTGCTGATGAACCCCGGCATCATCACCACGGGTGTGCCGGCGATCACTCAGTACCTGTTCTTCCCGCTGCACCGGCTGAATGCGCGGCTGTTCGGTGACCGGTCGTTCAGGGCCAGCTTCCTCGCACGCTCCTACGTCGACCCCGGGATCATCACGGACGAGGTGATTGACGAACTCATGCTGGCTGCACGTACCGAGGACTACATGAGCGGGATGACCAGCATCATGGGCCAGTACTCGCCGCCCGGCGCCGAACTGCCGCTACTTGATCAGGTTCGTGTACCGGCGCTGATAGTCTGGGGCGAGGCCGATGCCAGCAAGCCGCCCTGGGAACTGGAACAGCTCGCTGCCGGACTGCCCGCTGCACGGGTGGCACGCGTGGCCGGTGCCGGACACTATGTCCATGAGGAGGCGCCGGAAGAGACCGCGGCTGCGATCATCTCGCTCTTCGGGCAGCCCGGGCCTGTAGGCAGGCGGTCGCGGGAATGACGATGAACACTGCCAGGGCTGCCTGTATTCTGCTCGCCGGATTACTGCAGGTGACGGCTGCCGGTGCGGCAACGTCCATAGAGCATTCCATGTGGCTGGACGCGCAGGCGTCTGGTCCTGGATGACCGATGCATCGGGCGAGGTGCGGCTGGGACAAGGGCTGGCCGGTGATGACTGACGCATTGTGCACCGCGACCCCGGTGGCCGTCGGTGGGAGACGCTCTTCGAGTACCCCGGCGATCGACGCTCGGGACTGGTGCCGGTAAAGTTTTCGGTCGATGACCCCGACCCGCTGTACGTGATCTCGGATCAGGCGGGAGACACCTCCGGCCTGATCGCCTGCCGCATCAGCACGCGTTCGTTCACCGACTAGCTCTTCAGGCACCCGGACCGCGATGCCGTGGGCATCTGCGAGTCCATGCCGGCCGCATGCTGGGGCTGCGATTCTCCGACGCTGAGGACGAGATCGCCTGGTTCGACACGCGACTGCAGGAGATCGGGTCACGCGCCCGTGCGGCCCTGCCTGGACTTATCCCCCACATCGGACCGGTGAACCGTGCCGCCGAAATACGCACGCCGATCCTGCTGATCCACGGCCCGGACGACCGCTTCGTGCCGCTGGCCCAGTCCCAGGTCACGACCCGCGCACTGGCCCGCGCCGGAAAGCCGCACGGATTCCTGGAGATCAAAGGTGGCGACCATTCGCTGCTCCGCGGTGACCACCGGCTTGCCGCCTTTACTGCGCTGGACCGCTTCCTCGCTGAGCATCTTGCCGGGGATCCGGCACGCTGATAAAGAGGAACCAGATCACCATCGCCAGCGACAGCACTGCTCCTCCGGTCATGGTCAGGTTCGGCGAAATCGCGTAGATCAGCCCACCGAGCGCCGGGCCGAAGATCATGCCAACGGTCGGCGCCATGGCCAGCAGGCCCGCGACGGCACCCTGATCCTCTCGCGGCACGCTCAGGCTCGCCGCCGCGTTCAGGCCTGGCGCGATGAAGCCGAACGCGAGGCCCATGGCAAAGAAGCCGAGGTGCAGAAAGATCAGCACCGGGCCGAAGGCGAGCAGCAGCATGCCGCCGGTGAACAGCAGGAAGCCCAGCCTTAGCAGCAGGCCGGGCGCACCCTTCCAGAGCTGCAGCACCCCTGCCTGGACGATCAGCGCGCCGATTGCCATCGAGAGGAAGGCCATACTCGCGGTCTGGATCACGCGAGTCTCGCCCGTGACGCCGTACCGGTCCTGGATGTAGAAGGTCGCGACCAGCTGGACCGCGGTGAACACGCCGAAAATCACGAACCATCCCACGAGGTAGGGCACCACCCTCGCCGCGGTTGACCACAATGGCGCATCCGGCCCCTGGGAGACCTGCCGCTCCGGCTCGGGGAGCTCGCGCATCGTGACCAGCAGCGCCACCAGCGCGAGCAGCGCAACTGCATACATCGGCACCACCGGGCCGAAAGTCGCAAGCACGCCGCCGAAGACAGGACCGATGATGGTCCCCAGACCGCCCGACATTGCGATCAGCGCCATGCCGGCTGCGCGCGACTGCTCGTCCGTGGTGTCGGCGATGTAGGCTGTCGCTGCCGGCTGAACGGCGCCGACCAGGACACCATAGGCCAACCGCGCACCCAGCAGCGCCATGAATAGCGGCAGGCCTGCCAGCAGCCCCCAGAGTCCGGCCTGGAACCCGAGCGCGAGCAGCCCGTAACCCAGGGCAAAACCACCCAGGCCGACCAGGTAGACCGGCTTGCGCCCCAGCGACTGGCTGCGCCGACCCCACCACGGCGCGCTGAAGGCCAGCACGACATTCGAGGCGGCAACGATCATGCCGAACTGGAACTCGCTGAGACCGACCGCCCGCGACAGCGGCGCGCCGACGATGAACAGCAGGGACTGGCCCATCCCGTAGGTCACCAGGCCAAACAGCAGAATCAGCTTGTCACGTGACACGAAAACTCCACAGGCGGGTCAGAGGCGCGAGCACCGTCCGGCCATGCCAGGCCTGGCCGGGCCGGGCACCTCACTCGAGAGACAGAATCAGCTCCCATTGCGCCGGCGTCACCGGCACCACCGAGAGCCGGTTGCCGCGCCGGAGCAGCTGGAAGTCGTCCAGCCCCGGCTGCCCGCGCAGCTCGGCCAGAGTGATCGTCCGGCTGAGCTTGCGCTTGAACGCGACTTCGACCAGCAGCCAGGTCGGATTGTCCGGGTCACTCTTCGGATCACAGTACGGGGACTCGGGGTCGAACTGCGCCGGGTCAGGCCGCCCACCTCCGCGCACCGTCATGATGCCGACGACCCCGGGCTCTGCACAGCTCGAGTGATAGAAAAAGGCCTGGTCACCCTTGCGCATCTCGTCGCGCATCATGTTGCGCACCTGGTAGTTGCGCACGCCGTCCCAGCCGGTGCTGCGCTCACGCTCGAGGTCATCGATGCTGTAGGTGCCGGGCTCGGATTTCATCAGCCAGTAAGCCACCGCCTGCCCTCCTGCTGCTCTTCAGGGCGCCGCAGCTTAGCAGAGGATCAGGGCTGCAGGGACCCGAGGCCGTGAACAGCCTCAATAGGGACCCGGGAAGCACGCCACCCCGGCAAGGCAGCGCTCTGGCTTGCTGTAGCCCGTATCGATCATGCCGGTCACCTCGCCGCTTTCCACGTCGAGGCGTACCACCGTGCCCTCCCAGATGTTGCTGACCAGGCATTCGCGGCCGCCAGCCAGGACCTCGATGTCGGACCAGCCATAGGTCTCAAGCGGATAAGACCTGATGGCGCGCCCGCGCTCGTCCAGGAGCTCCATGAAGTCACCACGGGTCACCAGCAGGCGTCCGTCAGGCAGGTACTTCACGGCAATGGCCCAGACACGGTCGAACACGCTGTCCCCCGGGTAGGTGACCAGGTCGGGCAGCTGGCGGTCATTGATCACGTCATAGCGCATGATCCGCTTCCCGGTTTCGGTCGTGTAGGTGACGAATTCGCCGGACGGGTGCAGCGTCGAGTGGGTCACGCCCTTGAAACCTGTCATCTCCGGCGCAGTCTCGCACTCGAAGGTCCGGACATGGTTCCAGGCGGCGTCGTACTCGTAAATGAAGCCAAAGCCCAGCACCCCGGCACCCGGCACCAGTGGAAAACGCGTCGTTGTCCGCCGCGCGATCTCGTTGTCTGGGCGTCTTTCCGCCTTCATGTGCTCCCCGAGGAAAACCCGGCCATCCGGAGCAAAACTCGCGCTCCGGTAAACCCGGGGCAGGAAGCGGTCGGACAGCGGCAGCTGGCGACCCGTGGCCGGATCGACCTGGAGCACCGCGAGGTCATTGAAGGCCCATAGCCGCCCGTCACGGTCGAATTCGAGGCCACCGACGAAGTGCTCACCGCCCTGGGTCCACAGCACGCCCCTGGGCTGCATGTCGCGGCCATACTGGACTATACGGCCCAGCCCCGCGTGATCGTCTTCCGGGTCGTTCAGCAGCGTCAGGCCGAGAAAAATATCGCCCGGCTCGAAGGGCTGCATGCTGTTCTCGCGCTTGTTGATATCCATCAGCTCCCCCACGGCTGGCAAGACCCTGCCGGCAACGGGCTGGCCTGTCAACTGGCGGGCTAGAGGCCAGGATCGCGCGCCGGAGCAGGCTGGTCCGCCCACTGGCGCGCCCAGCGACGGAAGCGCTGCTGACGCAGCTCTATCGAGACGAGGATGGCGGGCAGTACGAACAGCACGATGAAGGTGCCGAAGATCATGCCGAAAGCGAGCGATATGATGAGCGGCTTGAGAAACTGGGCCTGGACCGCTGTCTCGAACAGTATGGGCATGACGCCGAACACGGTGGTCACCGAGGTAAGAATCACCGCGCGACAGCGACGTACGGCGGCCTCGACCGCGGCCTCTACCACCCCCAGACCCTGCTCGCGGAGCTCGCGGAATACGCTGACCAGGATGATCGAGTCGTTGATGATGATGCCGCTCAGGCCGAACAGGCCGAAGATCGACATCAGCGTGAAATCGAAGCCCATCAGCCAGTGTCCGAGCACGGCGCCGACGATGCCAAACGGAATCACGCTGAGGATGGCCAGCGGCCAGGTATAGGAGGCGAATATCCAGGCCAGGATGATGTAGACCAGGCAAAGCGCCAGCGGCAGCGCCGTCCCGACACTGCCCAGCGTGTTGCCCTCAGCATCCCCCCGGAAACGGTAGTCGGTCACGCCATCGCGAGCCAGTACAGCTGGCAGCACATCCCGGGACAGCAGCGCACGCACCGCGCCGTTGTTGTTGAGCTCCTCGTCCACGTTGGCCGTGATCGTGATCGCCAGGTCCCCGCTGCTCTGCTTCAGCGACTCGAAGCCACGCTGGAAACCGAGCTCGGCGACGCTGCTCAGCGGAGCCGTCTCGCCACCGGGCAGCAGGATGGGCAGGGTGTCGAGCGAGCCGATCGTCCGGCGCTCGCTGTCGGCCAGCAGCACCCGCACCTCCACTTCCTCGCCGGCATCCTGGAAGATCTGGACCCGGTCCCCTTCAAAGGCAGCGCGCAGCTGCCGACCCAGCTGCTCGCTGGTCAGGCCCAGCGCCTCGCCGGTGGGCGATATCCGGAAGATCACCTGCTCCTTTCCGTACGCCGTATCGTCACGGACACCACTGACCCCGGTGAAGCCGGACAGGGCCTGGGCGACGTCGATGGCGGCGAGCTTCAGCGCCTCGGGATCCGTGCCGAGCAGTTCAAGCTCGACATCGCTGCCCCCAGGACCGGACACCGTGGACAGGATGACAAAGGACTCGATGCCGGCTGGCAGAGCAACGTTGCCTCGCCATGCCCGGATGATCTCGCCGTTACTCATCGACCTGGCATCCGGCGGAACCAGTTCGACGACCATGTGCGCCACGTGACTGCCGCGGGTCCCACGCGGGTCGACGCCCTGCTTGAGCACGCGAACCGTCGTCAGCGGCTCCCCCGCCTCTCGCTCGACCACGTCAAGAGCGACCTGCAGGTCCCGCATGAACCGGTCCACCCGCTCCTGAGGCGTGCCCGCCCCGTAGCGCACTACGGCCTGCAGCGTGGTGCCATCCGGCTGCGGGAACAGCGTGAACTCGATGCGACCACCGGCTATCAGGCCGATCGCGACCACAAGCCCGCCAATCGCCCAGGCCAGCGTTGCACTCCGGTTTCTCAGGGCGAGTTCGCTCCAGCGGCGGAACGGACCACAGCGGAAGGACTCGAAGCTGGTGTCCAGCCACAGCCGAAGCCGCGATGGCGGCTTGCGATCTGTACCCTCCAGAGCATGGCGCAGATGACCTGGCAGCACCAGGAAGCACTCGATCATGGATGCAATCACGACGCAGATCATGATCAGCGGAATCGCGAAAAGCACAGCCCCGCCGGGACCGTCGATGGTCATCAGCGGAACGAAAGCTGCGACTGTGGTCAGCGACGCAGCCGCGACCGGCGCCAGCATGCGCAGCGCAGCGCCCTCAGCCGCATCCAGAGGAGTGGCCCCGGCCTGGTAACGCCTGGCTGCCTCCTCACCGACCACGATCGCGTCGTCGACGACAATGCCAAGCGCCATGACCATGGCGAACAGGCTGATCATGTTGAGACTTCCGCCGAACAGGTACAGGGCCATGAGCCCGCCCATGATCGCGATCGGGATGCCGACAGCCACCCAGAAGGCCACGCGGGCGTTCAGGAACAGATAGAGAACCCCGATCACCAGCAGCATGCCGCCCAGCGCATTACCCAGCATCAGGTCGATCCGGTCAGCTACGTCGCGCCAGGGTTCGTCGTACATCAGGATGTCGACGTTCGGCGGCAGGTCGCTGCGCGTTCGATCGACCCAGTCCAGCACACGCTCGGCTACATTGATCGCGTCCTCGCTTTCGGCGCGCAGGATCAGCAGCTCTACTGCCGGACGCCCGTCCACGAAGACCGTGGGTTCGTCCTCGCGCGGCCGGCGGACTATCTCGGCGACATCGCGCAGGGCGAGCAGCCGACCCTGATCGTCCACGGCAAGTGGCAGGGCCTCGAAATCAGCGACGCTGCGGGCCTGGCCGGTGCCGCGCAACTGCCTCGACACGTCGGCGCGCCCGACAGAGCCCGCCGGGGTGTCCCTGCTCGCGCGCCGGATCCGGTCCCCGATGTCTTCCAGCGACAGCCCGAGCTCGGTGAGGCGGCTGCCGGAGAGCTCGATCGCGATCTCCTCGAGCGGCAGGCCAGTCACGTCGATTCGCGCTATGCCCATGGCGCGCAGCTCGCGCTCGAACCTCCGCACCACGGGCCGGAGCGTCTCGATATCGGGCCCTGTGACGACCAGCCGTGCGAGCCGCTCCTGACGCGGCAGCAGGCTGACTGAAGGTGCCTCGGCGTCCGCCGGCAGGTTGCGCACCTGGGCCACCGCATCCTTGACCTGGTCGAGGGCCCGGCTCATGTTCGCCGACTGGCCGTACTCCAGTACCACCTGGGCGCTGGACTCGCGCGAGGTGGAACTTACTCGCTGAACGGCATCGAGCGTGCGCACCCGGTCCTCGATGGGCTGTGTCACGGCAGCCTTGACGTCCTCGGCGGAGGCTCCCGGCCAGATGACCTCTACGGTGACAATGTTGACCTCGAAACTGGGCAGGATCTGCCGGGTCAGCTGCGAGAGGGCCCAGAGACCAGCGAGGATCATCACGCCCATCGCCAGGTTTGGCGCCACCGGGTGACGGACGAAGACGCGTATCAGGTCCTGCACGGTGCCGCCCCTCAGTCGCCGGCCAGCCGGGTATCGCTGGGTGGCAGGTCGGGCGTGCTCCGGCCGCCCGCCTGGTCGGCTACCCTGACCAGCAGGCCGTCGGTGGCCGTGGACAACTTCGTGACGATGATCTGGTCATCCGGCGCCAGGTCTGGACTGCGCACCAGCACCTCGGAGCGGCCGTCGGCCAAAACACGCTCGCCGACGCGCTCGACCGTGATGCCGCGCATGCGCCCGTCCACCATCTTGAACAGCCGGTCACGGCCGTAGATAGCCTCGGCCGGCACGGCGATTGCATCAGGTTCAGGCGGCAGCGAGAGCAGCACGCGTACTGTGGCGCCGAGCGCGGAAACCCCGACTGGAACGGCGTCGAGCGCGAGGAAGGTCTCTACGGTACCCGCACCGGCGCGGATCTGGCCGGAAACCCGCTCCAGGCGTGCGGGGTAGAACGAGCGCTCGAGCTCGACCTGGGCCGGCAGCGTGATGCCTACGGCGAGGGCGTCGCGGATCCGGAAGGCGTGACGGGTGGGGACCTGCACACGCAGCTCGAGAGCCTCCGGATTGTGGATACGCATGAGGATCTGGCCTGCCTGGGCCCGGTCCCCCTCGGACACGGCCAGCCCCGAGACAACCCCCGCGAAGGGGGCGACCACCTGCATACGCTCCAGGTCAAGCCGCGCCTGCTCCAGCAGGGCCTCGGCCCGCATCATCTGCGCCTCAAGCTGCGTTGCGCGGATCTCGCTCTCCTCGATCGCCAGTTCACGCGAATTGACTGCGATCTGCTGGCGCTTGAGCGCTTCTTCGACCGAGTCGAGGTCCGACTGGGACAGCAGCCCTTCCTGGCGAAGCTGCCTCGCCCGGGTGGAGTCACGCTCCGCAAGTTCCAGCAGCTCGAGCTCGCCGGCCAGGGCCTCGGAATTGCGTGCGCTGCGCCGTTCCTCGAGCCGGACCTGGGCGTTCAGGTCGCGGACATCAGCCTCGCGCTGCATCATGGTGAGCCGGGCCTCCCGGTCGTCCATCCGGAGGAGACCCTGCCCGGCGTTGACACTGTAACCGTCGCGGACCAGCACGGCGCGAACCTCCCCGGCCACTGCCGCGGTGATGCCGGCATCCTGGGGTGACTCGAGGCGGCCATAGAGTTCAAGTGTCGGTCGCAGCTCCCCCCGCGCCACGTCGATCACGTCGACCGTCCAGGCGCGCTCGGGCAATGTGGCCTCGGGCTCCTCAGGCCTGGTGCTGACCAGCAGAACGGCGATACCGGCAGCAGCGGCCAGGATGAGGAGCGGCGGCCGAAGCAGCTTTCGGGGCAGTTGGAACCAGGTCACAGGGACCCCCCGGGACGAGTTGGATTCGACCCCCTGAACTTCGCCCTGCCACAGGTATCGGATTCCGGGGCAGTAGACGGCATGCCTGCTCCAGCTTACCCTGCCGAATCTGGTGACCGTCCAAAGGAGCACTGCGTTGGCCCGCTTCCTGCGTTTCCTCGCTCTGGGTCTTGCCGCCCTGCTGGTCATGGGCGGGGCAGCAGTTTTCGCCGCACTGCAGTCCTCGCGGGATATCCCTGCCGAGGTCCTCGAAGCCCGCTACATGGCGCCCAGCTCCCGCTTCATCGTCCTCGACGGCGTCCGCATGCACTATCGCGACGAGGGCCGTCCTGACGGGCCCGCCGTCCTCCTGCTGCATGCCAATTTCGGCAACCTGCTGGGCTGGGATCCCTGGGTCGAAGTGTTGGCCGACGCGTTCAGGGTGATCCGGGTAGACATGACCGCTCACGGGCTGACCGGCCCCGACCCGACCGGCGACTACAGCCTCGAGCGCACGGTCGACCTGACCGCCTGGCTTGTGGATGCGCTGGGCCTCGACCGCTTCACGATCGCGGGCACGTCTCTGGGCGGTACCGTCGCGATTCACTACACCGCGCGGTACCCCGAACGCATCGATCGGGTGATCCTGCTGAGTCCGGGCTCACTGTACGGACGCGAAATGGATGCCGCCGGCCGCGGTGTACCGGATGCGGCCGACATCCTGACCCGCTACATGCCGCGAGCGCTTCCTGCCTACATGCTGCGCTCCCGTTTCGGAGACCCCGAGCGGGTCAGCGAGGCGCTGATCGACCAGTGGTACGAGATGTGGATGCGCGAGGGGCAGCGCGCGGCGATGCTGGCCCGCCTGCGCAGCTACTCCAGCGCCGATACGATCGCGGCCATAGAGTCGATCGAGGTCCCCGTGCTGATTCTGTGGGGGGAGGCCAATCCGCAGGCGCCCATCGAGCAGGCCGCGGAGCTCGCTGGTCTTCTGGTCAACGCCTCCGAGAGGCGAGTACTGACCTATCCAGGCGTCGGCCACATGGCGATCGAGGAGGCCGGAGAGCTGATAGGGCGGGATGTCCGCGCGTGGCTCGATGGCAGCCTGGACACCCCGGAGGAAGCTGCAGGGGCTGGGTAGGCAGTTCCCCGTATGGCCGGGGCAGGAACTGCTGTCCGACAATCGGGCCACCATCGCCCGTTGAAGGCCCCAGCGGAAACCAAGATGCCCGGAGTCCAGCCCAGCCCACCGACCCCCGCTGTCACCTCGCTACGTGGCGTCGCCGCCGGGCGGGGCTGCGAGTTCTGTGGCCTGAGGCCGCGCTGCCTCCCGGCCGGGCTGGAAGGCGAGCACCTGGCTGGCTTCGCCCGCGCCATGCCCCGGGCCCGCAGGCTGCGCGCCGGGGAACACCTGTTCCGGGTCGGCGATCCGTTCGAGTCCCTGTTCGCGGTTTCGCGGGGCTGCCTGAAGAGCTATGCGGTCGATGCGGAAGGCCGCGAGCACGTACTGAACTTCTACTTCCCGGGCGAGCTGGCGGGTGCCGATGCCATCTATCCCGAGCAGCACATGGCCAATGCGATCGCGCTGGAGGACAGTGTCGTATGCGTGCTGTCCTATCGGACGCTGGGCCAGCTCGCGGTCGTGACACCGGAACTGCAGCAACAGCTTCTGCGACTGGTCAGTCGTGATCTCTTCAGCATGGCGACCATCGCCGGAGACTTCACGGCCGAGGAACGTCTGGCTGCCTTCCTGGTCATGGTTTCCGCACGGCTGCGCGGCAGCGGCGACGCGCCTACCCGCCTGGACCTGGCGATGTCGCGCCAGGACATCGCCAGCTACCTGCGCCTGGCCACAGAGACCGTCAGCCGGATACTCGCCCGCTTCCAGCGCAACGGCCTGCTCAAGGCGGACCGAAGGCGCATCCTGCTCATCGACCCCGCGGGCCTGTACGAGATCGCCGCCTGCATGAACCCCTACGCACGCTGCGCCGAGGACCGCCGCCCTCGCCATGTGCGGCCATTCCGCTCTGCCTGACCCCGGGCAGCTGTGATAGCTTAGGTATGCAGGCGCCGACCCGCGCCAGGGTCTGATCGCATATCACAGAAAGGGGACCTCGCATGCCACGTCGCTTCATACCCGCGCTGCTGCTGCCGCTGCTCGCACTGTCCATGCCCCTGCCGGCGGCCGAGGACATGATCAACTACCGTCAGCAGGTCATGAAGACCATGGGTGCGCAGATCGCCGCGATCTCATTGATCGCCCGCGACCGCATCGAACTGCCCGACCACCTGCCCGGCCACGCCTCGGCGCTGGCCGATGCGGCCGTGCAGGCGCGCGCGGTTTTCCCGGAGGGCAGCGGGGTGGGTGAAACCGATGCGCTGCCGGCCATCTGGCTGCAGCGGGAACAGTTCGAGGAACTGATCGAGCGGTCGGTCACCAGCACTGCCGCACTTCGCGACGCCGCAGAGGCTGGCGACCGGCAGGCGCTGATGGGCGCTGTCCGCCAGGTCGGCATGGATTGCCTGGCCTGTCACCGCGACTTCCGGAGGGAGCAGGACTGAAGCGGGCAGCCATCGCGCTGGGACCGCTTCTGCTGGCCGCGGCAGCAGCGGCTGGCGAATCCCTGGTCGGGAAGGGAGCCTACCTGGCCGCCGCGGGTGGCTGCATCACCTGCCATACGGCGCCCGGACGGGACGCGGTGCCGATGGCGGGCGGCCGTGCCCTGGAGTCACCATTCGGGGTCTTCTACTCCCCGAACATCACGCCCGATCCGGTCACTGGCATCGGCGCCTGGAGTGAGGAAGAGTTCGTCCAGGCCTTTCACGAGGGGCTGAGGCCCGATGGCCAGCACTATTTTCCGGCCTTTCCGTACACCTCCTACACGGGCGTCAGCCGGGATGACCTGCTCGCGATCCGGGCCTGGCTGTTCAGCCTGCCGCCGGTCGACGCGCCTGCCCGACCTCACGAGCTGGTGTGGTTCCTGCGCTGGCGCGGCGTGCTTGCCGGGTGGAAGTGGCTGGCTTTCGAGCCGGGACGCTTCACTCCTGACCCCGAGCGTGATGCAGAGTGGAACCGCGGTGCCTACCTTGTCCGCCACCTTGGGCACTGCGGCGAGTGTCATACCTCGCGGGACTGGCTGGGTATTCCACGGTCGGGGCTCCAGCTTGCCGGCACGGCGCGCGGACCGGACGGCGGACGAGTCCCCAACATCACGCCCCACCGGGAGTCCGGTATCGGACGCTGGTCCGGCGGTGACCTGGAGTTCTTTCTTGAGATCGGCATGACCCCGGCGGGGGACTTCACCGGTGCCGCAATGGGCGCGGTGATCGAGGACAACACCAGCCGGCTGACGCCCGAGGACCGACGCGCGATCGTCACCTACCTGCAAAGCCTGCCGCCACTGCCGACCGGCCCCTGACTCGGCGTCAGATCCCGAGCTTGCCCAGCGTATCCCCAATCTGACCAAGCAGCTGGGCGATGCGCGGATGCCGCGCCTGCAGTCGCTGGCCACTGTCGCGCAGCTGCTCCAGCGGCGAGGTCTCGTGCTCCTCAGGCTTCGGCGATACCGGTTCCGTCAGCTGGTCAATACGGCCGGCCAGTCGACGCAGTGCAGTGCGGGACTCCTCGTCCAGCGCATCGGCCTCATCGAGCTCGGTGCGCAATTCACCAAGCAGTGACTTCAGTTTCTCGCGTGGCATGTGCAGTGTCCGGAGGGTAAAGCGTCATTCTAGACCGTCACTCAATCGACGTGGTCGACCGGTATGGCCGTCGTGAACTTGATTTCCTCCATCGAGAAACTGGAGCTGACGTCGGAGAACTCGACTACTTCAATGAGGCGCTTGTAGACAGCATCGAATCCCTCGATGTCCGGCACGACAACCCTGAGCAGGTAGTCAATGTCTCCGCTCAGGCGGTGCGCCTCAATGATCTCCGGAACCTTGGCAATGGCCCGCTTGAACTTGTCCAGCCACTCGCGCGAATGCTGGTTGGTCCGGACAGCCACGAACACTGAAACGCCGACGTTCATCTTGTGCCGGTCGAGCAACGCCACCCGTGCCTTGATGTAGCCCTCCCGCTCCAGCCGCTGCACCCGGCGCCAGCAGGGTGTCGGGGTGAGCCCGACTCTCTCGGCCAGCTCGGCGGCCGTATACATGGCATTTTGCTGCAGGAGCTCCAGCAGCTGCCGATCCTTCGCATCCATGAAATCAATCCCCTTTTTCCGCCGATTTTTGCATATAACTTTCTCTTTTTCTCAGTTTTCGCGCAACAAATGCAATCCTTGCGCGCGACGGGGCTGCTAGGATCGTGCCATTGGACCTTGGAGCCACGCAGGTGCGCAGCGAAACTCAGTACGAAGGCAGGGGCCTGGCAGGCACACCGGAAGCTGTCGCCCTGTACGGCGCAGCCCCGGGCAGCAGCCGCGCCATTGCCGAACTTGCCGGCCAGATCGGCCTCCTGGCTGACTCCCGGCCACCGTCCAAGGTTCCCGGTGCAGTGGCGTCGCTGCTCACCGGACTGCTTGCCGAACCCGAACTGCTTTCGGAAGCGCAGCAGCAACCGGATCCGGCACGTTACGCCCGACACCTTCTTTACGCGGACCCCCTTCGCCGCTTCTCGATCCTGGCGCTGGTCTGGCTGCCCGGTCAGGCGACTCCGGTGCATGGGCACACGGCCTGGGGTGCCATGGGACTGTACCGCGGCCGCCTGGAGGTGACGAATTACCAGCTCTCGACGGGGGGACTGCCCGTGCTCGAGTGCCACTCCCGTGAGGTGATCCATGTGCAGCCCGGTCAGTGCGCTGCAGTCCAGCCAGGGCTTGATGACATCCACCGGATCAGCAACTGCAGTGGGGAAACCGCCATCAGCATCCATGTGTACGGCATGGACCTGCTGCGCGATCCGGCTTCACTCAATATCGTCCTTTCCTGCTGAATCACTCCATGGCGTGAACTGCGGCCGGACGAGCTGCTAACCTTGGGCCGTGGAAACCTGCGTACAGGCCGGCACCGCCGATGAGCTGCTCGCGGACGCGCTGGGCCGGCTTCTGGCGCAGACCGCGGGGGCTCTGCGCGCGGCGCGTGGCAGCGGAGCGCTGGACCCTGATCCACTTCGGCGCAGCCTGCGTCCGCTGGTCGGGGAGTTGCTCGCCGAGCCCGAGTGCCTGCTGCGCCTTCTCAATACGCGCTTCGCGCCCCCCCTGCTTCAGCGACGGGCAGTCGGCTGCGCGCTGCTGATGGGCGTATTCGGGAGGGCGCTGGGTTTCGGGCGAAAGATGCTCGAGGAACTGATGCTCGGTGCCCTGCTGATGGACCTGGGCAAGGTCTCGGTGCCGGTGGCCATACTGGCAAAACCGGGCAAGCTCACGCCTGTGGAGATGGGTTATGCCTGCCGCCACGTGGAACGCGGGCTGGCGATGCTGCGCCTGACAGTTCCGCACTCTCCCACGCTGGCCGCCATACTGCGCAGCCACCATGAGCGCCTCGACGGCACGGGCTACCCTGAAGGACTGGTCGGCACGGCCATTCCACTTGCCGCACGCATGGCCGCTATCGTCGACACCTACGATGCGCTGACACTAGACCGCCCTTACGCGAGGGGTCTCGCTTCCCCGGAAGCGCTCGCCGGGCTGCGTGAGGCCGCAGGCCGGACGCTTGACGCCGACCTTGTCGAGAACTTCTGCCAGGCACTGCAGGCACTGCCCCACGATGCCCTGACCCGGCGCTGCTAGAATTACCCCATGTCCGGGATTGAACTGTTCAGCTTCAACGGCTGCCCTTATGCCCAGCGCTCACGCATGGCCCTTATAGAGAAGGGCCTAGCGTTCGAGCTCATCGAGGTGGACCTGTTCGACCGGCCGGCCTGGTTCGCCGAGGTCTCTCCTTACGGCAAGGTCCCGGTCCTGCGGCACTCGGGCGGAACAGTCTACGAGTCCCGCATCATCAACGAGTACCTGGAGGAGGCCTTTCCGGAGCCGCGCCTGCTGCCGGAAACGCCCATTGCGCGGGCGCATGCGCGTATCTGGATCGACTACTGCGACTCGCGGCTGCTTCCTGCAATCAACCGCCTGAATTCAGCCGCGGATAATGCGGCGCAGCAGCGCCAGGCCCGCGACGAACTCGCGAACTGTCTGCAGTTCATCAACGAGGAAGCGTTCGGCGAGTCGACCAGGCCA
Organism: Chromatiales bacterium; assembly: GCA_020831895.1. Taxonomy (GTDB): domain Bacteria; phylum Pseudomonadota; class Gammaproteobacteria; order Steroidobacterales; genus JAFIFS01. Next base: position 17,277 of record JAFIFS010000023.1, read on the forward strand.
TTCTGGCAAGGCAGCAGGCCGGGCCTCGTCGACCTGCACTTTGCGCCATTCCTCGAGCGGTTTCCGGTCTACGAGCAGACCGCCGGCGCCTTGTGGCCCGCAGGCTGCGCACGGCTGTCACGCTGGCTTGACGCCATGCGAGAGACCGACAGCTGGCGGCGGACAGCGCTGCCAGTGTCCACCCATCTTGCGCTGCGCCAGAAAATGATGGATGCCATAGCCAGCCGCAAGGCTGCACGAAAGGCCTCGGGGCAGCCTTGACAAGCAGCTGAACCGCGCGCCGATAATGGGCATCGCGGCGATCGGTTCATGATCAGGAAGTCCGCGGCATTGCAGTTGCCTATGGGGGGGCACCCATGCATCAGACAGCATCGGGAAAGTCCCGGGCAGGTCGATGATCACCGCAGGCCGCACTGCAGGTGGGCAGGCCCTGGCGCGTCTCGTCGCAGAAGCCAGCGCCGCCCCGCTGCGCCCCGACGGCTGGCAGCATTTCCTGGAAACGGCCACACGGCAGTTCCACAGCAACATGGGTGCGCTCATCCTGAGGGATCCTCAGGACCCCGAGGGGGCTTTGCTGCACCTGAGTGGACCGGGACAGGGTTTCGAGCGCGCTTTCCGCGCGCTTCAGGGCGACGAGGAAGACTACTGGACCCAGGCGATGACCGCCGGTCCCACGGGAACAGTGCGTATCGGCACCGAGATCATTGCCCGGGATGCAATGCGCAATACGCGGCTTTACCGCAAGCTGGCCGCACCCTGGGCGATCGAGCACTTCCTGGGTGGCGTGATCCTGAATTCACCGAACCTGAACGCCTACCTGTCGCTGACCCGCCCGGACGGTGAGCCACCCTTCTCGGCGGAAGACAAGCGACTGATGGCCGACTGGCTGCTGCCCTGCCTGCGGCGAAGCCTGCAGCTGCATCGCGAGCTGGACCGGCTCCGGGCGCTCAATTCAGCACTGCTGACCGCACTGGATCAGGCACCCTACGGGGCTGTCTTTCTGGACAGGACAGGCCGCCTGCTGCATGCGAATCGCCGGGCCCAGCGGATGTTAAGGGCCGGCAACCAGCTGAGGGTCGTCGCCGGCCGGCTTCAGTCAGCGGATTCCGGACTCCGGGGCGCGCTGCGCGAAGCCATCGAGCAGGCCCTGCATGCCGCCCGCTCCAGGTCGCACCCAAGGCACCGGCCGGCGACGATCCAGGCGGGGAGATTTGGAGAGAAGGCCGCCTGCCGGGTGGTGATCTTTCCGCTCGGCCCGCCGCGCCAGCGCGCCGGCGCCCTGCCGGTGGGTGCCGCCTGCATGGTGCTGCTGCATACGGATGGCCAGCGGGGCAGCCTGTCCATACCCAGCCTCGTCGAGCGCTACCAGCTGAGTCCCGGCGAGGCGCGCGTGGTCGGCGAGCTGTTCAGTGGAAAGTCACTGACCGAGTCCGCTGGCGCGCTCGGCATCAGCCGGAACACGGCGAAGAGTCATCTATCGCGGGTGTTCGACAAGACGGGAGTGCGTTCACAGGCTGCGCTGCTGAAGCTGCTCGCGCTGGACAGCCTGGCACCCGGCGAACCTGAAAGGATCAGGAGCCTGCAGTAGCGCCTGCCGCGAAATGGCCAGTCCGCAGCTCACTGAGCACAGCCGTGTCGCGCCGGTAAATGTCGGGCCTGAAGTTGACCTGTCCCTCGGCGTCGACCCAGGCCGTCATGTAGACAAGGTAGACGGGCAGAGGCATGGCGAGGGCCTCACGCCCGGGGAATCCGACCCTCTGCGCCGTGGTGCCGGGCACCCAACCTGGCTGTCCCGCCATGAGCACGGCATCGGCCAGCCGCAGCGGCTCGTCAACCCGGACACAGCCGGCGCTCAACGTCCTGGCAGACAGCCGAAAGAAGCCGCGGGCGGGCGTGTCATGCAGATAGACATTGAACGGGTTGGGCATGTCGAAGCGCACGAGGCCGAGGCTGTTTTCCGGCCCCGCCTCCTGGACCAGCGTATACGGGAAATCATCAGGCCCCAGTCGCTTCCAGTCGACCTGAGAAAGCTGGACGGGTCTTCGTCCACCACCGCGCTCGAGGCGGTAGACACGGATGCGCTGGCGCTCCAGGAACCTCGGATCCTGCTGCTGCAGCGGAAGCAGGTCTTCGACCGCCAGGCTGCGCGGCACGGTCCACTCGGGTCGAAACGTGACGGAGCGGATCTCGCTGCGAAGGCTTGGGGTCGGGCGTTGAGGATGGCCAACAACAGCCGGAAGCGACAGCACCACGGCGCCATCCTCGACCAGGTTCACCTGCGCGGCGGCAATATTCACCCAGATGTGACGCGACTCGAACTGGCGCGGCAGCCAGCGCCAGCGCTCGATGGCGACATCGAGCTGGTCCACGCGCTGGGCGGGGGTGATCGCTGCCACGGCTCGCGTCGGGGCATCGCCGCGCGCAGTCAGGGGCAGCCCATGCCTGCGCTGGAAGCGCAGCAAGGACTCGGCCAGTGGACCATCGAAAAACTCGGGGTCAGCCGACGCCCAGCCAGAGAAGTCACCCGTGGCACGCAGAAGTCTGCGCAGGTCCCGCACGGCCGGGTCACGTTGACCAGGGACAAGGTCCCGGTCAGGCAGCGCAGGCCAGTCTCCTTGCCCGGCCAGTGCGGCGTAGAATTCTCGCGCCGCGACCAGCAGCTGATACTGCTGGTGCTCGACTACCGCCTCCGGGTCGGCTGGACGCAGGTGCCAGTCGGGATCCGCCGGCAGGGCAAGTGCGATGGCCGGCCAGGCCAGAAGCCACGCCGCATGGCTTAGCCGCAGACACAAGCGGCGGACGAGGCCGCCCGCCGGCATCATCAGGCCTGTGGCTGCCGCCGCCAGACGACGATCAGCCCCAGCGCCGAGGCGAACAGCCAGGCCGCGGCCGGCAGCGGAACGATGGCCACCTCGGCCCCAGTGAAGCCCGGGTAGAAAGCCTGCACGGTCGGCAGGTAGCTTACGAAGGTACCGAAGAACTCGTCGGCATCGGCCAGGCCGAAGCTGCCGCCACTGCCTGCAGGGCCCAGCGCGACGAACTCGAATATCCCTACCACGCCGATTTCCGGAGCGTTCTCGAAGCCCAGCGTCACCGTCTGGCGCCCGCCCTGGCTGCCTGCCGAGGGGCCGCTGAACAGCGTGCTGGTGCCCTGGGTGCTGAAGCTGACGAAGCTGAACAGCACCGGGTCATAGTCAACGACGATCTCGCCGCCAAAGAGCCCCGGACGGGACCCCGGGGCATCCGCCGCGTCGAGAAAAAGCTCGAGCTCGAAAGCTTCGCCAGAGATCACTGTGTTGTCGGCGGGAAGCAGCGACAGGTTGGCGGCCGAGAACACCGCCGCCTGTGCGTTAGCGCCAGTAAACAGCATCAGCCCCGCGACCAGTGTCAGCGTCAATTGCCTTTTCATGAATTCGGTCCTTTTCTTGGTTTTCATGGCTGACCTCGCAATCAGTCACCGATGCCCGCCGGCAGCGCCGGCCCCGGAGAGAGTTCGCGCAGCAGCCCGACATCCCTTACCAGCCCGTGATCGAACACGTTGACCTCGATGATGTGCGCGAGCGCGCGGACCCCCTGCTCCCCGAGCAGCGCGCCCTGCACAAAGCTTTCCGGCGCAACGACGTTGGCACTGAAGCCGCCCGGCTGCGAGATCAGGTCGGCCCCACTGACCAGTCCCCCGGCCGAGAATGTGTAGGCGGGATTGGCCCAGGTGCCATTCCAGGTGGTGGTGCCGCCGAAATTGACCTGTACGCTCGCCGTTGTCCCGTTGTCGACCGACATCGGCCCGGTGAACATCAGGCTTGCGCCAGCGGCGCGCAGCGCCTCCAGCGAGCCGGCGCTCGTCGTCGTACCCCAGGCAAAATATCCCGACTGGGCCGCACCGCTGGCCGGCGCGCCGTGGCCCCAGATATCGGCGGCCAGCAGGATCTCGCCATCGCCATCCCGCAACACACGCGCAATCACCCTGGACTGCTCGCCGCCGTCGCGGCCGTTGGCGCGAAGCGTCTCCCAGTCATCCGGACGCGAGGTGACCACCATGCCCATCGCGTCGACCGAGACGATCAGCGGAAAACCTTCCGGATCAACGGTGAACGCCGTGCCATCCGGCAGCAGCAGGAAGCGCGCGAAGACCGTATCCTCCGCCTCACCGTGGCTGGCGACGCCGTCCACCACGGTTGCGAACCCGCAGGGTGTTCCGGGCGGGCAGCTGCCCAGCGGCAGCTCGATGCCGGGCTCCAGCGGCAGGAAGTCTGCATCACACTGCTCGGCCAGCTCCGGGCGGCAGACCACGTCGACACCGCGCGGAGCGTCGACGGACTTCAGGGGTTCCGGGCCAGCAGCAGGCGCCAGCGCCGCCCAGGGCCCCCAGCAGAGCACCGAGCCGGCCGCGTCGGCACCATCACAGGGATTGAGATCCGCGCGCCGGAGCGCATCCATCGGATCGACCGCCTCGCTCTCCTCGACCGGCGCTGGGGCCAGCTGCTGCCTGCAGGTATCCACAGCCGCAGACGGGGCCGCGCCAGCGTCGGTCGCCCACTGCTCCAGGACCCGGGTGCAGTCTTCGTCGGCCAGCATCGGCTGCGCTGCCTCGACGCTGGCCAACAGGCCAGCGAGCGTCAGGCCCGCGATCATCAAGCTGGGGAAAGCCTTGGTCGGCATCATGTCTTCCGCTCCTGCCAGCCCGCGTCCTGGTGATTTTGTCGCGCAGGCTCTTATTCGTTATGGCTGCATTGGACCTCGTGTCGAGGCAGAAGTGCCGTGAAGTCCGTCACATTCTGCCGGGGGCGCACGGGTTGCACGCCGATTCTACATCCGAGTGGGCCCGGAAAGGCGACTTTATGTCAAACGCCTCAGAACTGCCGGGCGAGTCCAATGCTGACCATATGGCGCTGGTAGTCGAACAGGTCGATGTTCGACCGGTTCTGTGTCCAGGACCAGGTGGCCTGGACCGACCAGCCTGCCAGCGGGCCGCCGGCAAACCGGTGGTCCGCCCCCAGCAGCACGCGATATTCGTCTTCGCGCCGTGCGCGGTCGAACAGGTCCTCGGCTCCGCGAAAACGGAAATGCCGGAAGCCTGTCCGGCCGTAGACCGTCCCGTTCTCCCAGGCACGCCAGGCCACGCCGGCGAAAAAGTCTGGGCTGCGGTAACTGAAGCGGCTGGCCTGCGCGCTGAACGTATACCAGCCAGCGCCGGCCTGAAGCGCAACGTCCCCTCCCGGGAGGGCGTGATCGACTGTCAGGCTGCCACCCTGGTACCAGCCGCGGCGGCTGCGGTCGTCGTCGCGCTGGTAGCTGCGGCGTGTCAGCGTCCCATCCAGCGTGACTTCCGTGCGCTCGCCGATGTTGAAGGTCACCACCGGGTTCAGGCTCGCAAACCGGGCGAGCCGTCGGTCACCGAGCCAGATCTGGTCGCCCTGCACCGCCACTGCCGCCCGGCCGCGGCCCGGCACCACCCAGGCCGGCCCGGTGCGCAGCGTCAGTACGCCGAGGTTGAAGTCATCCTCGGCGAAATAGCCGCGGTAGTAGCCGCTGAGCTGGCTCTGCCAGAACATCTCGCCCCGGCGCTCGCCAGCATCAAACCGCCAGCCTGGCGCCCAGGTGTGGGTCAGGCCCGGGGCGAACACAGCAGCCCAGTCGCTGCGCGGGCGGGATTCGGGGGTCAACGTGGCCAGGGTGCCATTGATGTCAATGATGTCGCGACTGGGGCCGAAGTTGACGTTGCTGTCGTACATCAGGCCCGCGTACAGCGACCCACCCCAGCGCTGGCGCTCAGCCGCGCGCTGCAGGTCAGCATCGATCTGGGCCATGAACGCGAGCACGGTGACGCGGACCTGCGGCGGCAGTTCGGGATCGGCCAGCACGGCCTCGGCCTCGGCCCGCGCCTGCTGGTAGTCCGCGGAGAGAAAATGCACGCGCGCGAGCTCCAGGCGAGCGCGCAGCAGGCCGGGATTCTCCTGCAGCAGGCCCTGCAGCATCTCCCGCGCGGTGCGCAGGCGGTTGGCCTCGAGCGCCTCGAGCGCAGCGGAGAAACGTTCCTGCACCTGGTCGACACCTTCCGCGGCCTGCGGGCTGCCTCCGGCGGACAGGATGAGAAACAGGATGCATGTGGCGAACTTGCGCGGCATAGGTCTTTTTGCTCTAGTGCGGCTGCCTCGATGCTAGAAACCGGACGGCAACAGTAAAGGAAATATGGCCAGTTTCAGAAACCTCGCGGCCGGGCTGCTTCTGGCTGTCGCGCTGACCACGGCACAGGCCCGGGCTGACGGCCTTTTCGGCTCGCTCGAACAGCGCCAGTCCGACATCGGGGATTTCCCTCTATGGTTGGATGCCATCGAGCGCCACCTCAGGGACTCTCTTCAGGATGGCCCCTGCGGACCGGACCAGGTCAACCCCTGCCACCTTGCGGACTGGCTGACCTTCCTTGAAGGCCTGCAGGACAAGCCCTTCGAGAGCCAGCTCGACAAGGTCAACCGCTACGCCAACGCGCGCCCCTACATCTTCGACATTGATCTCTACGGGGTCGAGGACTACTGGGCCATTCCGAGGGAATTCCTGCCCGTCGGCGGGGACTGCGAAGACTTCGCGATCACGAAGTTCTTCTCCCTCCGCTGGCTCGGGCATGATACCTCGGATATGCGCATCGTCGTCGTGCAGGATACAAACCTGCGGGTGCCGCATGCCGTACTGTCGGTCAACGCCGGGGGGGGCTGGCTGATCCTGGACAACCAGGCCGATACGGTGCTGACCGCCGAGCAGATCGTGCACTACACACCCGTGTACTCGATCAACGAGGACGCCTGGTGGCTTCACCTGCCACAATGAGCGGCCAGGCAGCATAGGGATGGGCGGCATGCGCAGGTCTCTCACGGCCTCTGTCACGGTGGCAGTGGCCGCGCTGATCCTGCTGCTGGCGGGCGGCGGGCTGCTGATCGGCATCTACATAGACAGCGAGCGGCAGCGCGACCTGCGCCAGTGGGAATCGCGGCTGAGCCTGGTCGCCGAGGGCAAGGCCGACTCGATCGCCCGACTGGTGCAGGCTGAACGCCGCAACCTGCTGGACCTGGCCGAAAACGCCTCGCTGCAGCTATACCTGTGGCAGGTCGTCCAGGCGCGGGAGGCGGGCACCGAAGCCGCCCAGCTCGGCTTCCTGCGCAACCTGATGCTGGCCGCAGCCGAGCGCGGCGGCTACCTGCCACCCCTCGAGGCCGCCATCCCGGCCAATGTGCCCCGCGCTGCCGCCTCGGGTCTTGCCCTGCTGGACAGCAGGCTTGTTCCCGTGATCTCGACCCCGGGCCTGGGCGATCCGCGCCCGCAGTACGCGGGATTCCTGGAAAGGGCCCGGGAACTCCCCGCCAGGGCGCACCTCAGCGAGATGCTGCTCGATGCCGAGGACCGGCCCGTACTGGTCACGGCGCTGGCGGTGGGCGCCCCCCCGGGCGTCAGCCGCGAGGCGCAGCCCGCCGCGCAGGGACTGCTGCTGGCTGTACGCAGTGCCAGCCAGGAGCTGATCCCCCTGCTGATACGCGGTCCAGCTTTCGCGGAACCCAACGAGGCGCTGCTGCTGGTTCAGCGGGATGATGCCGTATTCTTCATTTCCCCCGCTTCCGACGCCCTGTCCGGGCTGCGCCGCAGTCTTCCGCTGGACGACAGTCGCTTCGCCGAGGCTGCTGCGGTCATGCAGCCGGGACGCCTGGTGGAACTGGAAAACTACAGGGACCGACGCGTGCTGCAGGTCGCGCGCGAAGTCCGCGGGCAGGACTGGCTCGTGGCCCAGCAGGTCGATGCTGCCGAGGCCATGAGCATCGCGAACGAGCGGCGTAACCTGCTTCTGCTCGCACTGTCCCTGCTGCTGCTGTTTATTGCGGCCTGCGTGGTCGCGGCGTGGCGTCATGGCAGCAGCGTACGGGCTCGAGCCCAGGCGGCCGAGCTGGAGCGGCACAGCGGCGAGCTTCAGCGGCGCACCGACTTGCTGCATGCGATCTCCGACAACATCAACGTCCTGACCTTGCTGGCCACCCGGGAGGGCCGCCTGCGCTTCGTCAACCAGGCCGCCGCGCGGGCAATCCGCATTCGGCGGGACGACCTCGTGGGGCGGGTAATGGAGGACGTGCTGCCCGGCGCACACGATGCAGGTCTTGCAGCCTCCTGCGCCCAGGCACGCGAGCAGCGTAAACCGGTCCAGCGCCTGGTCACCTTGCCCCTGGGCGATGGCCCGCGCGAATTCCAGGCAAGCTTCATACCGGTTGCCACCATGTGCGAGGAGCGTGACCTCACGCTGGCCGTGCTGGGCGACATCACCGAGCTCCGGGCGATGGAGGATCGACACAGCGCGCTGCTGCGCGACCTGGTCCGGATTCTGGCCACGGTGGTGGACCGCCATGATCCGTACGCCGCCGAGCACACGCGGCGGATCAGGCAGCTGGCCGGCCTGATGGCGGACGAGCTGGCCCTGAGCCCACCAGAGCGCGAAACACTGGATCTGGCCGCGACGCTGGCCAATATCGGCAAGATCATGATCCCGGATGATCTGCTGACCAAGCCCGGGCCGCTGACCGAGGCGGAGCAGGCGTTGCTGCGCAAGCACGTCGACTACACGATCGAGCTGCTGCGCGGGATCGACTTCGACGGACCTGTCCTGGAGGTGATCGCCCAGAAACAGGAAAGACTGGACGGCAGCGGGTATCCCCGCGGGACCGCGGGAGAGACCATCAGCCTCCCCGGACGCATTCTCGCCGTGGCCAATGCGTTCGTCGCACTTGTCAGCGCCCGGGCCTGGCGCGACGGCCTGCCGGTCAGGGACGCACTGGACCAGCTTCTGGCGGGCGCCGGCACCCAGTACGACCGCCGCGTCATCGCCGCCCTGTTCCATGTCGCCGAGAACCGGCTGGACCTGGGCGACTGGGAACCGCCACCGGACCAGGAGTGAGTCCGGCATGGCCGGCCGGACCTGCTCAGGCCTGGCGCGGAGCCTGCAGCAGCGCGGCAGTCTCCGCGTCGAAACCCTCGACGGACGGCTGCGGAACCTCGAGCAGCGCCGGGTGGCGCCGGCGCGCATCGGCCAGCAGCGCGGCAGGCAGCGAGCCGGGACCATCAACCTTGTGCAGCGAGGCCTGTACCAGCAGCGCGCCCGGACGGTTGCCCATCTCCATGAACGGCAGCCACTGGACCAGCTCCGTGCGGCTCCAGGTGCAGGGCGCACTGGTGACCGCCGCGTCCAGCAGTTCCTCGAGCTGTCCGGACAGGTTGTCGAGGCAGCCCGACTGGGCGCGCACCGCGGCACTGTGGCGGGGGAAGCGTGCCCGGTCGAGTGCAGCAGGTCCACTGCTGAATTCGGCGCCACTGAACACCAGCTGCCGTCCCTGCAGGGACGCCTGCGGGGCGGCCGCGTCTCCCGACAGCAGCTGGCTGGGCAGGCGACGGAAGCGGTGCACTACGGTCACGGCCTCCCCGGTCAGCGGGTTCTCCCAGTCGTCAAGCAGGGCTCCACTCTCGGGATCCAGGAACCAGGTCAGCTCATGCTGGTCCAGCCTCCAGCCATCCGCCGTGGCCTCGATTCTGCTGGCAGCGAATGTCCGGGTTGAAAACAGGCGCACGCTCTCTTCGCCCGGCACCCATGACCAGACCTCGCCCTGGGCGCTGAACCACGCCGGTGCGCCACTGAGGTCAGCGCGCAGCTTGAGCCAGGCCCGCAGCCGGCCGGCATCGTCCGGGACGGCCGGCACCGCGGCGAGTGCAGAGCCTGCGGCCGGAAGTACGGCCAGGCCGGCAAGGAGGCTGCGGCGATCAATCAGGGAAGCATCGGTGTTTCGGCGCTCGGTCATTGTCAGGCTCCGCGGGAACGATGGAGGGTGATCTTCTAGCATATCCGGCGATCCTGCGCAGCCTGCCGCGCGCCGGGGAGCCTGCTATCCTTGGCGCCTCAAGAATGGCGGAAGGTGCATGAGCGAGGCAGTCGAACGACATTCGGGCACGCGCGCCACCAGCGCGCTAGGCTGGGCAGTCGCCCTCCTCTACTCGGCCCATGCTGTGCTCACGGTGCAGATGCCGCGGGTGGAGAAAACCTCGGCGCTGCGCGAGACGCTTCGCAGCTGGCACTACCTCATCGGCCTGGTGCTGTTCGTCCTGCTCGCCTGGCTGCTCTGGCGCTGGTACCGGGACCACCCGGCCCGCCCGGTCGGGCTGTCACCCGCAGGCGCGAACTTCGGTCGCCAGGCGGCACTGGTTGGCTGGGCTTTGCTGCTGGTGATGCCGCTGTTCGGGCTGCTGCAGGCCTGGACCGAGGGGTTGGTCGTCAGGCTGGGACCACTGTTCGCCCTGCCGACTCTGCTGGAAGAGAGTCATGTCGGCTGGATGTTCAGCGGCTACATGCACTCGGCACTCGGATTCAGTGCCACGCTGCTCTTCTTCCTGACCACAGTCGGCGGGGGCTGGCTCTGGCTGCGTCACGGCGTGGGCCTGCTGCGGGCGTTTCCAGCTGGCTTCGGCTTCCTCGCCTGGTTCGCGAGCCTGCTCGCAATCTACGCGGTGAACTCGTTCCGCGAGCCGCAGCCGGGTTTAGTCGCCGCAGGCATCTTCATCGGCCTGACCGCACTGGTCGCGGTCACGGGCTGGCTGATCCATCGGCGCGGGCCGTCGTCGCGCAGCGTGCCTCCGCCTGCCGGGATGCCCGCACGCGCAGCCAGCGGGACGCTGCTCGCTGTCTTCGTGGGGCTGGGACTCTACATGCCCTACCAGATGTTCGGGGTCACGCCCTGGCCGATGGGGGAGGTGGTGGAGGCCCCGGCCGACATGACCTGGCACCAGTCGGTCGTTACGACGGTGACGGTGCACCCCGGGCTGCCCGGCGAGGCGGCAGCCATGGAGAGCACTTACCGGTGGTGCCGCTTCTGCCACACGGTGGACCCGGGGCAGCGCCACCTTGCCGGTCCCAACCTGCACGCGATCTTCGGTCAGCAGGCCGGCACCGTCCCTAACTTCTGGTACTCGACAGCAATGGCCGAAGCCGGTCGCCAGGGGCTCGTGTGGGACGATGAGGCGATGGATGCGTTCCTCGCCGACCCACAGAAGTTCATCCCCGGCAACCGCATGATCATGTCCATAGGTCCGGTTCGCTCGGCCGAGGAACGGGCCGCCGTGATCAACATCCTCAAGCGGGAGACGATGCCGGAAGCGTACTGGACGCCTCCGTCACCGGCCGAGTGATCCACCGGGCGGCGAATTCGGACGCCGGAAGCGGTCGATCGTAGTAGTACCCCTGGCCGATATCACAGCCCAGCCCCGCCAGAGTGCGGGCGACCTCCAGCGTCTCGATGCCTTCAGCGACAACCTTGAGCCGGACCGCGTGGCCCAGCTGGATCACCGACTGCACCAGCTGGCGGTCCGTCTCGTCGGTGACGACGCCGCTGACGAAGGAGCGGTCGATCTTGAGCTCGTCCGCAGGCAGCGTCTTGAGGTAGGCGAGGCTCGAGTAGCCAGTACCGAAGTCGTCGATCGACACCTCGACACCCAGTGCGCGCAGCTCCCCGAGCACGCGTGCGCTGGCTGAGGCGTCCTCCATCAGCGCACTCTCGGTGATCTCCAGTACGAGCTGGCGCGCCGGGAAGTGCCAGACCTTGAGTGCATCGCTCACCTGCTGGACGAGGTCATCGTCCTCGAGGTTGCCCGCCGAGAGATTGACCGCGATGCGGAAGTCAGGGCGCTCGTCCAGCCAGCCGGCAGCTGCGCGCAGCGCTGCATTCAGGCCGAAGCGCAGCAGTGGCCGCACCTCCTGGGTCTGCTCGATCGCGGGCAGGAAGACGCCCGGAGGCACGTTGCCCAACTGCGGGCTGTTCCAGCGCACCAGGGCCTCGGCACCGTGGAGCCGGCCGGTCGCAAGCAGCACCTTGGGCTGGAAGTGCATCTCGAACTCGCCCCGGTGCAGCGCCTGCTCGATGTCATAGCGCACGGGCGCCTGCTCCACGGCATCCGGCTCCAGCCGGCCGCTGTACACCTGCCATGGCTGGTCACGTGAGCGCGCGGCAGCCTGCGCAGCCTCGGCCTGCTGCAGAAGCAGGGCCGGCGTCGCGGCCAGCGAGGGCAGCAGCGATATGCCTATATGGACCCGCAGCGAGGCCGACTCGCCCTCGAGGTCGAAGGGCCGCGAGATGACACGTCCCGCCTTTTCTGCAGCCAGCACGGCATGGCTCTCATGCAGCGGGTTCCTGATCAGCAGCGCATGGCACCCCGGCGTGACTGGGACGAAGAGATCCTGCTCGCGAGCCACATCGGCCAGCCGGCGGGCGCAACGCTCGAGCACCTCGTCGCCGGCTCCATAGCCGAACCGGCGGTTGACGTCCGCCACGCCATCGACATGCACGAGCAGCAATGCGAGGGGCTCACCAGCCGCGCGCAGCTGCATGCCCTCGATCTCGGCCAGCAACCGCGAGTAGCGGAAATGCCCGCCGGGCGAGCCGGTCAGCCCCAGCTCAGACGAAGTAGTCTTTCGGATCCAGCCCATGAGCTCCGGGCTCCAGCCCCTGCACGATCCAGACCGCGCGCGGGTCCTGGGCTGCGCTGGGCAGCTTGCGCAGGTCCAGCGTCCTCGCACCGCGCAGCGGCCGCTTTTCCGCATCGAGCAGCAGCATGATGCGCGGGCGAAGGCGGCGGACGCGGTTCTGCTCCACCACGATGCCGACCTCCCCCGTATTGAGCTCGACCAGCGTACCGCTCGGAAACATGCCGAGCGCCTGCACAAACTGCTCGACCAGTTCCCTCTGGAAGCGTGTACCGGCCAGCGCGTTGAGCTCACGGATCGCGTCATAGGATGATTTCGCGCCCGCATAGGGCCGCCGGGTTGTCATCGCATCAAAGCAGTCCACCAGCCCCGATATGCGGCCAAACACCGGTATGTCGTTTCCGGCCAGCCCGTCCGGGTACCCGCTGCCGTCATGACGCTCGTGGTGGCTCGCGATCATCGCCAGCACGTCGGAATTGACGCCGGGCGTCGCCTTCACCATCTCGAGACCGAACCGCACGTGCTCGCGCATCTGCGCGGTCTCCTCCTCGGTCAGCGCCCCCTCCTTCAGAAGGATCTTGTCCGGAACCCGGGCCTTGCCGATGTCCAGGAGCATCCCGCCCATGGCCAGTGTATCGAGTCCGTGCCGGTCAAAGCCGAGGTGGCGGCCGAGCATCACGGCCCAGACCGCGCTCGCAATGGAGTGCTGGTAGGTGTAGGCGTCCCGCTTGCGCAGGTAGACCAGCCAGGCCATCGCATCCTGGTTGCGCAGCACGCTGTCGATCATCGGATTGACCGCATCCCTGACCCTGCCGACATCGACGCCACGACCCTGCTGGATGCCCTCCAGCACCTCGTTCATCGTATCGACGGCCGCGTCATAGGCACGGGTTGCCCGGGGTGCCTCGCTGCTGACGGATACCTTGTTGCGGTAATTCTTCTGGTTCAGACGGTCGGCGAGGCGGCCCGTAGGGTCGAAGCGGCTGATGACATCGATCACTTTCCAGCGCAGGTGGCGGGGCGGCGGCAGCCTGGCGCCGTTGTGCAGCGCGCTGTTGTATTTGTCCTCGCGGCTGGTCGCTCGAGAGATCCGGGCCTGATCAATGCTGCTGCGGGCCTCGTCTACGTAGACATGACGGCAGTATTGCCGCAGCTGGCGGATCTCGCTGTCCTCGCGGATCTCGAACCCCTGGAACAGGAAAGGCGTCTCCAGCCACGGGCGATCGAGCTGCGCGACGAACATACCGCGCTCCAGATTGGCAGTCTCGACCTTGACCCTTTTCGAAAGCACGACAAACCCGCCTCAGAACGGCATGAGGCCCGCTTTGCATAATAGCGACGCCGCCCCGCGCAGGTGTGGAGGGCTTCACAGTTTGCCGGCTGGCCCTGGTCAGGAGTTAGAATCGGGCCATGAAAACCCTGATGCAGAAAGCAATGCTGCCCCTGCTTGCAATGACGATGGCCGGCTGCGCGTCCTCGCGCGGACCGATCATCGACACCCGCGGTGTCGACATGGCGCAATACGAGCGTGACCTGGCCGAGTGTGAGGAGTACGCCAACCAGGTGAACCCGGTCGAGGGTGCCGCGCGCGGCGCTGCTGCAGGTGGCGCGGTTGGCGCGATGACTGGCGCGATCGGTGGCAATCCGGGCCGGGGCGCCGGAATCGGTGCCGTACTGGGCGGCTCCCAGTCGGCCGCTGCGGGCGTGCGCGAGCGGGACCAGGTGGTCAAGCGCTGCCTCCGCGGACGCGGTTACAGCGTGCTCAACTGACGCTGCTGCACGGCTGGTGTGTTCCGCAGTGCGGCCGCTCAGCCTGGCGCCGGACAGGCCACGCCCGTCCCGGCAAGCCCGCAGTAGCCACCCGGGTTCTTCGCCAGATACTGCTGGTGATAGTCCTCGGCGTAGTAGAACGGCCCGGCCAGCGCAATCTCGGTCGTGACCGGGGCCGGGTGACCGGCAGCGCGCAGCGCAGCGGCGTAACGATCGCGTGAGCACAGCACCGTCTCGAGCTGCTGCGCATCGCCGCACCAGATCCCGGAGCGGTACTGGGTGCCCACATCATTGCCCTGGCGCATCCCCTGGGTAGGATCGTGCGCCTCCCAGAATTCGCGCAACACGTCGTCCAGCGCAATGCGGCCGGGATCGAACACGACGAGGACGGCCTCCGCATGGCCCGTGTGCCCACTGCAGACTTCCTCGTACGTCGGGTTGGGCGTGAAGCCTGCAACATAGCCGACAGCCGTGGTCCAGATACCCGGCAAGGCCCAGAACCTGCGCTCGGCCCCCCAGAAGCAGCCCATGCCCAGCTGGATGCTGGGCCAGCCCTCAGGGAACGGAGGCTTGAGAGGATTGCCAAGCACAAGGTGCCGGTCCGCGACCGGCATCGGCGTCGAGCGTCCGGGCAGCGCATCCGCCGGATCCGGCAGGGTCAGCTGCTTCTGCCGAAACCAGCGCATCATCCGAGGTTTGCCTCCGCAAATGACCAGTTGACCAGGTGGTCGAGAAACGCCTCGATGTACTTCGGGCGTGCATTGCGGTAATCAACGTAATACGCATGCTCCCAGACATCCAGCGTCAGCAGTGGGGTATCGCCATCGCGCAGCGGGCAGTCGGCGTTCCCGGTAGTCGTGATCGCAAGCTGGCCACCATTCTTCTTCACGAGCCAGGCCCACCCACTGCCGAACTGGCCCTTCGCGGCTTCGCCGAACTGCCGGCGGAACCCGTCGATCCCGCCCAGGTCGCGGTCGAGAGCCTCAGCCAGTGCGCCCCGTGGAGTGCCGCCACCTTCCGGACTGAGGGAGTGCCAGAAAAACGTGTGGTTCCACACCTGCGCGGCATTGTTGAAGACGCCGCCGCTCGCGGTGTGGATCAGTTCCTCCAGCGACATCTCCGACTCGGGTCTGTCGGCCACGAGCCGGTTCAGCGTGTCTATGTAAGTCTGGTGGTGCTTGCCGTAGTGGTAATCGATCGTCTCCGAACTCATGTGCGGTACCAGTGCGTCCCGCTTCCATGGCAGTGCCGGCAGCTCGAAAGGCATGATACTTTCCTGTGTATGCGAGTGAGCAGTCAGTGTAGCGCCAGCCAGCCCTGCCTGCAGCGCGCCTGTTCAGGCGCCGTCTGCGCTTTGAATTCGCGCCGGCCCTGCTCGATCAGTTCGAGCAGCTCGGCAGACCGGCCGCCCAGCGTGTCCACCAGCTGCCCGGTGACGCGGGCCGTCGCGGCCCGCCACTGGACCAGCTGCGCATCGCCGAGCTCGTGGACCACGAAGCCCAGCGCCGCGCTCCCGGCGATGTCCTCGGCGGTCTCTGCACGGACGGCCGCGCGCGTCTCACTGAGCGGCGGAAAGCTGTCCGACAGGATCCGCCGCTGCGCCGCAGGCAGGCTTTCCCACCAGGAGAGACGGCTGACGATCACGGAAACCCCGAACACGTGCCCGGTCAACACTAGGTGCGGCGCCTCGCCGGCGATGCCCGTGCGCGCGTACAGGGTTACGGCATTCTCGCCTGACTCGATCAGCCCGGTCTGCAGCGACGGGACAATGTCGCCGAAGCCCAGCGGGATCAGGTCGGCACCGATCGCCTCGGCGAACAGACGCGCGTTAAGTGCGGACGACACCCTGAAACGACGGCCGCGGGCATCGGCAGGCGTCAGTATGGGGCGGCGTCCATAAACGTGGTGGAAGCCGATCTCGTACCAGGTCACGAGATAGAGGTCACGCTCGGCCAGCAGCTCCCGGAAAAGGTCTGTCAGGTAATTGTCATAGACCCAGTCGGCCTCCTCGTAGCTGCCGAACAGGAAGGGCGCGTAGAGCAGGCCAAGCTCGGGCACGATGGTGGAGACCATCTGGGCAGACAGGTTGGCGAACTGGATGCGGCCGCGGCGCAGTCCCGACAGCAGCTGCTCCTCGGACCCGAGCTGGCCGTAGATCAGCGGGCGCAGGCGGATCTGGCCACCACTTGCGGCCTCTACATTGTGCTTGAAGCGCAGCCACTGCTCCTCCCCGGGAGTATTGGCCGTCGTCGTGCCGCCAATGGTCACGGTCAGGCCTTCATGCGTCTCCGCGCAGCCGCACAGCATGAGCACGGAGGCCGCCACCACGATGGCGGCCCGCTTGCCTTCGCACGCGATTGCTGTCAGCTTGGCCCACCAGTCCACTCGGTGAAAGTATCATGAGCCTGCTTCGCACGGCAGCGCTGTTCCTGCTGCTGGTTACGATCCAGCCTCCGGCAATGGCTGCTGCAGACTATGACCTGCTCGAGGGCGCACTGCAGCGTCACGTCCAGCAGGGCGTAGTTGATTATCCCGGGCTCGCCTTGGATCCCGCGTTCAGGCAGTTCATCGAACAGCTCGGCCGTGCCCGTTCACTGCCGACGGAAGATCGCGCTGCCAGGCTTGCCTTCCTGATCAACGCGTACAACGCGCTGACCCTGCACGCGATCCTGCAGGGCGAGTCGATCGGGAGCGCTGCGGCGCGCCGCCGACTGCTGAACAGCACGCACGAGCTCATGGGTGAGCCGGTGACCCTGGCCGGGATCGAGGCCGAGCTCGAGTCCCTTGCGGAGCCGCGCGCCTGGTTTGCTCTGGCCTGCGCGGCCGTGACCTGCCCGCGCCTGTCCAGCCGCAGCTTTCGCCCGGAACAGCTGGACCGTCAGCTCGATGAGGCGGCGCGGCGCTTCACCCAGGACCGCAGCCGCAACCGCCTGCAGCCCGCCCGCAGGCTGGCCCTGCTGGCGCCGCTCTGGGCGGAGCGACGCGCCGTCTTCGAGGCCGAGGCAGGCTCTCTGCCTGTCTACATCGCCCTCTGGGTCGATGACCGCAGACTGGCCGAATCGCTGCGCCAGGAGGACTGGAGCCTCGAGTTCCCTCCGCACGAGTGGCTTCTGAACGGGTTCCCGCCGCGCTGAGGCAAGCAGGATGAAACCACCGGCTCGCGCGCCGCGAATCACTCTGGAACAATCCAGCGGTCAGCTGCCCGACGGACACGCATGCCAGTGAACACGAAAAACCGGATCCTGCCCTCCGAAATCACACCGCCGGAGGTCTACTTCAACCGCCGCCTCTTCATGCAGGCCGGCCTCGTCGCGGGGGCCGGTCTCGCGCTGCCGGCCGCTGCCGACGCGATCCCGGCTGCACACAGGCGGCTTGGCGAGCTCAGGCCAAGTCCTTTCAGCACGGACGAAGCGCCGAACACCTTCGAGGAAATCTCCACGTACAACAACTTCTACGAGTTCGGAACGGGGAAGTCCGACCCTGTGCGGCTTTCGCACCGCTTCAACCCGCGACCCTGGTCGGTCCGCGTGGATGGCGAGTGCGACAAGGGGGGCGACATCACGCTCGAGGACCTGCTCGCACCGCACCCGCTGGAGGAGCGCATCTACCGGCTGCGCTGCGTCGAGGCCTGGTCGATGGTCGTGCCCTGGGTCGGCTTTCCACTGGGTGACCTGTTGAAGCGCTTCGAGCCTAACTCGCGTGCCAAATACGTGGCCTTCGAGACTGTCTACCGACCCGAGGAAATGCCAGGTCAGCGTGCGCGCATCATCGACTGGCCCTACGTCGAAGGCTTGCGCATGGATGAGGCCATGCATCCACTGACGATCCTGGCCGTGGGAATCTACGGTGTCGAACTGCCCAACCAGAATGGCGCGCCGCTGCGCCTGGTGGTGCCGTGGAAGTACGGCTTCAAGAGCATCAAGTCGATCGTCAGGATCAGCTTCGTCGAGGAGGAGCCACCCACCTCATGGTCGCTGTCCGCGCCCCGCGAATATGGTTTCTACGCGAACGTGAACCCCGAAGTGGACCACCCGCGCTGGAGCCAGGCGCGCGAGCGGCGGATCGGCGCCGGATTTTTCGCCGGCCGCCAGCCAACGCTGATGTTCAACGGGTACGCTGAAGATGTGGCCAGCCTCTACGCCGGAATGGACCTGCAACGCCAGTTCTGAGCCCGCCGCAGGCCTCACCGCAAGCATGCGCGCGCTGAAAGCGGCCTTCTTTGTCCTTGCGTTGCTGCCAGGCCTGCTGCTGCTGCTGCGTGGCTCGGGACTGGTGAGCCCGGGGCTGGGCGCCAACCCGGTCGAGCTGATCCAGGACACGCTGGGCCTCTGGGGCTTGAGGCTGCTGCTGCTGACCCTCTGCCTGTCGCCGCTGGCCTGGCTGCTGCGCCGGCCATGGCCGGTCGCGCTGCGCCGTATGGCAGGTCTTTTCGCATTCGCCTACATCCTGCTGCACTTTCTTGTCTGGGCCCTGCTGGACCAGGCGCTGGACTGGCCGGCGATCACCGAGGACATCGTCGAGCGCCCTTTCATAACGATTGGCGTAGCGGCAATGCTCATGCTGGTGCCGCTTGCGGTCACCTCGACCCGGGGCTGGCAGCGCCGGCTGGGCGCCCGCCGCTGGCTACAGCTGCACAGGCTTGTCTACCCAGCAGCGATTCTCGGCGTGTGGCATTACTTCTGGCAGGTCAAGGCGGACATCCGCGAGCCGCTTTTCTATGCCGTGCTGCTGGCAGCGCTGCTGCTCGCGAGACTCTACCACCGAAGGCAGGCTCGCCTGTAGGAGGGCCTTCAGGCCCGAACAGGGGCGGGCTGAAACGCAGGAAGAAGGAATCGTGACTGAAGTCGCTCCTAGAGGGCGTTGTCGCCGACCTCGGCGGTGCGGATGCGCAGCGCCTGCTCGAGATCGGTCACGAAGATCTTGCCGTCGCCGACCTTGCCCGTGCGCGCAGCAGTGCTGATCGCCTCGATGGCGCGCTCGACGAGGTCGTCGCTGACAGCGACCTCGATCTTGGATTTGGGCAGGAAGTCGACGACGTATTCGGCCCCGCGATAGAGCTCCGTATGCCCGCGCTGCCGGCCGAATCCCTTGACCTCGGTCACGGTCATCCCGTTAACGCCCACTTCGGACAGCGCATTGCGGACGTCATCGAGCCGGAAGGGCTTGATGATGGCGGTGATCATTTTCATGCTCGTGTCTCCCGGAACGGCGTGAGTCTGGCTACATTCTATAGCGGCGGGGGCTGGACTGTCCGCCGGCGGGGAGGATGGGGTCATCCCGGGACGGTGTTCGCGAATGAATTCGCTCCCACAGAAGAACAGGCGCCTACAGCCGGAGGAGCCAGTTCAGAAGCGCGTCCTGCGCTTCTTCGCCAGGGCCCCGGGTCGCGTCCGGGTGCTCGTGCAGGCTGACCAGGACGAAACGCCGCCCGCTGGTTGCATGCACGTAGCCAGCCAGCGCCAGCGTACCCTCGAGCCGACCGGTCTTCAGGTGCATGCGCCCGCGCCCGGGCGGCTGCCCGAAACGCCGGCGCATGGTGCCATCGATGCCCGCCAGCGACATCGACGAGATGAACTCCGGTGCGTAGAGGTCGTCCCAGGCGTGCACCAGCAGCCTGCCGAGGCTCTCGGCCGAGATACGGGTCTCGCGGGAGAGGCCCGAGCCGTTGTCCAGTACCAGCTCCGGGAAGTCCAGCCCACGCTGTCCCAGCAGGCGCAGCACCGCATCCCGTGCCTTGTAAGGCGTGCCCGGTGCGCCGAAGCGTTCTGCCCCGATGGTGAGGAACAGGTGCTCGGTCATTACGTTGTTGCTCCACTTGTTCACCGGCCGCACCAGTTCGCCGAGAGGTGGCGAGGCAAAGCGCAGCACACGGGTCGCATCACCAGGGACCTGCCCCAGGCGAAGACCACCCTGTAGCGTGCCGCCGCTTTCCTGCCACAGTGCGCGCAGCACCCCGTAGGCGAAGGCTGGGCCCGGCAGCAGCGAAGCCCGGTTGAGCTGCTGGGAGGGACAGTTGCGCCCGACCTGGCCGGCAAACGTGACTCTGGCGCCCTGCCCGTCGCCGCCCACCATCATCTGGATGCCGCGTCCGGCCTCAGTGCAGCCACCGGCCCCGATCTGCAGCCGGTTGTTGATCTGCAGGTTGATCGGCAGCGGCTCGGCCCGGATCAGGACCTGATTCTGCTGCAGGTCCGGAACGAAGCTGAAGTTGACGGACTGGAAGTTGACCAGCAGTGCGTCCGGCAGCGCGTTATAGGCGCGGAAAGCCTGACCGTCGAAGGCGCCGGGATCGGTCCGGTCATGCGCAAAGAAGCTGTTGTCGATCACAAGGCCGCCGCGGATCTCCCGCAGGCCCTGCTGACGCAGCTCGCGCACCAGCAGCCAGAGCCGCTCCAGCACCAGGAACGGGTCGCCGCCGCCACGCAAGTAGAGGTCACCGTAGGTGACGCCATCGCGCACGGGTGCTGTCAGCCAGGCCTCGGTATGCCAGCGGTAGCCGGGACCAAGCTCCTGCAGTGCAGCCCAGGTAGTCAGCAGCTTGATCGTCGATGCGGGGTTGCGCGGCACACCGGCGTTGACCGCAAGCCGAGGTGCTGGCTCGCCAAGCTCCATCACCCATACGCTGAGTGTCTCCCGCGGTATGCGGTGAGCATCGAGTATGCGGCCGACCTGGGCGGGAAGCTCGGTGGCGGTCTCAGCGGCCTGCGGCAGCGCAGGAAGGGCAAAAGCAAGGAGAAAGAAAAAGCCCCGGAAGACAAGGCCTGGGGTGGTACAGGGCGCTGCTGGTCGCGGCATGGATTCCTGCGGGTCTCGGTACAGCTCGTCCGGCCACCATTCTAAATGGACAACTATCCGCAGTCTCCCCTGTGGGAGCGGCTTCAGCCGCGATTCCTGCTTGCGATCAACCTAGCTGTGGAGGGTTCCTCCGGAGCAAATCGGGAGTCGCGGCTGAAGCTGCTCCTACGGCGTCTTTTCGGGCCGCCGGATCCGGAACGACTTCATCCGGTCGGCCAGCGTACTGGGGCTGATGCCGAGCATCCGGGCGGCGCCGTTGGGACCGGCCACGCGCCAGCTGGCGGCCTCCAGCGCAGCGACCAGGTTGGCACGCTGCCGGGTCTTCATCTCTTTCTCGGTGATCCAGGTGCGTTCCTGCGCGAGCGGCTCTGCGGCAACCTCGGGTGACGGGGCCTGGGGACTGGCCGCGTCGCTGAGCGACAGGTCCAGGCGCAGAGTATCGCCGGTGGACAGGATCAGCGCGCGCTCGATCACGTTCTTCAGCTCGCGCACATTGCCGGGCCAGTGGTAGCGGCGCAGCGCCTCCACATCGGCCTGGGTCAGCTGCGGGCAGGGGCGGCCGAACTCCCGACAGACCTGCTCGACGAAATGCAGCGCAAGCTGCACGACATCATCGCCGCGCCGGCGCAGCGGCGGTACCTGGACCGGAAACACGCTGAGCCTGTAGTAGAGGTCCTCGCGGAACTTGCCGGCCTCGACGGCTGCCTCGAGATCCTGGTTCGTGGCTGCGATCACGCGGACATCGACATCGATCGTCCGGTCATCGCCGACGCGCTCGAGCTGCTTCTCCTGCAGCACCCGCAGGAGCTTTCCCTGCAGCGAAAGCGGGATCTCACCGACTTCATCGAGGAAGATCGTCCCGCCGTGCGCGAGCTGGAAGCGGCCGGGGCGGTCACGGTGCGCGCCGGTGAATGCCCCTTTGACATGCCCGAAGAACTCGCTCTCGAACAACTCATGAGGGATCGAGGCACAGTTGACCTTGACCAGCGGCTTGTCGGCCCGCGCACTGCGTTGGTGGATCGCGTGGGCGACCAACTCCTTGCCGGTGCCGGTCTCGCCGATGATCAGCACACTGGCCGGCGTGTCGGCCACCGCCTCGATACGCGCGAGCATGGCCCTGAGCGACGGGCTCTCGCCGACGATGTGGCCGAAGTTCATCGAGACGCGTACTTCCTCGCGCAGGTAATCGCGTTCGCGCTCGAGCTCCTCCTTCAGGCGCTCGATCTCGGCGTAGGCTTCGCGCAGGCGGGCTTCCGCGCGGTTGCGCTCGGTCACGTCCTTGCTGGCAACCAACAAGCGCACGGCACCGTTCTGGTCCCGCTCCGGCCGGCTGGACATCAGGACATCGATCACCTCGCCACCGCGCGTCGCCATCTGGCGTGGCACGTTCTGGTGCTGGCCGTTCTCGATCATTGCCTGCAGCCCCGCGCCAAGCAGCTCCGCTCGCGAGCCTTCGGCCAGGAAGTCGAGAATCGGCCGGCCAATCACTTCGTCGCGGGCATAGCCCAGCTTGGTCAGCCAGTGATCACTGGCCGCGGTAATCCTGCCCTGGCCATCCACTGTGTGCAGCATGGCCGGCGTGGACTGGTAGAGATCACGGTAGCGGCGCTCCAGACGCGCCTGGTTCGAGAGTCCGGTAAACACCGAGACCGAGTGCAGGTACTCTCCCCGCTCGTCGTTCTCGCGGGTCGTGTTCGCAACAAGGGCGAGCACCTCGCCGCTGCGGCAGACGAACTCGACCGGGACGTTCTCCAGCCTGCCGGTGCGCCGGAACATGGGCACGTGCTCCTCGCGGATGCGCCGCGCACATTCTGGTGTCGCGATGTCCGAGGGCCGATGGCCGACCAGTGCTTCACGCGTGCACCCGAGACGCTCCAGGAGCGGATCGCTGATTTCGATGAAGCAGCCATCGCGATCCAGCAAGGCCGCCATCATGGGGATACCGCGAAACAGGCGATAAAATCGCTCATCCGCGCCGATTCGCCCCGTGGCTCCCGATTTTCCGTTACTCATAACTCACGGATTATCGTGACTCTCGGAATACCGTGTCAAGTTGGTCCGCGTAAGTGCATGTTTTCAATCATTTTCGGAGTTGGCACAGATTGTGCAATAGCCGATAGTGACTGACGCAATGAAAAGATCCGAGGACACACGCATGAAATGCCGGAGCAGCAAGAACACCCGTAGCCGGAAGCCCCGGCTGGCTGGGCTGCTGGCACTGATGCTGGCCGGGTCCAGCGCCGCAGCCAGCGAGAGCGAGCTGCAGGCCCGCATCGTCGAGCATCTGGACGCGGAGGAAATCCGGTCGGCCGCCGACGCTGCCGCAGCCGAGACTCGCGCACAGATAGCGGCAGACCTGGCCACCCGGCTGCTCGGAGAGCGGGCCGCCCAGCAAAAGGTCGCGGTGGCCCGGGGCAAGCCCCGCGGCTGACAGTTTCGGCTCGCACCGTACCGTTCCCCCCTCCCCCTTGTCGGTGCGAGCGAATGTGATGGCGAATGCCATCGTGACGCAGGACCCTATCCCCCTCCAGGGCCTGCGCAATCCATCCCGGGGCCATCCGGCCCCGGGATTTTTTTCCGGTACACACCGCGGGACTTGCGCATCGCCGCTCCGCCGGCATACTGACCGGCTTTCAGATTTCCGCTGAGAACATGCCCAAGAGTCGATACCCCCTGCTGGCCGCAAGCGTGCTGCTGCTCGCTGCGGACAGCGGCACAGCCGCGCCGCAGATCTCGCTGTCACAGCAGCAACCGCGGCTGGAGGAAGGCCGCGCGATGGAGCGCAGCCGTCCGCTCCTGAGCCCGGGACAGCCTGCGGACCGGCGTCTGCCGTTCACGGTCGAGGTCACCGCCTCATGCCCGGCCGAGTGGACACCTGTGCGGGCCGCCGTCTCGGTCACCGAAGCCATCGTCGTGCTGGCGCCGGACCAGCTCGGGTCCACGAGTGTCCCGGTCACCGTCGAGGTGCCTGCCCGGCAGCTGCGCATGATGTCGCCGCGCGCCCTGTGCGAGGAGAAAAATGAGCAGCACGGCACGCTGGTGCGGCTGCCGGAGATGGTGACCGCCTTCGGAACGCTGGTCTGCCAGGGCCCGGGCGGCGAGCAGCGCAGCGTGACGCGCAGCACGCCGCTGGACATATGGCTCTTCTGTCCGCTCGACCCCTGATCCGACCCGGGGTGGCCTGCCCTCAGTCCTGCGCCAGGTGCTGGGCGAGGAAACTCACCGTCCGCCCCCAGGCATCGGCATCAGCCTCAGCGTTATAGGCTCCCCCCGAAGGGTTCGCAAACGCGTGATCGACACCCGGGTAGATGTGGATGTCCACCAGCTTGCCCAGCGCATTCATCTGCGCCTCGAAAGCCTCCACCTGGTCGACAGGCACGACGCGATCCAGCTCGGCAAAGATGCCGAGCAGCGGCACGTCCAGGGTGGCAAGCTCCTCGGGCTCCGCCCGCACGGACCCATAATAGATCACACCGGCTGCAAGCTCGTCAGGGAAGAGCAGGGCCGTGCGCAGGGCCCAGCGCCCGCCCAGGCACCAGCCGATCGCCGCGACGCGTGAAGCACCCGCAGTCTCATCGAGCCAGGCATAGGCCTGGCGCAAGTTCTCATCGGCGGTAGCCATGTTGCCGGCGAGCGCCTGGCTCAAGGCCATGGCCACGCGCACGTTGTCAGCGACCTGCCCCCGGTAGAGGTCCACCGCCAGCGCGATATAACCCTCGCCGGCAAGCCGCCGCGTCATGTCCCTGATGTTGTCGTTGAGCCCCCACCACTCGTGGATCACGATGATCGCCGGCAGTGGCCCTTGGACACCGGCCGGCCGCGCGAGAAACCCGCGCACAGACTCACCCTCGATCGTCGCGTAACTGACGATGGAAGTCTCCACCGCCTGCACCGGCGCCGTCGTCGCGGCCGGCGTCGCCACAGGGCGGTCCCCTGCATGGCCAGCTGCCATCGCCCTGGTAATGTCGAGCTCGGACGCCGCCGACAACAGTGGGGCAGCCAAGAGCAGTGCCGCAAGGATCGATTGGATACGCATGGTAGTAACTCCCGGGAAGTCAGGCTGCCATGTTGCGCGAAGCCGGCCATGCCGCGCAATGACCGTATCCCCGTCATCCTCGCCCAGGTGGGCCACTTTTACTTCGGTGCAGTGGGTCAGTATTACGTCGGCGCTAACATGATCATGGCAGACTGGGCGCTGATGCCGGAGGATGAGAGCAGAGCCGGGCAACTGACTTCGCGCAGCATCGCTCTCACCTCGGCGCTGGCATTCTTCATCCTGGAGATGGCAGACAAGACCCAGCTTGCCGTAGTCACGCTGGCCGGCTGGCGGTTCGCCGCCGTGCTGCCCATGCGCGCCTTGCGTATCACCGCGGCCGCGCTCTTTGCCCTGCTCGGAAGCTGGCTGGTCCTGGATGCCCTCGGCCGGCTGCCGGACATCGGCCTGCCTTCACCCGGACGATGGCTGGAGGGTTTCGGACCGGGATAGGCTGCGGCTGGCTCGAGATACGGAATGACCGTGGCAAAGCCGTCGCTGGCAGGGAGGCCTGCAGCCCGCATCAGGCCCCCATGGTCGGAGCACTTCATGGATGGGCCGGCATCCGGCCGGGCTGAAAACGCCCGCAAAGCCAACGACTGCTGCAGCGGGACAGCGCCCCGCCGTCACGCACCAGGCATGCCCCCGGCCGCCACCGGTGGAGGCAGGGTCGCAGCAATCTGCTCCAGGTTCTGGAAGAACATTACCCGGGAGTCCATCCTGAAACCTGTCAACCTTTCGATCTTGGCCACCACCCGCATCGTCAGCAAGGAGTGTCCGCCTAGATCGAAGAAGTTATCTGTCTTGCCAACCTTAGAGATGCGAAGAAGTTGCTGCCACACATCCGCCAGCATCACCTCCTGGGACGTTTCGGGCGGAAGGAAATCGTCCCGCTTCGCGGGAGCGCGCCGGAGAGGATCCGGTAGCGCCCTGCGATCCACCTTGCCGCTCGAGGTCAGAGGCATCCGACCTAGAGGCTCGATGATCCCCGGCATCATGTACTCCGGCAGCAAGGCACGGAGAGCCCTGCGTATGTCGGTGCCGGTAAGGCTCGAACCTGGTTCAAACACCACGTATGCCACCAGCCGGAGATCACCCTCACCCATGTCCTTGGCAACCACAGCGGCTCGTGCCACCTCGCGGATCCCCTCGAGAGCCGCTTCGACCTCTCCAGGCTCCACCCGATGTCCTCGCACCTGAACCTGGTTGTCGACGCGCCCCAGGAAATCAAGGGAACCATCCTTCCGCCAGGCCACCCGGTCGCCCGTCCTGTACAGCCGATCACCTCCGCGACGGAGTGGATTCAGGAGGAATCGGTCCCTCGTTAGATCCGGCCTTCCTCGATACCCAAGTGCGACACCGGCCCCGCCAATGTACAGCTCTCCGGGAACTCCCGGTGGCGCCAATTGCTGTTTCCCGGCGAGAACGAGAAGGGAGGTGTTGGAAAGCGGACGGCCAATGGGAATCCGCCCGTCTGGCTCCCCTGTTACCTCGTGAAACGAGGAGTAGATAGTGGCCTCGGTGGGACCGTATCCATTGAATACTGCCCCACATCGGCGGATGAGCCAGGACGCCAGTTCCGGAGTGAGCTCCTCTCCTCCGCTGATGATCCTGAGTTGCGGATGCCCCTGCCAACCGGCATCTCTGAGGAGGCGCCACATGGAGGGAGTCGCCTGCATGACGGTAGGGTTCGTTTGCGAAAGCAGGCTCAACAGGGCGGGCGCATGCTTCACCTGTTCGTTGGAACCGAGAACGATCCTGCCACCGCACAGTAGCGGGAGAAAGAACTCAAGCACACTGATGTCAAACGAGTAGGTGGATACAGCCAGAAGGCAGTCATCGGGCCGAAAGCCTATGACATGGCGCACGCTCTCAAGGAGGTTACGGACAGAGAGGTGACTCACCTCCACGCCCTTCGGATGGCCGGTGGAGCCCGAGGTGTACATCACATAGGCAAGGGACTGCGGCACAGGGGAACCGGCCCGTCCGTCGCCACTGTCGGTATTCTCGAATGAAGCCGGGAACCCCCAGTCCGCGAGCAGTACAGGATCGCTACCCGGAGGAAGCCGTCCCCGGAGACGTTCTTCGGTGATGACGGCCCGGGCTTCCGCTCCCTCGAGGATCTGGGCAAGGCGCGCCGAGGGTGCCTCGGGATCCAGGGGAAGGTAGGCGGCGCCGCTGCGCCAGATGCCCAGAAGAGTGGCCACCAGCCTGGCGGTGCGCTCCATGTGACCCCCGACAATATCGCCCTGCCCGACGCCGAAGGTCCGTAACTTCGACGCAACCA
>JAFIFS010000030.1 GCA_020831895.1 Chromatiales bacterium
GCAACCCCGGCCACTCCTCCGCACATCTCTCCACCGCATACGGACACCGCGTCCGGAACGCACACCCTGACGGCGGCGCAAACGCCGAGGGCGGCTCCCCGCCGAGCGGTGTACGCACCCGGCTGCGCTCCCGCTCAGGATCCGGGATCGGCACCGCGGCAAGCAGCGCGCGTGTGTACGGACGTGGGAAGTAGTGGAAGTAGTGCCGGGCTTTCGAGTTTCGGAACTGATTATTTGTTACCCGAAACCGAAAGCCCGGCACCGTTTCACGCACAGGGGCCGGCGCTGCAGTTGCCTGACGCCTTCGAACAGCGCCGCCCGGTAACGCAGCGCCTCCCGGGTGGCCGCATCGGCGCCGCCTTCCCGCTCCGCATGGCGGAACAGCTGGTCCGTGGTGGTGAGGATGTTCTCGATTTCCGAGCTGGCCTGCGCCTCCAGCAGCGGCAGCAGCTGGATCAGCAGGCCCTGGTCCGGCAGCAGTTCCCCGGCCTGCCTGAGCTCGGCCAAGGCGACCCGGGCCGGGATGCAGGCCTTGAGGATGGCGCGGGTCTCGACCGCTTCCAGCGGGGGTGGCAGGGGCGGCAGGGCATTGAAGGGCTGGTCTGCACGCCAGGTCATGTTTACAAGCCCGTCTTTTATCGACACGTTTTGGACGATGGGGCCACGGTATGGGGAGGAAGGCGACGTTCTGTACGGATGAGCTGGGCGACGCAGTGGCCCAGCACGAAGCGCAGGAAGTCCTGCTCCCGGTAGTCGTGGTCCTGGAAGTGAGGAGATTCGCGGCATGCGAGGACCCCGTGTCCTTTTGGCATTGCCTTAGCTCACCGCCCGTTCGCGCGTGTCGTAAAACAGGTCTACGTAGTCACGATAGACGAACCGGCGGTTGCGCTTCTGTCCGGTCATCTCGTGCAGTACGCCGTGGGTGGCGAACTGTGTGACCAGATTGTTGGCCGCCGGGTAGCTGGTCTGGATCAGCTCGCGGACTTCGGTCACGGCGACGATCGGATGCTGGTACAGATACTCGAGCACGCGGTGGCCGTTGCCCGCGGCCCGGCCGAAGTGATCCGTGATCAGCTGCCGGTGGTGCTCGCGCAAGGAGAGGACCCGGCGGGCCGTCTCGGTGGCCTGCTGACTGACCTCGTAGACCCCCGTGAGAAAGAAGGCGAGCCACCCCTCCCAGTCGCCCCGGTCCCGCACCGCCTGCAACGCGTCGTAGTACGCCTGGCGGTGCTGCTTGAAGTAATGCGACAGATACAGCACCGGCTTGAGCAGGACATCCTTCTCGCACAGCAGGAAGGTGATCAGCAGCCGGCCGACGCGGCCGTTGCCGTCGAGAAAGGGGTGGATGGTCTCGAACTGGGCGTGCGCGAGGCCGATCCGGACCAGCAGGGGCAACGGCGACTCGTCGTGCAGGAAGCGCTCGAGGTCGCCCAGCAGCCGCGGTACATCGTGCGGCGGTGGCGGCACGAACGTCGCCTCGGCCAGCGTGCAGCCGCCGGGGCCGATCCAGTTCTGGCTGGTGCGCGGTTCGCCGGGTGTCAGGTGTTGCCCGCGTACCCCGCTCATCAGCCGCTGGTGAATCTCCCGGATCAGGCGCACTGACACGGGCAGGTCCGCGAGCCGCGCCAGGCCGTGGTTCATGGCGGCGATGTAGTTGAAGACCTCGTCGACATCGCTTGGCCGGTCCGCCGACAGCACACGGGCCTCCGCGGCCAGCACGTCCTGCAGCGAGCTTTGCGTGCCCTCGATCTGGCTCGAGAGCACGGCCTCCTTGCGCACGTACATGGCGACGAAGAGGTCGGGATGCGGCAGCGTCTGGATTGAGCCATCCAGCCGACCCAGCGCGCGATCGGCCCGGGAGAGCCCCGCCTGAAGCTCGCCCTCCAGCCGAACGGGCGGCTCAGGCGGCAGCGGCGCCGGCATGAACGCCTGATACCCGCCGGGCTGCCGGACATAGCGACCGGCGCGATGGGCGGGGTCGGCGCGGGTCATGAGAGCGGCTGCCTTTCGCATGGATGGCGCATCACGGCATAGTAACTCCAGCCTTTACTATGGACAAGCATGGTATCCATGCGAAGGGCAGCCTTCACCAGATCTCCGGGTGTGACTCCAGCACCCCCAGCTAATCCCGATACAAATGCCGCTGAAACTCCACAAACACCGCCCGAATCCTGCCCACCGGCCCGAGCTCGGCCACCGCGTCACCCATGCTGTGGTACTTGAGCTCGATGAGCTGGGGCAGCTTGTCCATATCCAGTTCGGTGACGCCCTGGGCGACGTAGTGGCCCAGCACGAAGCGCAGGAAGTCCTGCTCCCGGTAGTCGTGGTCCTGGAGAATCCGCGCCTTGCTGGCTTCGACCCGTTCGGCGCGGGTCACGAGTGGCAGGTTGAAGGCGATGTAGGCGAGCACGTCGTACAGGTCGCTGTTGTCGGCCTGGATCAGCTTGCTCACCTCGGCCAGTTGCTGGCCGCCATAGCCCTTTTCCTCCAGGCCCTCGAGCAGCTTTCTGCGGGTGTCCGGGCGACCCCATAGCTGGCGGAGCTCGTCCTCGTCCCGGAAGAGCTCGGGCAGGTCACCGAACAGGCGCTGGATGAACTGGGCGGCGGAGATCGGCTTGCCGTCTGGGCTCCAGAAGCTGGTGGCGGTCATGTGCTGGATGGTGCGTTCCTTGCCATCGGCCAGCTTGATTTTCAGCTTTTGTCGAGGGCCCGGCTCATCGTCGGTTTCTGGATTAGCCGGCGTCTGTGTGGGCATCTCGGCCCCGGTCTTGCGCGGCGCCTCGTCCACCGGCTCCGGAGCCAGCGGCTCGCCGTCCCACTCCGGGTCGCTGAAGTGCTCGTAGGCCTTCACGAAGTCGTAGATCGTGAAGTAGTCCTTGCCATCGAACAGGCGGGTGCCACGGCCGATGATCTGCTTGAACTCGATCATCGTGTTCACGGGGCGCATCAGGACGATGTTCCGGACATTCCGGGCGTCCACGCCGGTGGAGAGCTTCTGCGAGGTGGTGAGGATGGTCGGGATGGTTTTCTCGTTGTCCTGGAACTGCTTGAGGAAGCGCTCGCCTTCCTTGCCGTCGTTGGCGGTGACGCGCTCGCAGTAGTGCGGGTCGGTGCTGGTCTTGAGCTGGTTGATCAGGTCACGCACCGCCAGGGCGTGTTCCTGGGTGGCGCAGAACACCAGCGTCTTCTCGCGCTGGTCGATCTGGTCCATGAAGAGCTTTACCCGGTAGTGTTCGCGCTCCCTGATCTCGATGACACGGTTGAAGTCGTCCTCGGTATAGCGCCGGCCCTCCTCGATCTCGCCCTCGATGACCTCGTCATCAGGCGTGTAGACGTAGTCATCCAGGGTCGTGGCGATCTGGCGGACCTTGAAGGGCGTCAGGAAGCCGTCGTTGATGCCTTCCTTCAGGGAGTAGATGTAGACCGGCGCGCCGAAGTAGGCGTAGGTGTCGGCATTGTGGGCGCGCCTGGGTGTGGCGGTCAGGCCCAGCTGCACGGCGGGCTGGAAGTACTCCATGATGCCGCGCCAGTTGCTCTCGTCGTTGGCGCCGCCCCGGTGGCACTCATCGATGATGATGAAATCGAAGAAGTCCGGTGGGTAGTCACCGAAGTTAGGCGCCGGGTTGCCCTCGGCGTCGCGCCCGGTCATGAAGGTCTGGAAGATCGTGAAGAAGACATTTCCGTTCTTCGGCACCCTGCCCCGCCTACGGATGATCTCTGGGTCGATACGTACTAGCGCGTCCTCCGGGAACGCCGAGAAGTCGTTGAAGGCCTGGTTGGCGAGGATGTTCCGATCGGCCAGGAACAGGATCCTGGGCTGCCTGCCCGGTGTCCCGGATTCACGTGCCGCCAAGCTCCAGCGGGAATGGAACAGCTTCCAAGAGATCTGGAAAGCGATAGCCGTCTTGCCCGTCCCGGTGGCCAGGGTCAGGAGGATGCGATCCTTCCCTGAGGCGATCGCCTCCAGCGCCTTGTTGATGGCGTTGTGCTGGTAGTACCGCGCCTGCCAGAAGCCGCCCTTGTCCTCGAATGGCACTACACCAAAGCATTCTCGCCAGGTGTTCTGGGTGGTTGTCCGCGTACCGAAGGTCTCAGTCCACAAGTCATCGGGAGAGGGATACGCTTCGACCGGCCCTTCTGCGCCGGTCTCCATGTCCACCCGGTAGATGCCATCGCCGTTGGTGGCGTAGGCGAAGCGGGCTTGAAGGCGCTCGGCGTAGCGCTTGGCCTGGGCCAACCCTTCGGTTACCGGTAGACCGCGCTTCTTGGCCTCAATCACGGCGAGCTTTTGGCCGCGATACATCAGCACGTAATCGGCGATGTCCTGCTTGGCGCGCTTGCCGGCACCTTGCAGGCGACCGAGGGTGATCATCTCGCGTCGGACTCGGCTGGCCTCCACCACGCCCCAGCCTGCATATCTCAGGGCCGGATCGATGAGCTCAGCGCGGGTTTCGGCTTCGTTCATGCCAGGGCGGACTCCATCTCGTCCTGTGATGCGGTGGTGAGTTCGCCGGAGAAGGCTTTTTGCAGAAGGGATTGCTTCAGTTCAGCCAAGGCAGCGAGCTTCTGTTGATAAATGTACCGAATTTCTTGGCATTGCATCGAAAGTTCAGATATGTGACCGAGGATCGCTTTTTGCTGCACTAGATCCGGCACCGAAATTCTTAGGTTTGACAAAGCCGTATTGCTGAGATTAAGCATGGTGGCCCCCGTAGAAAGCCGCTCAAGCTCAGAACGATACCGCGCTGACCTGAGCATGTTGGCCAGAAAGTTTGGGTCTACAATATTGGTAGGTCTGACGAAAAAACAGCCCGTTCCACATACCCAACCGGACTGCTCCTCGGTGACCACCGCGCAGCGACCTATCTCACCTCGACGGGCGATGACTATATCCCCTGCTTGAAGGACGTAAGATTGAAGGCGTGCTTTCGTCTCCGGGCCAATCATCTTCCTTTCGTCCGGCTGAATCGTGCCGTGGATAATGTTTATTGGATTTACAAGGGGGACACCTTTGGAGACGTAATCCGACTTGTGCAACATGGATCCAAAAGGTCCAGTCGACACAGAGGCAGAGAAATCCCTTAAGGGCCGGTCCATCCATCCTTCATGGCTTTGGCTGAAGACCGCATTCAAATAACTCTCAAACAACTCCCGGGCGTTGGCGAGGTTCTTTTCGGTGTTGGCGACCGCGGTGGCGATTCCCGCGAAGGCTTCATCGAGGATGGCGACGATGCGTTTTTGCTCTGGGAGGGGCGGCAGCGGGATATCAAGAGACTTGTATGCGCTGAACTCCAGATTTCGGATGCCCGTGGATCGCCGTTGCATCGACTCAGTAACGCCAGATATGTAGTACCAGTAGAGCACGCGATGAAGGTAGCGGAAGTCAAGGCGTGAACTATCCAGTACGCGAACCACGGAAGTGAAGTTACTGAAGGAGTAGAGTCCGTCCTTCTTATCAAAAAGCACTACTCGGCCAACCGGTTGTTTCGGCCCACCCCCGGATTTCTCAAGTATCAGGTCACCGTACTGCAAGCTCCGCTTTTCAAACTGTCTCTGCTCAACGTCAAGAAACGCAATGTCCGAGTCATCCAGCGACCCATCAGCCCGGAAGTTGGTATTGCGAATGACACCAACATGGACAAATGGTGGTTTCTTGCCTTTCCAAAGACCATTGCGAAACTCGCATAAATCAGACAGTTTCGCGGTACCCCACCCCTCCCTCATAACATTCCCCGAATTCCTTCCAGGATCTCCTCGCTCTCCCTATCCAACGTCTCGATCTCGTTGATGATCACCTCGGGATCACGCAGGGGTGCAGCCTCGGCCTTGTTAGGATTCTTCACCGACAGATCGACGCTGTCCGGGTCGATGTCCTTGACGTCTACCGTCCATGAATTTTCCGAGTCCTCGAAGCCGCCCTGGCGCGCGACGAAGTCCTTCAGGTCGTTGTCATTGAGCGGGTTGGTCTTGCCCAGGCTGCGGCCCGGGTCGAGCTGGTAGTACCAGATCGTGCGGGTTGGGGCGCCCTTCTCGAAGAACAGCACCACGGTTTTCACACCGGCGCCGAGGAACGTGCCGCCCGGGCAGTCCAGGATGGTGTGCAGGTTGCAGCTCTGCAGCAGCTCCTTCCGCAGCGCCCGGGAAGCATTGTCGCTGTTCGACAGAAAGGTGTTCTTGATGACGATGGCCGCCCGGCCACCCGCTTTCAGGTACTTGATGAAGTGCTGCAGGAACAGGAAAGCCGTCTCGCCGGTCTTGATGGGGAAGTTCTGCTGGACCTCCTTGCGTTCCTTGCCGCCGAAGGGCGGATTGGCAAGTATCACGTCGAAGCGGTCCTTCTCCTGGATGTCGCTCAGGTTCTCGGTGAGGCTGTTGGTGTGGACGACATTGGGTGCCTCGATACCGTGCAGGATCATGTTCATGATCCCGATGACGTACGGCAGGCTCTTCTTCTCCTTGGCGTAGAAGGTGCGGGTCTGGAGGATCTCCAGGTCGCTGGTGGACAGGTGACTGCCGTCGAGCTTGCCTTCGGCTTGGCCGTCCGGCCCATAGCGGAGATAGTCATGCGCCTCGCACAGGAACCCCGCTGAACCGGCCGCGGCGTCATAGATGCGCTCACCGATGCGGGGCCTGATCACCTGGATCATGGCGCGAATCAATGGGCGCGGCGTGTAGTACTCACCGCCGTTGCGCCCGGCGTTGCCCATGTTGCGGATCTTCGCCTCGTACAGGTGGGAGAGCTCGTGCTTCTCTTTCTGCGACCGGAAGCTCAGGCCGTCGATCAGCTCCAAGGCATCCCGCAGGCTGTAGCCACTGGCGAACTTGTTGCGGATCTCGCTGAAGATCTCGCCGATCTTGTATTCGATGGTGTCCGGACCGGTGGCACGATCCCGGAAGCCCTGCAGGTAGGGGAAGAGCTTGCTGTTGACGAAGCCGATCAGGTCGGCGCCGGTCAGGGCCGTGTCATGGTTGAACTGGCCATCCGGGGTCTTGGGTGCAGCCCAGGCGGACCAGCGGTAAGGCTCATCAATAATGAACTGGTAGGACTTGCCGACCAGGTCGGCCTCCTGGGCACGCTCGTACTCCAGGTCGTCCAGGTATTTTAGGAACAGCATCCACGAGGTCTGCTCGGTGTAGTCCAGCTCCGTGGCACAGCCGGCTTCTTTCCAGAGGACGTCGTCAATGTTGCGGAAGGTTTGTTCGAACATGCGGGTCCTATGGGTTCCTAGGCGTAGGAATCATCGCGTCACCTGCAACTGCTTGTTAGGCATAGCTGCAACACACTTGGTGGATCGCTCATCCAGCAACTACGCTGCAAAGGAGAGCGGGGAATGCTCACTGTGCAGATCGCGACATCTACCATACAAAATCTCCTCCGTCCCCTTTTTAGTTCTTCTGGTCGCCGACCCAGGCGAACAGCATTGCCACAGTTCCCCTTTACTCATCGGCGGGCGGCCAGCGCAGTTTTCCGCGGCCGATGCGTAACGCTTCCACTAGCCCGGTCTTGCCCGGTAGCCGGCCCAAGAAGAGGCTGGGCTTGGGATCGACCGCCGCCTTCTTGAACGTGGCGACCCGCTGGTAGTCGGGGGTTGCCAACCAAGTCTGTCCGTCCCCATTGCCGGTGACGACCCGATAGAGACCAGCGGGCGGCGCGGCCTCGACGTCCAGCAGTCTTTTGTATCGTCCGACGGACCATTTCTGAATGCCGCCGCTCAGAGCCTCGGTTCGGAAGCGCGCCCATAGCGCCGCAGTTTCGGGAGTCGGCCAATCGCCGGCGTCGGTATGGGCTTTGATCTCGCTGGATTCGAGCCAGGCCCGCATCTCCGTCGGCGTGACGAAGAGGGGTTCGGCGTCCTCGATCGCCGCCTTGGCCGCGCGCCGGGACGGCAGGCCCGCTCGGATGAGCATCGCCATCATGAAGCGCGGGACACCGGTCTCGACCGCCGCCGCCGCCGCGCCGCCCACCACCGTGTCCGGTGACCAGCCGAGCGAGATGCGGCGGGTGCGAATGGCCTCTAGCGCCCAGACCAACCGATAGGTGAAGGCCTCTTCTACGGCCCGCATGTTCTTCGATCCAATCGTAGCCACCTCCTCGCCGGACACCCAGCTACGCAGGATGGCCTTCCAGTTCGCCGGCAGCGCGTTCTTCTTGTCGGAGACGAACGGCCGTATGAACAACAGGCGTTCTCCGAGAGCGCCAAGGGCGTCGGCGAGTACATCAATGTCGCCACTCAACGCTGCGTTGTCAGCGCGGTCGAGAAGTTCTGTCAGCTCTGCGGCCATGGCATCGATTGAGAGGCCAGCTTCGAGTCCGACTCCCATGGCAAAATGCCCGCGCCGCGCCTGCTCCGTCGTGATTTTCCAGATGAGGTCCGCGCGCGCTTCGAACACCGTCTTGTGCTGATGGGCGAAGTCCTCGTCTTCGCGGGCGATCTGGCGGGCCCAGAGCGACCCCTTGAGAGCCTGATCCAGGAGCTTGGGCAGGTCGACGCGATCAGCGTCTAGCGCTTCGATCAGACCGTAGACTGTCGCATCGAGGCGCTCAACGAGCAGCGACAGCGGCTCGTCGTCGATGCTCTCTTCCCCGTCATCGCCATCGACGTGCTCGACGGCAGCAGCCAGGCGCTCAGTGACTTCGCGCTCTTCGTCGGGTGACCTCCAGGCCTCGCGAGCGTTGGCGAGATATTCCCAGGCGTCCTCGCGATCCAGAACACCATCGCGCGACAGGCGTTTAAGTATTTCGGCGACGACTTGGATGAGTCCGCTCTTCAGCGTGCGGGCCTTGGCTGAAGCGACCAGCGTGCGCCATTCGCGCCTTCGCCAGTCGGTTTGGTCGAACATAACATGAAGAATCAGGCCCTCCACGTCGACGAATGCGCGCCCTGCCCGTCCGGCGACATTGGCGAACTCCTCGCCCTTGATCTTCTCCCCCGATCTATAGAGTGCGGGCACAAGGAGGACGGCGGCGCTAATGTTGAGACCCTGCGAAAGGGTGGGCGACGCGACGGCGACCTTCAGCACCCCCTCTGACAGGAGGACCTCCAACTCGCGCAGGAAAGGGCTGGGCAGACGTCCGTAGTGGATGGCCACGCCTGCCTTCAAGCTGGCCACCACGGGATGGTCCGTGCCCAGCCATTCCTTACCGACCTCAAGGGCCCGGGCGATCTGCCCCTCATCCTCGAGCAGGGAGTCGAGGTAGCCACGTTTGCAGAGGTCTACGACCTGCTTTCCGAAGCTCTCGACCCAATTGGCTTGGGTAGAGAAAATGAGAGTCCGCTTGCCCTGTGCGGCGAACTCCCACGCCGCGAAGAGAGTGAGATGGGAGTTCTTCCGGGGGTAAGGCTTCTTCTCTTTCCCCCGCCCAGGCTTCTCGACGACGAACTTGTCAAGGAAGGGGCCGTTGTCGTCGAGGTCGAGGCGGAGGAGTGCGTCTTTTCCTCGCCAGGTTAACGCACCGAACCGCTGGCGCGTAGGACGCCAGTCCGAACGCACTGGCTCACCGGGTTCGTCGGAACGAATCCAAGCGGTGAGGTCGTCGAGTTCGTCGCCGCTCGGCAGGATCGCGGAAAGGCATACGATTCGGCGTTCGGCCGCGTCGGCGCGGCGAAGTAGGCGCTGCACGAGCGTCTCATAGCGAATTTCGCGCTCGCTCGGTCCGATCATGTGGCCTTCGTCGAGGACGATCAATCCGACATCTCCGATCAGCGAAGGGTCGATTCTCAACACGAAATCGAGCTTCTCAGGCGTCGCGATTATGATCTCGCGCGTGCGCAACGTGTCTTCATCACCGGCTGAGAGCCCGCTTGCGCCGTAGAGCGAGGAGACACCGAATCCGAGAGGCGCGAAAGTCTTCCTGAAGGATCTCTCGGTCTGAGCGGACAAGGCGCGCAGCGGCGTGACGATCAGCACCCGGCGTGAGGAGGACAGGGTCATCAACGCAGCGATCTCTGCGACACGCGTCTTCCCCGCGCTGGTCGGCAGGGAAACCACTAGGTCGTCGGTGACGTCCGTGGAGCGCTGTGCGGCTTCGCGCTGCGAGGGCCACAACTCGACCTCCGACGTCTTACGGGCGTAAAGCGAGGAGATGAACAGCCGACGCAGGTCGCGGTACTTTTCCTCCGCGCCCTCGGGCGGCACAGTCGGCAGGTTCTGGTGGAGAGAGTGCTGCCACAAGTCGTCGATCAGATGGAGGCAGAGGTTTGAGATCCACCACAACGGGACGTTCTCAGCGGTGTCGGCCAGGCTGACAGCGGTAGCGAGCAGGCCCCGCGCTTCATCGATCGGCTCGTTCTCACCTGTCTCAAGCGCGAAATCGAAAAACGCCAAGGCCCGGCAAATCGTCGTATTGAGGATGGTCGATAGCACTTCGTCGACGTCGTGGTCTTCGCGCCGTAGCGCTTCAGCGACTTGCTCGTCGCCGCGAGCCTCGTCGCCCAACCAGTGGCGAACGAAATCGCGCAACTGGTCGAGATCGCGCATGATCAGGTGTCGGATCGCGGCTTCGCCAGGCGAAATGTTGAGGTCTTCCGCCGTTTCGTTGAAGAGCGAATAGGCGACGGCTGAAAAGCCAGCCAGATGGTACGCAGCGGCGGCGATGGTGCGATGGAACCCGCGACCGGGCGCCGCCGGGTCACCGTTGCGCACAAGGGCTTCGAAGGCGTTGGCGGCGCGCTCGAAGGCCTTACGGATTAGTTCCGAAGCGCCGGTCTGAGCGCGTAGGGCCAAAGCGCCCCGAAGCAGGGCGAAGCCGTACTCGGCAAGATCGGTGTCGATGGTCGCGCCAAGGGGCGGTGCGTTCGGCGGCAACACCCCCTCCTCGCGCATTAGCGACCAGGCCGCGCCGCGATTGAGGAGGCGCCCGAGGATGCCATCGACGGTGGCGGCCGCCAGGAAGGTCGTCAGTTCGTCAGTCGTCTCCAAGGTCTTCGGCCTTCAGGTACATGGTCGCGATAAAATCTTGATGATCTTCTATGTGGATGTTCACGACATAGTGGTTCCGGTCGGCCCCGGCAGCGTCGAGGTCCAGCTTCAGCGAGGCGTGGGGGCCGTTTCCGGAGACTGTAAAGAGCATGTGGTCAATACGATCGGCGCGCAGCGACTTTAGGCCGACCTCGTCGCGCAGGCTGCGACCCAGCTCGTTTTCGTCAGGGTCGTCACTATCCAGCAGGCGGTTGGCGACGAACAATAGGGAGTCGGGCGTGCAACGGCCGTTGTCGCGGTTAAGCACCATGCGGGCGCTGGTGACAGTGGCCGCCCCAAGTGCCTGGTTGCTCTTGGCTTCGCCTTTTAGGAGCCGGAGCTTCTCGTCGGCCTCATCGTATCCTGCGCCGATGAAATCGTCGCCGCGCATTGCCATGTTACGGCCGTCCTTGTAGCGGAGGCGACGCACCGGGACGCGAAGGCAAATCTCTTCCTCGACCAACTCGGTCGCGAGGATCTCGCCGAGATCGCCGGAGCGGCCCTTGGCCGATTGAGGCATTGCGGTGCTGAGGATTGTCCCGGCGACCTCGTATCCGAGCCGCTTAACATCCTCGGCGATCCGCTCAAGGCGGTGGTAATGCGAGCGGACGGTCTTGGCGAGGTCATCACGGATCTCGGCGCGACCGCCATCCTTTTCAACATAAGTCCAGTAGTGCTTGCGCTTGTTCTTTTTTTTGGTGGCCTCGCACCACCTCTCATATAGCTTCACGGCGTTCCCCCAATCAATCTGTACCGACTCTGATAGCGGTAATGTCGCGTTGGCGAATGTACCGTGAAGATCTCGATTACCAAGTGTGCGAGCCTCGTGTAGTTTCAGGATTTATGGCGAGTTACGAAGCTGTATTGGTCTTGGCCAAGGGATGCCCAACGTCTGAGGTCAGGTACGTTTGGGGCGACGCCCGCTTTTGCGGTAGCAAAGGTGGGTGGCGGGTCGCCTGCGCTGGAGCATACCGCCGGACCACATGGTGCCCCAGAGGGTTCTACCCCGCTTCCGCGGACGGTTCAGTTAAGAGTAAATCCTTTTCGTTAAGCATTTCCAGTTGACGTCGGCGGCGAGGATTATGGAAGCGCTCGATATAGTCAAAGATGTCGGCTCGCGCCTCGGCCCGGGTCTGATATCGACGTCGGTTGACGCGCTCCCGCTTCAGTACTCCGAAGAAGCCCTCGGCCGCAGCGTTGTCGGCACAGCTACCCACCGCGCTCATGCTGCAGATCAGGTTGTGGCCAACCAGGAAGTGCTGGTACTCGGCACTGGTGAACTGGCAGCCGCGGTCCGAGTGCAGGATGACCGGCGCATGGCCCTCGCGTTGCCACAACGCCATCAGCACCGCCTGGATTACAAGCTGGCGCTCCTGGCGATGACTCATCGACCAGCCGACAACCACCCCCGAGTGCAGATCCAGCACGACGCACAAGTACAACCAGTGCTCCCCGGTCCGGATGTACGTGATATCGGTTACCCACTTGGTGTTGACCGCAGTCGCACTGAAGTCGCGAGCTAGATGGTTCTGCACGTCGCCGGGCCGATCTCCGGATGCCTTGCTTCGCCAGCGGCGGCGTTGCGGGACGCCGTAGAGCCCGTTGGCGCGCATCAGCCGGGCTACGCGGTTCTTGCTGCAGCTCTCCCCGGCAAAGCGCAGATCGTCCCAGATCCTCGGACTGCCCATCACGCCATCACTTTCGGCATGCATCTCCTTAATCCGGCCCAGCAGACGATCATTGTCCCGGACCCGAGGACTCGGCGGACGGTCGCGCCAGCCGTAATAGCCACTCGGAGACACTGCCAGGCAACGGCACATCATGCGGATCGGGAAGGCATCGCGGCAACGCTCAATCATGCGGTATCTCACTTCGACTGCTTCGCGAAGAACGCCGCCGCTTCTTTTAAAAAATCCCGTTCCCTCTTCACCCGCGCGAGCTCGCGCTTCAACGTCACCAGTTCCTCATCCCTGGGCTTGCCCTGGCCGCCGAACGCCCGGCCCCCGGCCTCGTTCAGCTCCCGGCTCCAGCGCCCCAGCATGTTGGCGTTCAGCCCCAGTTCCCGCGCCACCTGGGACCTTGTGACCCCCGGCTGGTTGACCATGGCCACGGCCTCCCGCTTAAACTCGGCTGAATATTTCCTTCGTTTCGACATGACACACCTCCCGGCACATTATTGGCCTTTTTGGATGTGTCCGCGAAATCAGGGTAGAACCC
>JAFIFS010000034.1 GCA_020831895.1 Chromatiales bacterium
AGGCTGAACCCCCGAGCCAGCAGCAGCGCCTTGA
Organism: Chromatiales bacterium; assembly: GCA_020831895.1. Taxonomy (GTDB): domain Bacteria; phylum Pseudomonadota; class Gammaproteobacteria; order Steroidobacterales; genus JAFIFS01. The sequence continues at coordinate 35 of JAFIFS010000034.1, forward strand.
CCCGCTCGCCCATCTCGCCCGGCAGCAGCAGGCGCCGTGCTGCCGAGGCGGTTGCTGCACCCGCCGGCCCGCCCGCCTCCATCTTCGTGGCAAAGCGCGCCGGAAACCCGGCCGCGACCAGAAATGCCGCCTGCGTAAGGTAACCGGCGACATCGAGCCCGCGCGCGGCGGCCGCGGTGGCCGCTGCGCTGAAATCGACCCAGGCGGTTATGTCCTGCAGGCCGGGGAACAGGAACGGATCGCCATGCGCGCGATGCCGGTAGTGACAGGTCAGCGTGCCCTCCCGGCGCTCGGGGTGATAGTACTCGCGCTCGGTACCGCCATAGTCGAGCAGCACGACGAGCCCCGTGGCCAGGCTGTCGGCCAGCCCGGCGAGCCACGGCCCAAGGTCCGGTGAGTACTCGGAAACGTAGCCATCGGGCCATGGCTGCGGCAGTCGCGCGAGGAGCGCCGCGACGGGACCGGCCAGCCCGGCATCGGCCGCCCGGGTCGCCCAGGCGAAGCCCGCCCCTTCGCTGCGCACCACCAGCTCCTCTATTCCCGCCGGGCCGACCCTGAAGCGCTGCACCGGCAAGGCATCCATCACCTCGTTCGCGATCACGACACCACGCACCGGGCGGGACGGCCAGCCGTCCAGCCAGTGCACGCGCTCGCGCAGTGCCGGGGGCAGGCGGGCCAGGCGTTGCTGCTGGCGGGCACGCAGCTCGCCACTGACCTCGAGCACGAGGTAGGCCTCGGGCAGCGGCGCAGCCTGCGGCCAGCCGGCAAGCAGGCTCTCGGCCAGCACGCCCGAACCCGCCCCGATCTCCAGCACGACACCGCCGCCAAGCTGGTCCAGCGCCTGGGCCGACAGGTCGGCCAGCGTCTCGCCAAACAGTGACGACAGCTCGGGGGCAGTGACGAAATCGCCGGACTCGCCGAACTTCTGCGCACCCGCGCTGTAGTAGCCAAGACCCGGCGCATAGAGCGCCAGGCGCATGTAGTCGTCGAAACCCAGCGCCCCGCCTGCGCGGCGGATCGCGCCATGGATCTCGGCCACCAGGCGCGCGCTGTGCGCCTGCGCATCCATATCCGGAACAGGTTCGAACACCTGCGGCATGCTGGTGTACCCTTTCGCGCAACTGAACCGCCACCACCGCCGGAACACGTGAACCCGATGAGAGAACGACGCAGCCTCGACGGCCAGTGGGCCCTGATCACCGGCGCCGGCAAGCGCATCGGCGCGACGACCGCACGCGTGCTGCACCAGGCCGGGGCCAGCGTCGCCATACACTATCGGGGTTCCGCCGCAGGCGCCAACGCGCTGGCGGAGGAGCTGAACGCGCTGCGCCCGGGTTCGGCCATCGTGCTGCAGGCCGACCTGCTCCAGGTCGATGCGCTGCGCGTGATGGTCGAGCGCATGACCGAGCACACTGGCCGGCTCGACATCCTGGTGAACAATGCATCGAGCTTCTACCCGACGCCGCTCGGCGAAGTCACCGAGCGCGACTGGGAGGATCTGGTCGGCAGCAACCTGAAGGCACCGCTGTTCCTGTCGCAGGCGGCGCTGCCCCACCTGCGTCGTGCGCGCGGCTGCATCGTCAATATCGTCGACATACACGCAACGCGCCCGCTGCGGGACCACCCGGTCTACGGCCCGGCAAAAGCCGGACTCGCGATGCTGACACGCTCGCTGGCCCGGGACCTGGCGCCCGAGATCCGGGTCAACGGAGTATCGCCCGGCGCCATACTGTGGCCGGAGGACGGCATGAGCGAGAAGGCCCAAGCATCGATCCTGCGCCAGGTCCCGCTGGCGCGCACGGGGGAGCCGGAGGACATCGCCGAGTGCGTGCTGTACCTGGTGCGCGATGCCGTCTACGTGACCGGCCAGGTGATCGCGGTCGACGGCGGGCGCAGCGCCGGCTGGTGATCAGTCCCCGGCGCCGGGCAGCCTGAGCGCGACGCGGGTCATCGGCGGCGCGGAAGCGCGGTCGAATGCGGCCCAGAGTTCGCGCATGGTGCGCCCATCCACCGGGTGCCGCAGCCCGGGGTCCAGTTCCGCCAGCGGCCCGAGCACGAACGCGTACTTGAGGATGTCGGCGCGCGGCACGTGCAGGCCCGGGCGCTCGATCACCTGGTCCCCGTACAGCAGCAGGTCCAGGTCCAGGGTACGCGGACTGAAAGAGCTGCCGCTGCGGCGGCGGCCGGCACGATCATGGAGCTGCTCCAGGACCTCGCTCACCGCATCAGGCGACTGCGTGGTCGGGAAGGCGATGACCAGGTTCAGGAAGTCATCCCCCTGGAAGCCGACCGCCGGGTTGCGATAGACCGGCGAGCACCGCAATGGCCCGAAGCTGGCGGCGAGTTCCCGGCACGCCATCGCGAGCCAGCGCTCGGGCTCGACGTTGCTGCCGGCACTGAGGTAGACCTCGACCGGACTGCCCGTCACCGCGCGCCCCGCTCGATCATCACGCCGACGTCGCGCGAGCCGCGAATCGCCCAGGGCTTGTGTACCGCGACCCTGACCCAGGGCACGCCGAACTCCTCGCGGATGATCCGGGCGATCTCCTCGGCCATGGTCTCGACGAGGTCGAAGCGCGACGCCTCGACAAAGGCCGTGATGCGCTTGGTCACGGCCTTGTAGTTGAGCGTGGAGTCGATCGAGTCAGTGGCGGCCGCCGCAGCGATGTCGGCCGCCATGTCGAGGTCGATGCTGACCACCTGCGGCAGCCGCCGCTCCCACTCCCAGATGCCGACGATGGTCCTGACCCTGAGGTCGCGCAGAAATATGGTGTCCATCAGCGGTCATCCTCCGGCCAGACCGGCGCCAGTTCCTCGAGGTCCCAGCGCGGCCGGGCCGTCACCTCGCGGCTGCCCGGCGCACCTGCCGCCAGCCTCAGCGCACCGGCCAGCGCGACCATCGCGCCATTGTCAGTGCAATACTCAGGTCGCGGATAGTAGACGCTGCGCCCGCTGCCAGCCAGTTCGGCGGCCAGGCGCTCGCGCAGGCGCAGGTTGGCGCCAACGCCGCCGGCGACGACCAGCCGCTGGTGACCGGT
>JAFIFS010000037.1 GCA_020831895.1 Chromatiales bacterium
GGCCGCGGCCTGACCCTGGTTTCCTTCTTCCACCCGCCTGTGGGCGCGTCGAGGCGTGGTGCGGAACTGCTGTTGCGGACCGGGCGCGGCAGGGAGGCCGCGCCCGAGCCCCCAGGGACGGGTTCACGGCGTGTCCGCGACAGCAGTGCCGCATCACGCCAGCTACCGAGTCAGCCCTCGCTAGCGACGCAACAACGCGAGCTTCAACACCCCGGCAACACTCAGCACGTCAGTGATCTCGCCGTCCATCACCATCGCCAGTGCGTCTGAGAACGGCAGTCGCCGGATCGTGATGCGTTCGGTCTCGCCAAAGTCGGGTTCGCCCTCGGCCAGCTGTTCTGCCAGGTAGACGAGGCCGACCTCGTCGGTGACCGAGTTGCTCAGGTGGACCTTGAGCAGGCGGGTCCATCGCCGGGCCGTGAGACCGGTTTCCTCCCTGAGCTCGCGTTGCGCGCCAGCTAGCGGGTCATCGGCCAGCGGTGAGCCGCCCATCGGGATTTCCCAGGAATAGTTCTCCGTCGCGTAGCGGTACTGGCCGACCAGCCAGGTGTGGTCCTCATCGTCCAGCGGGATGATGCCGACCGCGAGGTTGCGAAAGCTAACGCGGCCATAGATGCCCGGTGCGCCTGACGGATGGATCACGTCGTCTTCCGAGACGCGGATCCAGGGGTTTTCGTAGACCTGGCGCGTGCCCAGTGTTTTCCACGGGTTGCCGCTGTCCGTCACGCCGCAGTGCTCCTGTCGTTCGCCGCCGAACTTGCCACGGCCGGATGGAGTATAAAGTGCGCCGGATGAGTGAAGCGATTCATGTGGAAGAGCTGCACAGGTCGTTCGGCGCCACGCGTGCGCTGGCGGGTGTCGACCTTTCGGTCCGCCGCGGCAGCGTGCTCGGACTGCTTGGCCCGAATGGCGCTGGCAAGACGACTATGGTGCGCATCCTGGCGACGCTGCTCAGGCCCGATGCCGGCCGGGCCGTCGTCGGCGGCCACGATGTCGTCAGCCAGGCCCAGCGCGTGCGCCAGCTGGTCGGCCTGACCGGGCAGTATGCGTCGGTCGACGAAAAGCTGACCGGGCGTGAGAACCTCGTGCTGATCGCCCGCCTGCTTGGGCAGTCACGCGCGGCTGCGCGCGCGCGTGCTGACGAGCTGCTGCGCGAGTTCGAGCTCGAGCACGCCGCCGCGCGCGCGGCCAAGCATTACTCGGGCGGCATGCGAAGGCGGCTGGACCTGGCCGCGAGCCTGGTCGGACGACCGGAGATACTGTTCCTCGACGAACCCACCACCGGGCTGGATCCACGCGCGCGGCTCAGCCTGTGGCAGCTGGTGCGCCGGCTGGTCGCTGCGGGTACGACGGTGCTGCTGACGACGCAGTACCTCGAGGAGGCTGATGCGCTTGCCGACGAGATCGTCATGCTGGACCACGGCCGGGTGATCGCGGCGGGTACCGCGGACCAGCTGAAGGCCAGGGTCGGGGCGCGTTCACTCGTCCTGTCATTGACGGACGAGTCGCAGCTGCCCGCGGTCGCGGCCCTGCTCGAGGCGGCGGGCGGGCAGCCGCCCCAGGTGAACGGGCGCCAGATCAGCGTGCCAGCCTGCGATGCCGGCCTGCTGCGCGCGGTGGTACGGCGCCTGGATGAATCGGGACTCAAGGTCGACGAGATCGCGCTGCGCAGCCCGAGCCTCGACGATGTGTTCCTCGCACTGACGGGGCATGCCACTGGCGAGGATGGAGGCGAAGATGGTGGATATGTCCCCGGCTGATGGGCCTGCCGACGGCGGACTGCTGGCTGGCCTGCGCCAGACGGGCACGCTTGCGTGGCGGACCCTGCTGCAGATCCGTCACAACCCGTGGGAGCTGGGCGACTTCAGCATCCAGCCCGTGCTGTTCCTGCTGCTGTTCCTGTTCGTGTTCGGTGGTGCGATTGCCGGTTCCACGGCGGACTACCTGCAGTTCATCCTGCCGGGCGTGATCGTGATGAACATGGTCTTCGTCACGGTCTATGTCGGTCACGGGCTCAACACCGACCTGACCAAGGGCATGTTCGACCGACTGCGGGCGCTGCCGATCGCCCGCTGGGCACCGCTGGCCGGCCGGATCGTGGCTGACCTGGTCAAGCAGGCCTGGTCGATCATACTGCTGCTTGGCGTGGGTTTCCTGCTGGGCTTTCGGCTCGGCACCTCGCCGCTGGGGTTGCTCGGCATGGCGCTGCTGGTGCTGACCGTGGCGCTGGCGATGTCATGGATCATGGTGCTGGTCGGCGTGCTCGCGCGCGACCCGGAGCACGTGCAGCTGTTCGGCTTCACCGCGTTGTTTCCCGTGACCTTTGTCAGCAATGTCTTCGTGCCGGTGGAGACGATGCCTGGTTGGCTGCAGGTCGTGGTGGCAGTCAATCCGGTGTCGCAACTCGCGGATGCGGCCCGGGGCCTGCTGGTGGGCGGCCCCGTGCTGGGCCCGGCGCTGTGGTCGCTGGCCTGGGCGCTCGGCATCACGGCCGTGTTCGCACCGCTTTCGGTGCGCGCGCTGAACCGCAGGCTGGCGCGCGGCTAGCTCCCGGGCAGCCGGTTGGCCACCGCACGCTGGTACCACAGGTGCATGCCGATGCCCCGCGCGGCGATGAACAGCGTGAAGGCAAGCCACAGCCCGTGGTTGCCAAGGTCACGTGAGAGGTACCAGGCGGGCAGGAACACCAGCAGCACCGCGGCCAGCATCACGCTGCGCATCTCGCGTGTGCGCGTGGCGCCGACGTAGATGCCGTCGTAGAAGAAGCTCCATACGGCAATCAGCGGCATCGCTACCAGCCATGGCAGGTACTGTCGTGCCGCCGCGCGAACATCCGGGAGGCCGGTAAGCAGGTCGACCAGCCATGGGCCGGCCAGTGCCCAGGCGGCACAGAAGGCGAGACCGAACCAGAACGTCCACGCCCGCGCGCGCCGGATCAGCCGATCCAGGCCCGCGCGGTCACGCGCACCGATCGCACGCCCGGTCAGCGCCTCGGCCGCATGGGCGACACCGTCCAGCGCGAAAGACAGCAGCATGAAGAAGTTCATCAGCAGCGCATTGGCCGCCAGCGTCAGCTGGCCGAGCCGGGCGCCCTGCGCGGTGAAGAAGGCAAAAGTCAGGATCAGGGCCAGCGTGCGGATGAACAGGTTGCCGTTGATGTCGGTCAGCCGTCGCCATGAGGAGAGCGCGCCTCTGGCGGCCAGCCGCCAGGATGCCGGGTGGGCGGCCAGCCGGCGGCGGACCAGCCAGGCGCCCAGCACCAGGCCGGAGGCCTCGCCAAGCACGGTGGCCAGCGCGACACCACGCACGTCCATGCCCAGCGCCAGGACAAAGTACAGGTCGAGCACGATGTTGACGGCATTCGTCAGCAGGATGATCGCCAGAGGGCCGCGCGCATCCTGCGTCCCTAGCAGCCAGCCTATGATCACGAAGTTGACCAGTACCGCGGGCGCGCTCCAGATCCGGATGTCGTAATAGCCGCGTACCAGTGGCTCGACCTCGGCCCCGGGAGCCAGCAGCCGGATGCCGGCCTCGCGCAGTGGCGCCTGCGCCAGCAGCACGAGCAGCGCCAGCAGCAGCGCCAGCAGTGTCGGCCCCGCCAGCGAGTGGCGCAGCGCCCCGTCGTCTGCGGCACCAAAGGCCTGGGCCGTGGTGCCGGTGGTCCCCATGCGCAGGAAGTTGAGGCTGATGAAGAGCACGGCGAACAGCTGTGCCCCGGCCGCAACCGCCGCCAGGTAGCGGCTGTCGTCCATGTGACCCATGACGGCGGTATCGACCAGCCCGAGCAGGGGCACGCTGATGCCGGAGACGATCATGGGTCCGGCAATGCGCCAGATCGCCCGGTGGCTGTACGGGTCCTGGTTCAGTAGCGCAGACCAAGCTGCCGGTCCAGTCTGGCCAGCAGCCAGAGGGGGCAGATCAGCAGGAACCGAAGGTCTCGAAAGA
>JAFIFS010000038.1 GCA_020831895.1 Chromatiales bacterium
CCCGGGTGGCGGTTCCGGTCGCGACCGGAACCAGCCCTGCCGCCACCGCGGCCGCGGAGCCGCCGGATGACCCCCCGGGCGAGCGTGCCGGGTCCCAGGGGTTGCGCACCGGGCCGTAGAAGCTGGTCTCGTTGGACGAGCCCATCGCGAACTCGTCCATGTTGGTCTTGCCGACCATCACCATGCCGGCCTCCGCAAGCCGGGCAGAGACTGTCGCATCGTAGGGCGAGATGAAGTTGGCCAGCATCCGCGAGGCGCAAGTGGTCAGCACTCCGCTGGTGCAGAAGATGTCCTTGTGGGCGAACGGCAGGCCGGTCAGCGGCCCCGCCGTGCCGGCAGCCAGGCGCCGGTCAGCCTCGTCGGCGGCCGCCAGCGCCTGCTCCGGCGTGACGGTGATGAACGCGTTCAGCCCCGGGTCACGGGCGGCGATGTTGGCCAGCACCGCTTCGGTCAGCTGCCTGCTGCTGGTCCGGCCAGCCCGAAGCTCGCCTGCCAGCTCGACCAAGGTCCTGCGTCCCATCCCGGCTACTCGATCACCCGTGGCACCAGGTAGAGGCCATCGCTGACCTGGTCCGCGTTCTGCTGGAGCCGGTCGCGCCCGTCGGTCTCGGTGACCTCGTCGGGACGCAGGCGCTGGGTCATTTCCAGCGGGTGGGCCAGCGGCAGCACGCCGCCGGTCTCGACCCGGGCCAGCTGGTCGACGAACTCGACGATGCCGCTCAACTTGGCAATGACGTCGAGCAGCTCGTCGTCATCCAGCCGCAGCCGGGCGAGGTGGGCAAGCTGCTCTACGGCCTGGCGATCGAGGGTCATTGCGGCTCCGGCAACCGGGCAGTGGCGGCAAACCCCCATTATACGCGTGCGGTTGCCCATTTTGGCCCCCGTTGCTATGTTAGTCGGCTTATACCGGTCCCGGACCATGGGCGCGCCAGACCAATGCTGAAGAGGCTTCTCGGGTACTTTTCCCACGATCTCTCGATCGACCTGGGAACCGCCAACACGCTTATCTATCTGCGGGGCCAGGGCATCGTGCTCGATGAACCCTCGGTGGTGGCGATCCGCGAGGAGTCCGGCCGCGGCGGCAAGGTCGTCGAGGCGGTCGGGGCCGAGGCCAAGAGCATGCTCGGGCGCACGCCCGGCAACATCACCGCGATCCGCCCGCTGAAGGACGGTGTCATCGCCGATTTCACCGTGACGGAGAAGATGCTCCAGCACTTCATCCGCAAGGCGCTGCCCGGCCGCTACTTCCGACCGAGCCCGCGCGTGCTGGTCTGCGTGCCCTACGGCTCGACCCAGGTCGAGCGCCGCGCGATCCGCGAGTCGGCCGAGGGCGCCGGTGCCCGGCGGGTCTTCCTGATCGAGGAGCCGATGGCAGCCGCGGTAGGTGCCGGCATGCCGGTCCATGAGGCGCGCGGCTCGATGGTGCTCGATATCGGCGGTGGAACCTCCGAGGTCGCGGTGATCTCGCTGAACGGCATCGTCTACGCTTCTTCAGTGCGTATCGGCGGGGACCGCTTCGACGAGGCGATCATCAACTATGTGCGGCGCAACTACGGGATACTGATCGGCGAGGCCACGGCCGAACGGATCAAGCACCAGATCGGCTCGGCCTTCCCCGGGGACGAGGTGCACGAGATCTCGATCAAGGGCCGCAACCTGTCCGAGGGCGTGCCGCGCAGCTTCAGCCTGAACAGCAACGAGATCCTGGAAGCATTGCAGGAGCCGCTGCAGGGCATCGTCAGCGCGGTCAAGGGTGCGCTGGAACAGACACCCCCAGAACTCGGCGCCGACGTGGCGGAGCGGGGTATCGTGCTGACCGGCGGCGGCGCCCTGCTGCGTCACCTCGACAAGCTGATCATGGAAGAAACAGGGCTGCCGGTCCTGGTTGCGGACGACCCGTTGACCTGCGTGGCGCGGGGCGGCGGCCGGCTGCTGGAACTGATGGACGAGCTCGGCCCGTCCGTGCTGCCGCTGGACTGACCCGGCTGGCCAGCCGGCAACCGGGGCAGGCATGGCGCTGAAACCGGCGGAACATGAACAACGCGGCTATCGCAGTGGCGGCCCCGGCCTGCGTCTGATCCTTCTTGTCGCCTTCTCGATTGCCCTGATGGTACTGGACCAGCGCGGCCAGCACCTCGACCAGGCCCGGCGCACGCTGTCCGGCGCGTTTTACCCACTGCTCTATCTTGTCGATGCGCCCTTCACCCTGGTCGACACCCTGCGCGAGAACCTGGCGCTGCGCAGTGAGCTGCTGGCCCGGAACCGGGAACTGGACGAGACCCTGCTCCTGACCAACGCGCGCCTGCAGCGGATGGCGGCCCTGGAGGCCGAGAACGCCCGCCTGCGTGCGCTGCTGGACTCCACCGAGAATCTTCCCGGCCGGGTGCTCATCGCCGAGATCCTGTCGATCGACATGGACCCGCTGCGCCACCGGATCGTGCTGAACAGGGGACTTCGTGATGGCGTGCACGCCGGCCAGGCGCTGATCGATGCCGAGGGGATCGTCGGACAGGTCACCCGGGAGCATGGGCGCACGGCCGAGGCGCTCCTGATCACCGACCCGGACCATGGCGTGCCCGTGGAGGTGGTTCGCAACGGTCTGCGCACGGTCGCAATGGGCACTGGTGACCTCGAACGTCTCTCGCTGCCGTTCCTCCCGCGCAATGCCGACATCCGGGCGGGCGACCTGCTCGTTACCTCGGGCCTGGGCGGAAGCTTCCCGGCAGGCTACCCGGTCGGCACAGTGCGTCGCGTCGACGACTCGGCCGGCGCAGCGTTCAGCGAGGTCGATGCCGAACCCGCGGCACGACTGAACCGGATTCGCGAGGTGCTGCTCGTCTTTCCCGACGAGGTGGAGCGCGGCCACAGCATCCAGGACAGCCCGCCGGATCCGTCGGCCGGGGACGCGCCTGCGCCGGCGGATGATGCGCCTGAAACCGGAAACGGCGAGGCAGAGACATGAGCGCCCGTCACGCCCCACTCTGGCCGGTCTGGCTCATGCTGCTGCTCGCGGCCATGCTCGAACTGCTGCCGCTGCCGGGCGGACTATCCCGGCTGGGCCCACCCTGGACGGCAATGGTCGTGATCTACTGGGCGCTGATGTGGCCCGGGCGCGTGGCGATCGGCACGGCTTGGCTGGCCGGACTGCTGCTGGACGTGCTGCAGGGCAGCCTGCTGGGTCAGCATGCACTGTCTCTCAGCGTGACCAGCTATCTCGTGCTACGTTTCCACCTGCAGATGAGGATATTTCCGCTCTGGCAGCTGACGATGACCGTGTTCTGCCTGCTGCTGCTCGAGGCGTTCCTGCGGCTGTGGATCGACGGGGTGGCCGGCGATGCCCGCGCCGGACTGATGCGCTTCGCGCCCGCGGTGACCGGGCTGATGGTCTGGCCGTTGCTGATGGCGCTGCTCGACCGCAGCCGTGAACGCCTCGAACGCCGCGAGAGCCGCTTTACCTGAGCATGGCCGACAACCTTCGCATCAAGGATCACTGGCAGGAGCAGCGGCTGTTCCTGACCCGCGTCATCGTCACGGGGGTCGTGCTGCTGCTGCTCACCGGACTGGTCATAGGTCGACTTGTCCAGCTGCAGGTGGCCCAGTACGAGACGTTCTCGGCACAGTCCCAGGGCAACCGCATCCGCGTGCAGCCGGTGCCGCCGATTCGCGGTCTCATCCTCGACCGGAACGGCGAGGTGCTGGCCGAGAACATGCCGAGCTACCAGCTTGAGCTGGTGCCGGAGCAGGTACCTGACCTGCAGGACACGCTGGCCCGCCTGGTGGATCTCGGCCTGATCGAGGCCGAGGCACTTGAGGGTGTGCGACGCACAATCGCCAGCCGCAGGCGCTTCGACACGATCGCCATCGCCGAACGACTGGAGGAGGAACAGGTGGCCCTGTTCGCGGTCAACCGGCCGCACTTTCCGGGCGTCGACATCCGTGCGCGACTGGCACGCTACTACCGCCACGGCCCAGCTATCGCGCATGTGCTGGGCTACATGGGCGGAATCGGTCCCGAAGACCAGGCGCGCATAGACCGGGCGGCCTACGCGGGTACCACGCATATCGGCAGGTCGGCAATCGAGCGGGCCTACGAGGCCCAGCTGCTCGGCACGGTCGGGCGCGAGGAGGTGCTGGTCAACGCCCACGGGCGGCGCATGCAGGTGCTGGGCCGCGGGCCGGCGAGGCCCGGCCGGGACCTGATCCTCACCATTGATATCGAGACACAGCTTGCTGCCTACGAGGCGCTCGGCGGCCAACGGGGCGCCGTGGTGGCGATCGATCCGCGCAACGGGGAGGTGCTGGCGCTGGTCAGCACGCCCAGCTTCGACCCGACGGCGCTCAGCACGGGCATCAGCCGTCGAGACTTTCTTGCTCTGCAGGAAAACGAGGACCGGCCGCTGTTCAATCGTGCACTGCGCGGCCAGTACCCGCCGGGCTCGACCATCAAGCCGATCATGGGTCTGGCCGGACTGCACTACAACGTGGTCACCCCCGGACACCGGATGATGTGCCGGGGCTTCTACCAGCTGCCGGGGAGCCGGCACCGCTTCAGGGACTGGCGTCCGCAGGGCCACGGCATGGTCGATCTGCACGAGAGCATCGTGCAGTCCTGCGACGTTTACTTCTACGACCTCGCGCGCGAGATGGGCATCGAGCGAATGGCTGCCTTCCTGCAGACATTCGGGCTCGGCGGGACCTCCGGGCTGGATATACCAGGCGAGCAGCCTGGCCTGGTTCCCACCCCGGCCTGGAAGCGCACGGCGTTCCGCAACCCGCAGGACCAGGCCTGGTTTCCAGGAGAGACCGTGATTGCCGGGATCGGCCAGGGCTACATGCTTACCACGCCGCTACAGCTCGCCTGGTCGACGGCGACCGTGGCCGCCCGGGGCGTGCGCTACCGTCCACAGCTGCTGCTTGGCCAGCGCGACCCCCTGAGCGGGCAGGTTTGGCTCAGTGAACCCGAACTCCAGGAGCCGGTGCCCGTTGGCGACGCGCAACAGTGGGCGGTGGTCATCGATGCGATGCGCGATGTGCTGCACGGGCCACGGGGAACCGCGCGTGCAGTGGGCCAGGGCGCACTGATAGAGATCGCCGGAAAAAGCGGGACGGCACAGGTTTTCACGGTTGCCCAGGATCAGCGCTACGAGGATCTCGACGTGCCCGAGCGGCTCCGCGACCATGCCCTGTTCGTGGCGTTCGCTCCGATCGAGGCACCGAGCATCGCCGTGGCAGTGATCGTCGAGAACGGGGAAAGCGGCAGCCGGGTGGCGGCCCCCGTGGCCCGACAGGTGATCGAAACCCACCTCAGGCTCGGCTCATGAGCCTCGCGCTGGAGACGCGCAGCCACCGGCCGTTGACAACCTTCGGGCAGCTGCTGGCCCGGCTGCATCTCGACGGCATCCTGCTGGCGGGGCTCGTCGGCGTCATGGCCATCGGACTGCTCGCCATCTACAGCGCCAAGGGCCAGCAGCTGCCGGAGGTCACCGGCCAGCTCGCACGCATGATGGTAGCGCTCGCGGCCATGCTGCTGATGGCGCAGGTGAACCCGGTCTGGCTGCGGCGCGTGGCGCCGTTCGCCTACGTCGGTGGCGTACTGCTGCTGCTGCTGGTGCTGCTGGCCGGCGAGGTGGGCAAGGGGGCCCAGCGCTGGCTCAACGTGGGCATCCGCTTCCAGCCCTCGGAAATCATGAAGCTCGCCGTGCCGATGGCCCTGTGCGCGCTGCTGCACGACCGGGCCCTGCCCCCGCGCTTTCCGATGCTGATTCTCATGCTGATGCTGATTGCCGTGCCGGTGCTGATGATCGCCGTGCAGCCAGACCTGGGCACGGCCATACTCATCACTCTCAGCGGTGTTGCAGTCATATTCCTTGCCGGTATAGCCCGGCGCTGGATCATCGCGGGAATCGTCCTGGCGCTGGCCGCAATGCCGGCCCTGTGGCTGGTCATGCACGATTACCAGCGCAGCCGGGTGCTGACGATGTTCGACCCGACCAGCGACCCGCTGGGCGCGGGTTACCACATCATCCAGTCCAAGATCGCGATCGGCTCGGGCGGGGTATTCGGCAAGGGCTGGCTGAATGGCACGCAGGGCCAGCTCGAATTCCTGCCCGAGCGCTCGACCGACTTCATCTTTGCCGTCATCGGTGAGGAATTCGGGCTCCTGGGGGCCTTGCTGCTGCTGCTGCTCTACCTTGTCGTTACCGCACGGGGCCTGGTGATTGCCGTGCTGGCGCAGGACACATTCTCCAGACTGATGGCCGGCGCTCTCAGCGTGACGTTCTTTTTCTATGTGTTCGTCAACACCGCGATGGTGATGGGCCTGCTGCCGGTGGTCGGCGTGCCCTTGCCGCTGGTCAGCGCGGGCGGCACCTCGATGGTGACCCTGCTTGCGGGTTTCGGTATTCTCATGTCCATACACACCCACAGAAAGCTTGTGACCCGATGAGCCAAAACCTGCGTGGCCTGCTTCCGCGTATTGCATGCCTTGCAGCATGTGCGGCCCTCCCGATGAACGCCGCGGTGGGCTTCGACGCCAGCCGCACCGACGTGCGCCAGTTCATCAGCGAATTGTCGACCACCCACGACTTCGAGGCCGGCTATATCGCCAGCATACTGGCGGGACTGCGAAGCCAGCAGGTCATACTCGATGCAATCAGCCGCCCCGCCGAGCGCGTGCGGCCGTGGCATGAATACCGGCAGATCTTCCTCACGCAGCCACGCATCAGCGGGGGCGCCGCTTTCATCGAGGAACATGCAGCACGGCTGGAACGCACAGCGGCCCGGACCGGCGTTCCGCCCGAGATGATCGCGGCGATCATCGGCGTGGAAACCTTCTACGGCGCGCGGACCGGCACCCACCGCGTGGTCGAGGCGTTGGCCACGCTGGCCTTCGACTATCCGCCGCGCAGCAGTTTCTTCCGCTCGGAGCTGATGCACCTGTTCCTGCTCGCCAGGGAGGAGGGCCTGGAGCTCACTGAACTGCGCGGCTCCTACGCCGGCGCCATGGGCGCGCCCCAGTTCATCGCCAGCAGCTACCGGGCCTATGCGGTGGATGGCAGCGGCAACGGGCGGCGCGACCTGTTCAATGACTGGGACGACATCGTGGCCAGCGTCGCCAACTATTTCGTTGCCCACCGCTGGCGTTCCGGGGAACCGGTCGCGGCGCCAGCCCGGCTGACCAATCCGGCTGCCAGGCCCGAAGGCCCCAACCAGCTGAGGCTGGATGATACGGTCGGCGGCCTGCGCGCCCGCGGAGTCGAGTTCAGCACCAACCTGCCGGACGATGCCCCTGCACAGCTCCACCGACTCGATGGAATCGATGGCGACGAGTACTGGGTCGGGTTCCACAACTTCTACGTGATCACGCGCTACAACCGCAGCGTCATGTATGCGCTTGCAGTCCACCAGCTGGCCGAGGCGATTGCCGAGGAAGCCGGCAAGACCCGGGCGCAGGTCGCGGGGACGGGCGCGCCATGAAGAGGGGCACCAGTCCGGTCAGGCGCGGGGGGCTGCACGCCCTGACACTTCTGACTCTCGCAGCCCTGGCCGGCTGCGCAGCACTGCCCACCGGCGACCCGCAACCCCGCACGGTCCTGCCGCCGATCGACCCACCTGCGAGGGCGGTCGTCGTGCCCGGCCCGGAGCCGGGCACCGAGGTCGTGATCGGAGCAGCGCGCGGCAATCCCCCGTTTTACGACGTTTTCGGCCAGCGCTACTTCGTGCTGCCGACCAGCGCCGGCTATCGCGAACAGGGCGTGGCCTCCTGGTACGGGCCGGACTTCCACGGCAAGCTGACCTCCACCGGCGAGGTCTACGATATGTACCAGCTGACGGCTGCCCACCCGACGCTGCCGCTACCGACGATGGTCCGGGTAACGAACCTGACCAACGGCCTGAGCGTGGAAGTGCTCGTGAACGATCGCGGACCTTTCGCCCGGAACAGGATCATCGATCTGTCCTATTCCGCGGCGAAGGCCATCGACATGATCGGACCGGGCACGGCGCCAGTCGAGGTCGAGGCGCTCAACGTCGTGTACCGCAGCGCTGCAGACGCCGGGATCAGCGAAAGCCAGGTGAGGGTGGCGGCGGCCACCGTGATCCCGGATCGCGAGATGTTCATCCAGGTAGGAGCCTACACCCAGCGGGAGAACGCCCAGCTGATGAAGCAGCGGGTCCGCAACAACGGGCTCGGCGCGGCGCGCCTGCAGCACGACCGTCAGCGTGGCCTGTACCTGGTGCATGTGGGCCCGATCGTCGACGCGGCAGAGTATGATCTGATGCTCGAGCGGATGCGCGCCCTAGGCATCCTGGAAACGCAACTGGTTACGGTTCCCGTACGATGATCCCTCTCGCGCTCCGTGCATTCGCTGCTGCCCTGCTGTTGTTCGTCACGACTGCCGCCGTGCTGGCCAGCACGGTTCCCGTCCCTTCGCCGCCGGCTGGCACAGCCCGGGCATACCTGCTGGTCGATCACAACAGCGGGCAGGTGCTGGCCAGCCTGAACGAGCATGAGCGACTGGACCCGGCCAGCATCACGAAACTGATGACGGCTTATGCGGCTTTCCGTGCGTTGCGTGACGGCCGGATCAACCTCGATGACGAGGTCACCGTGAGCGAGCGCGCCTGGCGCACCGGCGGGTCACGCACCTTCATCGAGGTCGGGTCACGCGTGACGGTGAGCGACCTGCTCCAGGGGATGATCGTGCAATCCGGAAACGATGCCAGTGTCGCGCTCGCTGAGCACATCGCCGGAGCCGAGGACACGTTCGCCCAGCTGATGAACCAGCATGCAGCGGAACTGGGCATGAACAACACCAGTTACCGCAACAGCACGGGCCTCCCGGCGGCCGACCACTTTACGTCGGCAGCCGACATCGCGACGCTGGCCTCTGCAATAATCCGCGAGTTCCCTGAGTACTACAGCTGGTACTCCCAGCTCGAGTTCACCTACAACGGCATCACGCAGCGCAACCGGAACACGCTGCTCACCCGGAACACCGGAGTGGATGGCCTCAAGACGGGCTACACGGAGAGTGCCGGCTACTGCCTGGTCACCTCGGCCGAGCGGGACGGAATGCGGCTCATAGCGGTAATCCTCGGAACGGGCAGCCCGAACGCAAGGGCACGCGAGTCCGAGGCGCTGCTGAACTACGGATTCCGCTTCTTCGAGACACGCCGACTGTTCGACGCGGGAAGCCAGGCGACCGAGGCGAGGATCTGGAAAGGCGAGCGGGAGACCACGCCGCTTGGAACCCGCGAGGCGGTCTATGTCACCGTGCCGCGCGGTGCCGCAGGCCAGCTTGATGTCCAGTTCGAGCTGCCCGCCCAGCTGCTTGCGCCAGTACATCCGGACAGCCCGCTCGGCCAGCTGCGCGTGACCCTTGGCGGAGAGACCCTGCGCGAGGCTGCCCTCTTCCCCCTGGAGCCTGTTGCGACGGGATCATTCTGGCAGCGCACCCGCGACTCCGTCCTGCTCTGGTTCCAGTAGGCGGGCGGGACCGGCGCAGATGGCCAGCCCGCACCCCGTGGCCTGGTACAACGGCAGTTTCCTGCCGCTGTCCGAGGTCAGGATCTCGCCGCTGGACCGCGGGTTCCTCTTTGCCGACAGCATCTATGAGGTGATACCGGTCTTCGCCGGCCGGCCTTTCCTGCTCGAGGCCCATCTCGCGCGACTGGACGCAGGCCTCGCGGGGACCGGGATCGGGAATCCCTGCACAGACAGCGAATGGCGGGCACTGGTCTCGGGCCTCGTCGAGCGCAACGGCGGTGGCACCATGGCCGTCTACCTGCAGGTTACCCGGGGCGCCGATGCTGGCCGCGATCACCGATTCCCGGACCGGGCGCGGGTTGCGCCCAACCTGTTTGCCATGGCGAGCCCAGTACCGGATCCACACCCGGACCAGGCAGGCATCCGGGCGATCACGCTGCCGGACCAGCGCTGGGCACGGTGTGACCTCAAGTCGACCGGCCTGCTGCCCAACGTGCTGGCAAGACAGGCAGCGCATGAGGCCGGCACGGGGGAGGCCCTGCTGCTGCGCGATGGCGTACTCACGGAAGCCTCTACGAGCTCGGTGATCGTCGTCGAAAAAGACGTTCTGCTGCGGCGGCCGGCAGGGCGCCAGGTGCTGCCCGGTACAACCATCGATGCGGTCGTCGAGTGCGCGACTCGCGCCGGGTATGAGTGCCGCGCCGAGCTGGTCAGCGAAACCAGGCTGCGCGCAGCCGACGAGATATGGGTGGCTGCGGCGACACGCGGAGTGATCCCGGTCACCCAGCTTGACGGAGCTCCGGTGGGTACGGGCCGCCCCGGCCCCGTATGGGCACGCGTGGCACCTCTCTTCGAGGCCATCAAGCGTGGCGACTGAGGACGAGAGCCCGCTCAGGTTCCCTTGCCGCTTCCCGATCAAGGTGATGGGCCGGAACACGCCGGAATTCGAGACCCTGGTGATGCAGACTATAGCTCTGCACGCAGGAGAGTCGCCGATGGACATCGACCGGCGCCAAAGCAGCGGCGGCCGCTTTGTGTCGGTCACCGTGACCATCACCGCGGAAAGCCGCGACCAGCTGGACTGCATCTACCGCTCGCTCACCGCCAGCGAGCAGGTACTTTTCGCCCTGTGACGGCCCGCTGCCAGGGGATAGTCCATCGCTGGCTGGGTCGGCAGAGGTTCGTTCCCGTACATGCGCGGATGCTGGCCTTCACGCAGGCCCGCGTCGCCGACACGCCTGACGAGCTGTGGTTCCTGGAGCATGAACCTGTTTACACGCTGGGTATCAGCCGGCGCCGCGAGCACGTGATCGACCCGGGCCCGATACCCGTGATCGAGACCGACCGGGGCGGGCAGGTTACCTACCATGGACCAGGCCAGCTGGTTGCCTACACGCTGCTGGACCTCCGCCGCCGGAACCTCGACATACGCAGCCTCGTCAGCGCGCTTGAACAGTCGGTCATCGCGCTGCTGGACAGCCTCGGCATCGCTGCGCGGAGCCGCTGCGATGCGCCGGGCGTTTACGTCGCCGGTGCCAAGATTGCGAGCATCGGCCTGCGGATCCGCCACGGCTGCAGCTATCACGGCATGGCGCTGAATGTCGCGATGGACCTGGCCCCGTTCGCCCGGATCAACCCCTGCGGCTTTCCCGGCATGGCAGTGACGGACCTGCGCGAGCTGGGCGGACCCGCGGACCTGGCGACAGTCCGGGAAGCCCTGCTGCCGGAGCTGATCAGCCGCCTTGCCCCGCTGCCCCCAGGCGCTTCCTGAGCGCCTCCAGCCGGGCTGGCGTGCCAACATCGGACCAGTAGCCACCGTGCAGTTCACCCGAGAGCTGGCCGGCAGCCGCTGCCCGGTAGAGCAGCGGCGCCAGCGGGAAGCGGCCGGGTACCTCTCCGGCGAGCAGCGCCGGGTCGAGCAACGCAATGCCCGAGTAGGTCAGCCGGTCTACCGCGCCATCGCCCACGCGGTGGCCGGACAGCGTGAAGTCTCCCGCGGGATGATGCGACGGGTTCCGGACAAGCAGCAGGTGACCGAGCGTCCCCTGCGCCAGCACACGCGATGCGAAATCGAAGTCGCACCAGACATCGCCGTTGACGACCCAGAACGGCTGGGCGCCGAGCAGCGGCAAGGCATTGCGCAGCCCTCCGCCCGTCTCCAGAGCCACGGGACCTTCGTCCAGGTAGTCGATGCGCAGGCCGAAACGGCTGCCGTCGCCAAGGTGTTCGCGCAGCTGTGCGCCCCGCCAGCTCAGGTTGATCACGACCTTGCGAACACCAGCGGCGGAAAGCGCGAACAGCGGGTACTCGATCAGGGGCCGCCCGCCCGCCTGGAGCAGCGGTTTCGGGCAGTCATCGGTCAGCGGCCGCATGCGCTCGCCGCGCCCCGCAGCCAGGATCATCGCTCGCATGGAGGCCATATTGCCGAAATCGGCGTCGGACCGCGATTTGATCTCACCTATACTTCGCCAGAATCACGAATCGCCGGGAAAACGACCCCTTGTATCGCCTGCTGATCCCGCTGCTGGCCATGTCTGCCGCGGCCGCCCAGACGGTGCCGCCGGTCCTGCAGCCCGTCGCGCCGCGACCGGTCGGATGCGGGCTGGCGCCTCCTCCACTGCCAGACGCCCTGGCAGAATTTTCGGACGAGGGTCCGCCGGGCGTCCAGGTCCTGAGCGGCAACGTCAGCCTGCGCTTCGGCGGCATCGCTGACCTCAGTGACGGTGTCGCACTGCGGGACCGCGACCGCCTTCTGCGCGCGGACGGGGCGCGATACGACGCAGAAACCGGCCGCTTTACAGTGACCGGTGACGTGGAATTCCGTGATCCGGACACCCGTATCGCCGGCAGCGCGGCAGACTACGATACGGCAACCGGCACG
The DNA here is from genome assembly GCA_020831895.1 of Chromatiales bacterium. Lineage (GTDB taxonomy): Bacteria > Pseudomonadota > Gammaproteobacteria > Steroidobacterales > JAFIFS01. The sequence goes on from JAFIFS010000038.1 coordinate 12,369, forward strand.
CTGCGCTTCAGCGAGGCCCGCTTCAGCCTCTTCAGGCTGCCTGCACGCGGCTCCGCGGGCGAACTCCTGATCGAGCAGGCAGGCAGGGTCCAGCTGACCGATGTCAGCTACACGACCTGTCCCGAGGAGCGCGAGGACTGGGTAATACGCGCAAGCAGCATCGCAGTGAACCGCGCGAGCGGCATGGCAACCGCGCGCAACGCGCGCCTCGAGTTCCTCGGTGTCCCGATCCTGTTCACGCCTTACCTGACCTATCCCGTCAGCAACCAGCGCAAGAGCGGCCTGCTCCTGCCGGAGATAGGCACGAGTGGCAAGCGTGGTTTCGACCTGGAGGTTCCATGGTACTGGAACATCGCGCCGAACCAGGATGCGACCTTCACGCCACGCTACATGTCCCGGCGCGGTGTGCAGGGCCAGGTCGAGTACCGCTACCTCACGCGGGGCAGGCTGCCCTCCCGTGGCGAGCTCAGGGGCGAGCTGCTCCCATCGGACAAGGTCCGCGGCAATGACCGGTCTCTGGTCTCCTGGTTCAACCAGACGCTGCTCGGCGGGGGCTGGCGCTCGACGATAGACGCAGCGAACGTGTCTGACTCCGGCTACTTCGAGGATCTGCAGAGCGGCGTCGGTGCTTCCAGCCAGACCCACCTGCGCCGGCGTGTCGATTTCGAGCTGTTCAACCCGGCCTGGACCGTGCTGCTGCGCCTTGAGGACCACCAGACGCTGGATGATGCGATCGTGAGCGAGGACAAGCCCTACCAGCGGCTGCCGCAGCTGAACGTGCGCGCAAGCTGGCCCGGCCAGCCCCTCGGGCTCAACCTGGGCTTCAACTCGGAGCTGGTCTACTTCGACCGGAATACGGGCGTGACCGGGCTGCGATCGCGGGCCATGCCGGAAGTCTCGCTGCCTCTGAACTGGCGCGGCCTCGAGCTGGAACCCGCGGTCGCGCTCGACTACGTCAACTATGCGCTGTCGAACACCGAACCCGGTGAAGCACGCTCACCGGACCGGCTGCTCCCGATCTACAGCGTCAACCTGCGGACCGTGCTGGAGCGGGCCAGCGGACGCGGCGACCGTTTCCTGCAGACCCTTGAACCGCGCCTTCAGTTCCTTCACGTGCCGTTCCGGGACCAGGAAGACCTGCCCGTTTTCGACACCATCGAGCCTGACTTCAACCTGGTCCAGCTTTTCCGCCGCAACCGGTTCGCCGGTCACGACCGCTACGGCGACACAACGCAGCTCAGCATGGGTCTCACTACCCGCCTGCTGAACGCGAGCGATGGCTCGCAGTTCCTCGCCGCAACCTTCGGCCAGACACGGTACTTCAGGGATCGGCAGGTGACGCTGCCGGGCGACCAGCCGAGCGACCGCAGTTCCTCCGACTACATCGGTGAACTGGGCCTCAACCTGCGCGACACCTGGCGGCTGAGCGTCGGCTACCAGTGGGACTCGGGGGAAGGCGAGACCAGCCTGGCGGAGGCGCGTGTGCTCTACAACCCGGACCGGCAACGCGCAGTGAGCGTAGCTTACCGCTTCCGGCGCGACACCCTGGAAAAGATCGACGTGGGCCTGGCCTGGCCACTCAGCAGCAGCTGGAGCGTGGTCGGCGGCTACGACTATTCGCTGCTGGATAGCGAGCCCATCGAGCGATTCATCGGCTTTGACTACAGCACCTGCTGCTGGGGCCTTCGCCTGCTGTTGCGGCGCAACCTTGTCGGACGTGACGGGGAATTCGACACCACGGTCACCCTGCAGCTGCAGCTAAAGGGACTGAGCAGCAGCGCCAGCCCGGCAGAGCGCCTGCTCGACCGTGGTATGCTCCGCTTTGATCGATACTGAACGAGCGGAGGGCGCCATGCGCCACCTCAGGATCACCCTGCTTATCGCACTGCTGGCCGTGACGGGCTTCCGGGCCAGCGCACAGACTCTGGAACTCAGCGCGACGGGCGAACTGCTCGATGGCGTTGCGGCCGTCGTGAATGACGGCGTCGTGCTGAAGAGCGAACTGGCGGTGGAGATGGACCGCATCGTCGCGCGGCTGCAGGAACAGGGCACGCCGATGCCCCCGGCAAGGCAGCTGGCCCAGCAGGTGCTTGAGCGCCTCGTGATCACGCGCATCCAGCTGCAGCGTGCCGAGCGGCTGGGTATCCAGGTACCTGACGAACTGGTGAACCAGGCACTGGCCGGAGTCGCCCAGCGCAACAACATTCCGCTGGCTGATCTGCCCGGGCTGCTGGCAGCCGAAGGCATCAACTACAACAGCTACCGCCGGGAGCTGCGCGAGCAGCTGATGCTGGAGCAGCTTCGCCAGCGTGATGTGATCTCGCGGATCGTCGTGACCCCGCGCGAGATCGAGGAATTCCTTGCCCGGCAGGAGGGCCGCGCCTTCCTGAACCACGACTTCCGCATCTCGCATATCCTGGTCTCGCTGTCGGCTGGCGCCGACAGCAGCGAGGTCAATGCGGCCCGCGAGCGCATCGAGGATATCCATCGCCGGGTACTGGCCGGCGAGGAGTTTGCCGAACTCGCGATCGCCTACTCGGACGGGCAGCAGGCACTGGAGGGCGGCAGCCTCGGGTGGCGCCGCGGCGACGAGCTGCCCAGCCTTTTCCAGGACGTTGCGCCTCAGCTGGCTCCCGGCGAGGTTTCCGCCCCGATCCGCAGCGCCAGCGGCTTTCACCTCGTGAGACTGGACGAGCGCCGCGGCGGCGAGCGCATCGTCGAGGACCAGACCCGTGTGCGGCACATACTCCTGGCACCCAACGAGGTGCTCGACGATGCGGCCATCCAGCAGCGCCTGGTCGAGATCCGCCGGCAGATCATCGAGGATGGCGCGGACTTTGCCGCTGTGGCCAGGGTCGTGTCCGAGGATCCTGGCTCAGCCATCGATGGCGGGGACCTCGGCTGGTCGGTCGAGGGTGATTTCGTACCCGAGTTCCAGCAGACCATCGACGGCCTGGGCCTTGGCGAAATCAGCAAGCCATTCCGCACGCCTTTCGGCTGGCACATAGCCGAGGTCACGGAGCGCCGCACCCATGACGCCACGGCAGACTACCAGCGCCAGCAGGCCATCATGGCCGTGCGCAACAGCAAGCTGGGCGAGGAAACCGAGCTGTGGACCCGCCGGCTCCGCGACGAGGCCTTCGTCGAGTACCGGATGTAGCGTGATGGCGCAGGCTGCTGCGCCGCTGTCGCTCCATGAACACTGAGCACCGGATCCCACGTCTGGCCGTGACCTGCGGCGAGCCTGCCGGCATCGGCCCGGACATCGTGCTTGATATGGCCGGCCGTGACTGGCCGGCCGAGGTGGTAGTGCTCGGCAACCGTCGCCTGCTGGCCAGCCGGGCCAGCTCACTGGCGCCGGGAGTCGAGCTCGCCGACTGGGATCCGGCCACTCCACGCATGCCCTCACGCCGGGGGCGTCTGCTGGTCGCCGACGAACCGCTCGGGGCCGAGGTCGTCGCTGGCCAGCTGGATGCGCGCAACGCTCCCCACGTACTGCGGCTGCTCGAGCGTGCCTGCGATGGCTGCCTGGCCGGCGACTTCGACGCGATGCTGACCGCACCGGTGCAAAAGGCCGTGATCAACGAAGCCGGCATCCCCTTCACGGGTCATACCGAGTTTCTTGCGCAGCGCTGCGGAATCGAACATCCCGTGATGATGCTGGCCACGTCGGGTCTGCGCGTGGCGCTGCTGACCACCCACCTGCCCCTGCGCGCGGTCGCAGACCAGGTGCAGGCACCGCTTCTGCGCACGACGATCGACATCCTGCATCGTGACCTGCAGCGACACTTCGGCATCCCGGACCCCGTGATCCTGGTGCTTGGCCTGAACCCGCATGCCGGGGAATCGGGGCACCTGGGCGACGAGGAGCAGCGCGTGATGATCCCGCTGCTCGACCTGCTCAAGGCGGAAGGTCTGCGCCTGCTCGGTCCGCTTCCGGCTGATACCGCGTTCACGCCAACAGCGCTGGCCGGAGTGGACGCGGTGCTCGCGATGTATCACGACCAGGGGCTTCCCGTGCTGAAGGCGCGAGGCTTCGGGGAAGCGGTCAACGTGACGCTGGGCCTGCCCGTAATCAGGACCTCCGTGGACCACGGTACCGCGCTGGACCTGGCGGGCAGCGGCCGGGCAAGTCCCGGTAGCCTCATTGCGGCCGCTGTCCAGGCCTTGGAGATGCTAGGGGCACGCGCGTGAGCTTCGGCCCGCCGCGCCGACAGTTTGGCCAGCACTTCCTGAATGACCGGAACATCATCCGCAAGATCATCCGCACTATCGCACCGGAGCCAGGCGATCACTTCGCAGAGATCGGACCGGGCCGGGGCGCGCTGACGCGGGCGCTGCTCGAGCGGGGCGTACCGGTCGACGCGGTGGAAATCGACCGGGAGCTCGCCCGCGAACTTCCACAGCTCTTTCATGGCCAGCCGCTACGCGTTCACTGTGCCGATGCGCTGAAGTTCGACTTCAGCGCGCTCGCAGGCCCGGGCCGGCTGCGCCTGGCGGGCAACCTGCCCTACAACATCTCAACGCCGCTGCTGTTCCACCTGATGAGCTTCAGCGGCCTGTTCACGGACCTGCATGTCATGCTGCAGCGTGAAGTGGTGGAGCGCATCGTTGCGCAGCCGGGCAGCCGCACCTATGGCCGGCTCTCTCTCACGGTCCAGGCGCGCTGCACGACAGAGAACCTGTTCGGCATCGGGCCGGGCTGCTTCACGCCGCCCCCGAAGGTGGACTCGGCCTTCCTGCGCCTGGTGCCGCGCGGGCCGGAGACCCTGGGTATCCGGTCGCTGGATGATTTTGACCGTCTCGTTACGCGGGCATTTGGCCAGCGGCGCAAGCGCCTGGGCAACTCGCTTAAGGGGCTGCTGGACGACGCGCAGATCCGCGCTGCCGGCATCGACCCGGGCCTGCGCCCGGAACAGCTCGACACCACCGCCTTCGCCCGCCTGGCCGACCAGCTGGCCAACACCGCCTGACAACGGTAGTGGGCGCTGTCGGCGTGTCCGCGCCCGAGGTTCAGAACGGCGCAACTACCAGAGCTCGGAGTTCACGCGGCGATTTCGCTCCGGGCATGGATGGACGGGGAACGGTACAATCAGTCTCATGGAACCAGGCAACATCACACCCGAGATCCAGATCAGCGTGGAGACCATGTATCTGCCCGAGCAATCCGAGCCCGAGCAGGCGCGCTATGTGTTCGGCTATACCATCAGCATCCGGAACAAGGGCGACCGGGCAGCACAGCTGCTTCGCCGCAAGTGGCTGATCACCGATGCCAATGGCAAGGTGCAGCAGGTCGAGGGTGAAGGTGTCATCGGCGAGCAGCCCGTGATCCAGCCGGGTCAATCGCACCGTTACTCCAGCGGCGCCGTGCTGGACACGCCAGTTGGCACCATGGAGGGCAGCTACGGCTTCGTCGCCGAGGACGGGCAGCACTTCCAGGCGCCGATTCCCTGCTTCCGCCTCGCCGTGCCCGGGGTCCTCCACTAGTTCATGGCCATCTGGGCGATCGGTGACGTCCAGGGCTGCGATGAGCAGCTGGGGAAACTCCTGGACCGCCTGAACCCGACGCCCGGGCGGGACGAGATCTGGTTCGTCGGTGACCTCGTCAACCGCGGCCCGGACTCCCTTGGAGTACTCAGGCGCGTGCGCCAGCTAGGGGACATGGCGGTGTGCGTGCTCGGCAACCATGACCTGCACCTGCTCGCGCTGGCGTTCGGGAACGGCTCGCGCGCCAGGAACCGGCACCTGACCCAGGTGCTCGATGCACCCGATGCCGATGTGCTGATCGAATGGCTGCGCCACCGGCCGCTGGCACACTACCGGCCGGACCTGGGCACGCTGCTGGTCCATGCCGGACTGCCACCCCAGTGGCATCCACTGCAGACGATACGTCTCGCGCGCGAAGCCGAGGACGTGCTGCGCGGGCCAGGCTGTGGCGCATTCCTGCAGCAGCTGTACGGCGACCTGCCAGACCTCTGGGACCCGACGCTTGCCGGGCACGACCGGCTTCGCTTCATCGTGAACGCACTGACGCGCATCCGTTACTGCCACCCCGATGGACGGCTGGAGCTACGGCGTAAAGGCCGTCCCGGCAGCCAGCCGGATCACCTCGTGCCCTGGTTCGAGGCACCGGGTCGGGCCAGCAGCAATGTCCGTATAGTGTTCGGGCACTGGTCGAGCCTGGGCCTGATGCAGGCCGCGCGCCTGCTCGCGCTGGACACCGGCTGCATCTGGGGTGGCGAGCTGACCGCTGCCCGCCTGGATGGCCCAGCCAGGATCTGCGCCGTCGACTGCCGGCCAGGAAGCCCTCTGGCCGACCACGACGACCCGCTGAGTCACGCACCCGGCTGAGCCGGACCAGCACAGCTGTTAAGGAGCGGCACAGTCATGCATCGATCGCGCCCGATAAGCGGCACCGACAGCATCAGACCCGGAGCAGCCAGGCTCCTGCTGGCGGCCCTGCTGCTGACCGCCCTGGCCGTGCTGGCCAGCCCACCCCCGGCCCTGGAGGGTCGTTACCTGGGCGAGGGGCCAACCGGGATGCTGGAGCTGGAACTCAGGCGCGAAGACGATGGCGCGCTGCGCGGCATGATGAGCGATGGCGCAATGACCTTCCAGGTCGCCGGCCGGCAGGAAGGCCGGCAGCTGAGCGGACAGGCCTTCGAGCCGGACAGCGGCGAGATGCTGGGTTTCCTGGCGATCATCGACCCGGCCGGCGAGTGGCTCGCGGTCGCGCTGATTCCTTTTGACACCAATCGCGAGCCACTGCCGGTACTGGCCGAGACCATGGCGTTTCGTCGGATTCCGCCAGCGGACTGAGGATGGTTCAGACCGCAACCGGCGCCTTGATGTGTGGATGGCAGCGGTAGTCCAGGAACTCGAAGTCCTCGTAACGGTATTCGAAGATCGATGGCGGGTGGCGCCGGATCGCGAGCCTCGGCAAGGGCAGCGGCTCTCGCCCGAGCTGCTCCTCAGCCTGGTCGAGGTGGTTCAGGTAAAGGTGGCAGTCGCCCCCCGTCCAGATGAACTCACCGGGTTCCAGGCCCGACTGCTGCGCCATCATGTGGGTCAGCAGCGCGTAGGATGCAATGTTGAACGGCACGCCCAGGAAGATGTCGGCGCTCCGCTGGTAGAGCTGGCAGGACAGGCGTCCCCCGGCAACATGGAACTGGAACAGCGCATGACAGGGCATCAGCGCCATCCGGTCCAGCTCACCTACGTTCCACGCGCTGACCAGGATACGCCGCGAGTCGGGGTCAGTGCGCAACAGCTCGAGCGCGAAGCTGATCTGGTCGATCGTACGCCCGTCGGCAGCTGGCCACGAACGCCACTGCGCGCCATAGACGGGTCCCAGATCACCGTTCCCGTCCGCCCACTCGTCCCAGATGGTCACTCCGGCCTCGTTCAGTGAGCGGATGTTGGTTTCGCCGCGCAGGAACCACAGCAGCTCGTGGATGATCGAGCGCAGGTGCAGCTTCTTGGTGGTGACGAGCGGGAAGCCGGCACCAAGGTCGAAGCGCATCTGGTAGCCGAACACGCTCAGCGTGCCGGTGCCCGTGCGGTCCTCCTTGCGTTCACCGTGCTCACGCACATGGCGCATCAGCTCCAGGTACTGGCGCATCGCGCTCAGCCCGCCGTATGCCGCCGCCAGGCGAGTCCGAGCATGATGAGGCCGGCCACGATCATCGGCAGGGTCAGCAGCTGGCCCATCGTCAGCCAGCCGAACGCGATGTATCCGATATGGGCATCGGGGAGCCGGAAGAACTCGACCGAGAAACGGGCGAGTCCGTAGCCCGCCAGGAACAGTCCGGACACAGCCATGACGGGTCGGCGCCTGGTGGAGAACATCCAGAGGACCACGAACAGCGCAATGCCTTCCAGCGCGGCCTGGTAGAGCTGGCTTGCGTGACGCGTGATGCCATCGACCACAAAGCCCCAGGGCACGTCGGTCGGCTTGCCCCAGAGCTCTCCATTGATGAAATTGCCGATGCGTCCCGCGGCCAGGCCAAGCGGCACCAGTGGCGCCAGGAAGTCAGTGACACGGAAGAATCCGGCATCGATGCGGCGCGCAAACAGTGCCATTGCGACCAGTACGCCGATCAGGCCGCCATGGAACGACATGCCCCCTTCCCAGATGCGCAGCAGGCTCAGGGGGTCGCGCAGGACCTGGTCGAAGCCGTAGAAGAGCGTGTAGCCGAGCCGGCCACCGATGATCACGCCCAGGGCGCCAAAGAAGATCAGGTCATCGACCTGCTGCGGCGTGACCGGCGAGTCTGCCCGCCGGGCGCGGACACGACCGAGCCACCAGGCCAGCACGAAGCCGACCAGGTACATCAGGCCATACCAGCGCACGGCCAGCGGGCCGAGCTCGAAGGCGACGGGACTGATGTCCGGGTAGTTCAGCATCGACGAGGTACTGCTCAGCGTAGGGCAGGCACCACCTGCTCCCCGATGATACGCAATCCATCCATCGGGTCATCATGCAGGCGCAGCGCGATCTCGGTCAGTCCCGCCTTGCCGAACAGCCGGAACCGCTCGATCTCGCGGTCGAGGTCCTCCAGGCCGCCAGTCGAGGTCAAACCCTCGCAAAGCCGGTTCGAGACGTCTTCGGGCACCTCGTCGACGTGACCGCTGCGATTGAAGTAGGCCGCGACGTAGGCGTCGTAGTTTTCGCGGACCAGCGCGACCTCGTCCTCGCTGAGAAACAGCGCCAGCAGCTCCTCATCGAGCTTGCGCGCGCGCCAGGGCAGCTCACGGCGCGACTCCCGGTAAGCCTCGGTACGATCAGCCTTGATGTGCCAGCCCCAGAAGGTATTTACGCGGAAGTCCCGGGCCGGTTCGCTGCGCTTCGCATAGCCCTCGCGAACTGCGTCCATCGCCGGACCCACGAACTCGGGCGGCGTGCAGCCGATGTAGACACCGTCGGCCACGCGGCCTTCCATGCGCATCATCATCGGCCGGTAGGCCGTGCCGTAGACGCAGGGCGGGCTTGCCGTCAGCCATGGATAGGCGCAGGGGAAGTTGACGCTGAAGTCCTCACCCTTGTATCCCTCTCCCAGCCGGCCGTTGGCCGCGGCGATGATGATCTCCAGCGCCTCGCGGACCGCCCGGACGACCTTGGGCGGCTTGGCCAGCGCCATCGCATCGATATTGCCCTCGCCGGCACCCACGGCGATCACCGCCCGACCGTCCGACATTTCGTTGAGCGTCAGCAGCCCGTTGGCGATCTTCAGCGGGTGCATCTCGAAAGGACTGACCGCAAGCGGCCCCATCTTGATGCGGCTGGTCGTCTGGGCCAGGGGCACCAGAGAGATGAACGGGTCCCAGTGGGCGAAGTAGTTGGACGTCCAGACAGCGCGAATACCAAGCTTCTCGGCCGCCTGGCCGAGCTCGACGATCTGCCGCGGGGTAAGATCCGGCTCCAGGATGATATCGACTTCCACAGCGTTCTCCGCAGGCGTGAATGAGGGCGGATCCGGGCCCGGGCCCCGATCCGGGGCGCCAAGAATACCAGCCTGTCAGGCTTCCTGCCGGGCCGCGTGCGGGCCGCTTGCCCCGGCCTGTCCCGGGCAGTAGTCTCGGCCACCGGGCCCCGTTTCGCGTGCAGGAGATCGAACATGAGCGATGACAAGATGCCCGAGCCGCGCAACGATCAGCTGCCGCAGTGGCTGATGCTGGTGCTCGCCTACTGTGGACCGCTCGGGCTGATACCGTATTTCGTCATGGCCGATGACCCGTTCGTACGCTGGCATGCGCGCCAGGGGCTCACGCTGACAGGCGTCTGGATCCTGCTGCTGCTGACGCTGAGCTTCCTGGCGATGATGCCGCTGCTCGGAGTGCTGTTCATGCTCCTGGCGCCCATCGTCTGGCTGGCTGCGTTCGCCATGGTCGTGGTCGGCATTGTATTCGCGTTGCGCGGCGAGCGCTGGCGGATGCCCGTGATCGCGGAACTCGCCGACAAGTGGTAGACGCCGCCCGGCGCATACTTCGCGAGGTCTTCGGCTACGATTCCTTCCGGCCGCTGCAGCAGGCGGTCATCGACAAGCTGGTCACCGGGCAGGATGCACTGCTGCTGATGCCGACCGGCGGCGGCAAGTCCCTCTGCTACCAGGTGCCGTCCCTCGTGCGGGAGGGCACCGGCATCGTCGTCTCGCCACTGATCGCACTGATGCAGGACCAGGTGACTACGCTGCGCCAGGCAGGTGTGAGTGCGGCGTTCCTGAACTCGTCGCTGAGCCGCAGCGAGGCTGCCCGCACCGAGCAGGCACTGCTGGACGGAGAGCTTGACCTGCTCTACATGGCTCCCGAACGCCTGCTCCAGGAGCGCACGCTGCAGCTGCTCGAGCAGGTGAGGATTGCCCTGTTCGCCATCGACGAGGCGCACTGTGTCTCGCAATGGGGCCACGATTTCCGGCCTGAGTACATGCAGCTCCATGTGCTTGCCGACCGATTTCCGGGCGTTCCCCGCGTCGCGCTCACCGCCACGGCAGAGCCGCGCACACAACGGGAGATCCGCGAGCGCCTGGCGCTGACGGATGCGGAACTGTTCATCAGCAGCTTCGACCGGCCCAACATCCGTTACGCGATCCGCCCCGGCCAGGGCAACGTGCGTGACCAGCTGCTGCGCTTCATCCGCGAGGAGCACCCTGGCGAGGCCGGGATCGTCTACTGCCTCGCCCGCCAGCGGGTGGACGACATCGCGGCATGGCTGTCGTCGCAGGGCATCCCGGCACTGCCCTACCATGCCGGCCTCGATGCTCAGACCCGTGCCAGGCACCAGCAGCGCTTCATCCGCGAAGACAGCATCGTCATGGTTGCGACCATCGCGTTCGGCATGGGTATCGACAAGCCCGACGTCCGCTTCGTTGCCCACCTGAACCTCCCGAAAAGCATCGAAGCCTACTACCAGGAGACCGGACGTGCCGGGCGCGACGGCCTGCCCTCGGATGCGCTGATGTTCTATGGCCTGCAGGATGCGATAGCGATCGGCCAGATGCTCGCGGCCTCCGAGGCCGCAGAGGCACACAAGCGCAGCGAGCATCACAGGCTGCAGGCCATGCTGGCACTGTGCGAGATGAGTGGCTGCCGGCGCCAGGCCCTGCTCGGCTGGTTCGGCGAAAGGCTGGAAAAGCCCTGCGGCAACTGCGACAACTGCCTTTCTCCGCCGGAGACCTGGGATGCCACGGTGGCAGCGCGAAAGGCGCTGTCCTGCGTGCACAGGACCGGGCAGCGTTTCGGGGTCAACTACCTCGTGCAAGTACTGACGGGGCGCGACGATGCCCGCATCCGGGGCTTCGGTCACGACCGGCTGAGCACCTTCGGCATCGGCACCGACCTGGGCCCCGCCGAATGGCGCAGCGTATTCCGCCAGCTGATCGGGCTGGGCCTGCTGACCGTCGATGTGGATGGCCACGGCAGCCTCAGGCTGCATGAGCGTTGCCGCCCTCTGCTGCGCGGCGAGCAGGCACTGGAACTGCGCCGGGATGCACTCCCGTCGCGCCGGGACCGGCGCTCATCGCCGCGCACGACTGCACCCGCCGCGGGCCTGACAGATCCTGCCGACCAGCTTCTGTTTGAGAACCTGCGAAGGCAGCGGCGCGTTCTGGCAGAGCAGCAGGGCGTCCCACCCTACGTGATCTTCCACGATGCGACTCTGGTCGAGATGGTGCGCAGGCGCCCGGCCACGACACAGGCGCTTTCGGCGATCTCCGGCGTCGGGGAACGCAGGCTTGCAGCCTATGGCGAGGCGTTTCTCGCAGTGATCAACGAGATGTCAGACTCAAACGCGACCTGAAGCGCCACCCGGCCAGGGTCCCGTTCCGGTTCTCAACGTCTGGCAGGACTGGCCGTGCAGGGGTCCTCGGGCCAGGCGTGCTTCGGGTAACGCCCCTTGAGCTCCTTGCGCACATCTGGATAGCCGTTGGCCCAGAAGCTCGCCAGATCCCGCGTGATCTGGACCGGGCGCCGGGCGGGTGACAGCAGGTGCAGGGTCAGCGGCAGCTGGCCGTCGGCGACGCGGGGGGTCTCGGCGAGACCGAACAGCTCCTGCAGCTTCACCGCAAGCACAGGGTCCGGGCCGGCCAGGTAGTCGATTGCAATGCGCGAGCCACTGGGCACGGGGACGTGGGTCGGCAGCAGCCGGTCGAGCTCCCGCGCCAGGCCGAAATCAAGGCGGGCACGCAGGACGCCGGTGAGATCGAGGCGGGCCAGCTGGGCCGTGCGCGAGACGCCGTCCAGCCAGGGGCCGAGCCATTCCGACAGCGTGCCCATCAGCGCCTCGTCGCCCAGGTCAGGCCAGCCGCGATCGGGCTGCAGCCGGCGCGCAAGCGCGATGCGTGCCCTCAGCGTACGCGCCTCCCTGGTCCAGGGCAGGCTGTCCGGCCCCAGGCCTGCCAGTCCCTGGAGCAGCGCATGGCGAACCTGCTCGCGATCCGGTGAGGGCAAGGGCTCATCGGCGATCAGCAGCGCATCGAGCCAGCGCTGCCGCCTGGCGATCACGCCCTGGACATGCGGGTCCCAGCTGATCTCGTCGCGGGCCTGGATGCGGGTGCCGAACAGCTGCTCCAGGTCAGCCAGCGACAGCGGCGCGGCAAGGCGGATGCGCGCCTCGCTGTCGCCGTCCTCGAGATCGGCGACGGCCAGAAAGCCGGCGCTGCAGAGCGGATCGTGCGGCGGGAGCCATGCACCACGACCATTGCTCAGCCGGTAGCGTCCGCCACCGGTGCTGCGTCGCTGGGCGATCCGGTCCGGATAGGCCAGTGCCAGCAGGCGCCCGGCCGCATCGACTTCGACCGGTGCCTCTTCGGCGCCGAGCTGGCGCAGCAGCAACCCCCGCGTGCGCCGGATGGCTGCTATCGCCCCACGGTCGGCATTGCTGGTTCCTCCAGGCGCGAACAGTGCCAGCCGGCTGCGCAGATCCGTATCGACCGCCGGTTCGCTGCGGGCCAGGGGATCGCGCTCGCCGAGCAGCGCCGCGAGCGTCGCGCCGGTCATTGCGAGGCCCCGCTCGCGCGCCAGCAGCAGCAGGTGGGCCAGACGCGGGTGTGTGCCCAGCCGGGCCATCGCACGCCCATGGCCGGTGATCCGCCCATCTTCATCGAGGGCGCCAAGGCGCAGCAGCAGGGCTTTCGCCTGGGCCAGCGCGCCCGGAGGTGGGGGGTCGAGCCAGCTGAGCTCGCCAGCTTCACTGCCCCAGCCGGCGAGCTCCAGCGCCAGGGGTGCCAGGTCCGCTTCGAGTATCTCTGCCCGGGCCTGCGACGACAGCTGCCGCTGCTCGGTCCCGGTCCACAGCCTGAGACAGACGCCGGGCCCCAGACGCCCGGCACGGCCCCGGCGCTGCTCAGCGGAGCTCTGGGCGATTCGCGTGGTGACGAGACGGCTCATGCCGCTGCGTGGATCGAAACGCGGCCGTCGCTCCAGCCCGCTGTCGATCACGATCCCGATACCGTCTATCGTCAGGCTGGTTTCCGCGATATTGGTTGCCAGAACGATGCGGCGGCGGCCCTCCGCGTCAGGGCGCAGCGCTGCTGCCTGTTGCTCACGCGCGAGCTCGCCATAGAGCGGCAGGATGGCGAGTCGCTGCCCGGCCAGGTCCTGGTCAAGCCTTGCAGCCAGCTGGCGTATCTCTCCGGCACCCGGCAGGAAGACGAGGATGTCACCCTGAAACTCCTCGAGGGCGCGCCGGACAGCAGCAGCCGCGAGGCGTAACAGGCCTTGGCCTGCGCTGCGCGGCAGGTACAGGGTATCGACGGGGTAGCTGAGCCCCTCCGCGCGGACCCGCGCTGCTCCCGGCAGGAGTGCGGCCAGCGCCGCCTCGTCCAGTGTTGCCGACATCACGACGAGCCGAAGATCGGGCCGCAGATGGCGCTGGCTGTCGAGTGCCAGCGCGAGGCCGAGGTCCGCCTGCAGGCTGCGTTCGTGAAACTCGTCGAACAGGAGACAGCCAACATGCTCCAGAGCGGGGTCGCGCTGCAGATCGGCCGCAAGCAGCCCTTCCGTGATGACCTCGATCCGCGTCCGCGAGCTGGTCCGCCGCTCGAGCCGCATCCGGTAGCCCACGGTCTGCCCCGGCGTCTCGCCGAGAAGTTCCGCCATCCGGACGGCGACTGCCCGCGCCGCCAGACGCCGCGGCTCGAGCATCAGCACCCGTCGGCCTGCCAGCCAGCCAGCATCAAGCAGCGCCAGGGGTACGCAGGTGCTCTTGCCGGCGCCCGGTGGCGCAGCGAGTATCAGCTGACTGCGCTGCTCGAGTTCACGCCTGATCTCGGGCAGGACCGGCAGGATCGGCAGCTTCGGGAGTTGAGGCGTGCGCATCGGCGCACAGGATAACCGGCCCGGCCCCGGCGATGCTGCGCCTCAGGGGTTCAGCCCGGAGGGCCCGGGCGGCCTGCCGAACATCTGCTGAAACCGGGAGAGTCGGGGACGCCGTCGCCATCGGGATCAGGAGCGATGCGCCAGGCAATCGCAAAGGGCCAGTCGAACGGAGGCTCCCCGTCCGGCCGACTGACGCGAATCAGGTGCTCCCGCCCGGGCGCGAGCGGCACCCACAGGTTCTGGCTGTTGTCGTTGCGTGCGGTGGAGGCCTGCAGCAGTACGGGGTTGCCGGGGTCGGTCACATCGAATAGCTCGAGGTCCAGCATGTGCAGGTTCGCGCTGCTGTCGAAAAGGATCCCGCTTGACCCGACGATGCGCAGGTTCCAGTTCAGCGTCACCGCCAGCAGGGACTGCAGCTCGCAGACCGGGAGCCGGTAGCTGGCGATGGCATTGCTGCCACCGGCGCCGCCGAAGTGGGGATCGTAGTCGAAGCCTTCCGATCCCACGATGCCCTGGCCCTGCGGGTCGTCCTCGGCGCTGTTCTGTTCGCCAGCCGAGAGTATGCGCCAGCTGTTGCGGACGTTGAGCTGGCCGGCGCCGTACCGGGTATCGAGACCATTGGCGCTGCGGTGGACCGGAAGCGCACGATAGTCGCGTATGTCAGCCTCCGTCGCGTTGACGGTGTAGCGCTGCGCCCCCGCCATCAGCGCTGCCCGGATCACGAGCGCGCGGCCCGCGTTGGGTATCGTGATGCCTGCCCGGCTGCTTCCCTCACTGCTGACGGGATCGGCAGACCACTCCGGATGATCAGCCGCAGCCTGCACCAGCAGTGCAGCGGCAGCGGAGGCCCTGGCCGTGGCCTGGCTAGTATTGGGCGCTGGGACGACCAGGTGTGGTCGGACACGCCCGCCCGTGTAGACATCGTCCAGCGCGACGGAGCCCTGGCCATGCCGCCCGTCAGTTCGCCCGACCGCTATCACGTTCCAGGCATTGCCCATGAGCGGCCGGTTGGTTGTGCCATTCGTCAGTCCGACCAACTGCAGGAAGTCGTCGCGCTGGATCACCCAGTCCATCCTGCGGAGGATTTCGCTTTCCAGCGGCGCGGCGTTGCCCACCCAGCTGTGGTTGGCAATGCGCTCGCTGCGCGCGCGGGGGGGCTGGGCTGCCCCCCCCGGCGCTACGCGCAGGTAGTCGTTTCCGAGCCAGCCTTCGGCGCTGAAGGAAGCGACGACCTCGATGCCCGGTGCGATGGAGGACCTGTTGCCGTAAAAGTTGCGTCCCACGCCGGTCGCATGGCCGGAGAACAGGCCGGGCGGCGCACCTGAGGCATCGGTGATCGTCTTGCCCGTGAACTCCCGGTGCTCCAGGTCCGGAAGCCAGGTCTGCCGGCCCTCGACTTCAGCCGGGCCCTCCACCTGCACGACGCCGACCCCGCTGCCGTCCGGCAGGTCATCCCCGAGCTCTGCGGCGAGCTGCGTCCAGCCAATATCGACCCGGTACTCAGCCTGTGCCGCGGAGAGCGCCAGCAGCAGCGCGGCCGCCAGGCCTCGTGAGCGCATCCCTGCATGCATGGGTGGCCGGGGCCCGGCTCAGCCGGACACGTAGCGCTCCAGCTCCTGGATCACGAACTGCTGGTCCTCGATCACCGCCTTGACGAGGTCTCCGATGGAGACCACGCCGACAACCTGTCCTTCCTCGATGACAGGCAGATGCCGGATGAAATGCTTCGTCATCAGCTGGAGGCCCTGCTCGGCCGTCGCTTCCGGTGAGACCGTGACGACATCGCGGCTCATGACGTCCCCGACCGCGGTTTCCGCCGAGCGGCGCCCCTGGAGAATGATCTTGCGCGCGTAGTCGCGCTCGGAAATCACGCCCAGCAGCTCCGCGCCTTCCATGACTAGCAGCGCACCGATGCCCCGTTCAGCCATCAGGGTGATGGCCTGCAGCATGCTGTCCCCCGGGGCGACGGACCAGATCTGGCGGCCCTTCTGGGCAAGGATGGCTCCAACTGGATGCATCGTGAGCTCCCCTTGTGCTGATGTCTGATCATTGTGCACAAGCCCGCCGCAGATGGCGAGGGCAGCGGCCAATTGGGACATAATGCCCCCATGGCCAGCACAGGGAGCGCCCGATGAGCGACAAGAACAGCTACCGGTTCGAGACACTGCAGGTGCATGCCGGACAGTCACCGGCCGCCGGCACCAACTCGCGCGCGGTGCCCATACACCAGACGACGTCCTATACGTTCAACGATGCCGACCATGGCGCGCGCCTGTTTGCGCTGCAGGAGTTCGGCAACATCTATACCCGGATCATGAACCCGACCACGGACGTTTTCGAGCAGAGGGTCGCGGCGCTCGAGGGCGGGGTGGCGGCGCTGGCGACCGCAAGCGGGCAGGCGGCGCAGTTCCTGGCCGTGGCCACGCTGGCCGAGGCGGGGGACAATATCGTGTCCTCGACCTCGCTCTATGGCGGCACCTACAACCAGTTCAAGGTGCAGTTTCCGCGCCTCGGGATCAACGTGCGCTTCGTCGAGGGTGACCGCCTCGACGACTTCCGTGCAGCAATCGATGATCGGACGCGAGCAATCTATGTCGAGTCGATCGGCAACCCGGCCTTCTCCGTGCCGGATTTCGAGGCGCTGGCCGAGCTCGCGCATGCGCATGGCCTGCCGCTGGTCGTCGACAACACGTTCGGGTGTGCCGGCTGGCTGGTGCGTCCGATCGAGCATGGTGCGGACATCGTCGTGCAGTCGGCCACGAAATGGATTGGCGGCCATGGCACCTCGATCGGCGGCGTGATCGTCGATGCCGGTCGCTTCGACTGGACCAGTGATCGCTTTCGTACATTCCACACGCCTTCTCCGGGCTACCACGGACTGAACTTCGCCGAGACCTTCGGCAAGGACAGCCCGTTCGGCAACATCGCCTTCATCATCCGGGCACGGGTTGAAGGCCTGCGGGACTGGGGCCCGGCACTGTCGCCCTTCAACGCGTTCCTGTTCCTGCAGGGCCTGGAAACGCTGTCACTCCGGGTCGAGCGCCACTGCAGCAATGCCCAGGCGCTGGCGGAATGGTTGCGCGGGCAGTCGATGGTCGAGCAGGTGAGCTACCTCGGCCTGCCGGATCACCCCTACCATGAGCAGGCTCGCAGGTATTTCCGCAATGGTTTCGGGGCAGTGCTCAACTTCTCCATACGCGGGGGGCTCGAAGCCGGCAAGCGCTTCATCAACTCGGTCAGGCTGGCGAGCCACCTTGCAAATGTTGGTGATGCCAAGACCCTTGTCATCCACCCGGCCAGCACGACGCACCAGCAGCTGTCCGTCGATGAGCAGCGCTCGGCCGGCGTGACACCGGAGCTGATCCGTGTGGCTGTCGGGATCGAGCATATCGAGGACATCAAGGCTGATTTCGCCCAGGCGTTCGCAAGAGCGGCCGGTGCCGAGAGTGCATGAGAGAGAAGCTCCATACCGCAGCTGAACTCTCAACCCAGACGCAGCTCGCATGCTGGGAGGCACCCTTCCGGCTCGAGTCCGGAACCATGCTGCCCGGGCTGGTGCTGGCCTTCCGTACCTGGGGCAGACTGAACCCCAGTGGCGACAATGCGGTGCTGGTCTGCCACGCACTCAGCGGGTCGGCCGATGCCGATGAGTGGTGGCCCGGACTGTTCGGCACAGGAAGAGCGCTGGACCCGGAACGTGATTTCATCATCTGCAGCAACATCCTCGGTGGCTGCTACGGGACCAGTGGCCCGCTGCACCCGCATCCGGACGATGGACTTCCCTGGGGCAGCCGCTTCCCGGAAGTCACTATCAGGGACATCGTCCGCGCACAGGCAATGCTGGTCGACCGGCTAGGCGTCCGCAGGCTCGCGCTGGTCCTGGGGGCCTCGCTGGGCGGCATGCAGGTGCTGGAGTGGGCGGCGATGTTTTCCGGGCGTATCGAGCGAATGGCGCCCATAGGGGTTTCCGGTAGACACTCGGCCTGGTGTATCGGCCTGAACGAGGCCCAGCGCCAGGCAATCTTCGCGGATCCCCAGTGGAAGGACGGGCGCTATGCGCCGGGCCCAGGGCCGACCGGAGGGCTTGCCGTCGCCCGGATGATGGCGATGTGCAGCTACCGGAGCTGGTACAACTTCGAGGCACGATTCGGCCGCCGCCTGCAGCCAGACCAGCCGTTGTTCCAGGTAGCTTCCTACCTGCGGCACCAGGGTAAAAAGCTGCAGCAGCGTTTCGACCCATGCAGCTACGTTCGCATCACCCAGGCGATGGACAGCCATGACCTTGGGCGCGGCCGTGGCGACTACCGGGACGTGCTGCGGGACCTGTCAGTGCCGGCGCTGGTCATCTCGATCAGCTCGGACATCCTGTATCCGCCGCAAGAGCAGCGCGAGCTTGCCGACCACCTGCAGGAAGCCATTTACCACAGGCTCATGAGCCCTGCCGGCCATGACGGGTTCCTGATCGAGACAGACGCGCTGAACGATCTCCTGGTGCGCTTTCGCGCCGGCACGCTGCCGGCCCCGCCGGCCGCGTCGCTGGCCGCGTTCTAGCCGGAAGGGCGCATGGGTACCGCGGACTAGCCCGCCAGCTTCTCCAGCGCAAGGTTGACCTGGCGCAGCAGCTCCGCCGGCCCTGCACCGGTGCCTGGCATGTTCTCCCCGGTCGCGGCCAGCAGCCGGGTGGCATCGTCCTTCCACTGGCGCAGCAGCTGCACCTTCTGCTGCGCGCTCAGTTCAGGGTGGCCGACGATATCGGCAGGGCTCGTGAAGGCATCGGCCGGATTGCGCATCATGTCGTCGAAATCGGTCATCCGCTGTCCTTACGTGCTGGTTGAATGCAAGACCAAGGATAACAGCCCTGCTGGGCAGCATACCGCCGCCATGCGGGCGCCCTGCCCGTTTGGCAGCATCGCTGCCGCCCACTGTCGCGGACCTTGCGGCACAGGTCATCCCGGCACGCTTGCTGCCAAATCAATGGACAGGCAAGCTGCACGAACCTGCCGGCGCGCCGGCGGCGCGGGGGTTCCAGGATGACACATGGCAACGTGAGCGGACAGAATGGCCGCAGCATCCTGCGGCAGCTGGCCGTGGTCATGCTGACGGCAGCGGTCATCGGCATGAACTGGCTGGCCAATGCGCTGCCACTCAACGGCCAGGGTACGGGCGAAATCTCCGCGCGCTTCCCCTCCCTGTTCACGCCGGCCGGATATGTATTCGGTATCTGGGGCCTGATCTATGCCGGGCTCGTGATGCATGCCGCCTACCAGCTGCTGCCCGGACGGCGTGCGGACCCTCGCGTGGCCGGTATCGTTGGCCCCTATGCCGCAAGCTGCGCAGCCAACATCGGCTGGGTCCTGGCCTGGCACCATGAGCATTTCCTGCTCAGCATGCTGGCGATGCTGGCCATCCTCACAAGCCTGCTGGTGGTCTACCGGCGGCTGGCCGCCTCGCCGCTGTCCCCGGACAGGCTCGGGTTCTGGTGCACCGACGTGCCTTTCAGCCTTTACCTCGGGTGGATCATCGTCGCAACAGTGGCCAACATGGCGATACTGCTGCTGCACTGGGGCTGGTCCGGGGCGCCGCTGTCCCCGGTGCCGTGGACGGTCCTGATGCTCGTGGTAGCGACCGCGATCGGGTTGTTGTTCGCCTGGCGCGAGCGGAACTTCACCTGCGTCGGGGTGCTGGTTTGGGCCTTTATCGGAATCTCTGTCAAGCAGGGCGGCGAGATGCTGGTAGCGGGCACGGCGCTTGCCGGCGCCGCGATACTGGCCGGTGCGGTGGCGCTCAGTCTGCTGCGACCCGCTCAGCGCTCCTGAGTCAGCCAGCGCACCCTTAGGCCATGCGGGTCGGCCCGCTCGATACCATCGTCGCCGATGTTGCTGAGCGGTACAATCGCGGCCAGCCGGCCATCACTGCCACTTTCGTGGACCTCCATGATCCCCAGGCCAGGCGTCGCACCGGTCGCGCTGTGTGGGTCCCCGCTGAGCGGCGTCGGCCCGCGCAGGGCTACATAGACACGGCCACCGTCGGGCGAGATATCGGCCAGGTCGGCATGACGGTCCATGACCCAGAGGTACTGCCCGTCCCCGGTCACGACCATGCCGTGCGAGTCGCGCTCGCCTTCAGCGCGGAAGAGCAGTACTGGCGCGGGCTGGTTGGGCGGCATCGGTGGGCCACCCTCGAAAGCCTCCAGCGCAAAGCGGTAGACATCGAAGCCGTACGGCGCCAGGTGATCCATCGCGCCGGGTCGGCCACCGGAATTCACGTACATCGACCCGTCGACCTGGATCCCTCCGCAGCCATTGCCCCTGACAGTCTCCAGGTCGTACTCGGCAATGATCCGCATCGGCTCCGGGCGCGGGTCGACCACCAGCAGGCCGCCGCCGCGCAGCGTGACGAACACCAGCGCACTGTCATCGCTGATGATCGGGCAGATCGGCGCGTTGTCTGGGCGCAGGCCCGGAGCCTCGCAGGGTGCGCCAGAGGGCGTCATGCAGCTGGACAGGTCCAGTGTGGCCGTCTCGTTATGGCGGAAGCGCCCGGCGGCAAAGTCACTGTCGATGCGCTCCAGCCGCTTGCCGTCCTGGTTGGCCACGATCACATAGCTGCCGTCAGGTGCGGGAAAGGCCGCATGCGCCTGCTGGCCTCCGGGAGCGCGGCTTGCACGCAGGCAATCGACGGGTTCCCGGGTCGCCGCGTCCATCATCACGACATGGCCACTGGCGACGAAGGCGATCGACGCATGGGTCTGTTGATCATTGAACAGCACCATGTGGGGCCTGACAGGGTCAGCACCCGTCAGTTCCCGGCACAGCTCGCTGGTGGCATCGCCCAGGTCGACTAGATGCGCAGCCTGTGCTGCGCCGCGATCACGCGCCAGCGCCACCCCATCGAACACATAGAGCAGGCCGCCATGATCACGGCCTGGAGAGTCCGACTGGTCGATCAGCCACGCTTCGTAGTCGGGAACCGGTGCCCCGTATGGCCCTGGAAGGAGCTGGGCATCCGGCCTGCCGCAGGCGGACATCAGCATGAGGCAGCTGGCCAGGCCCGCCATGCGGATGAGCGGAATCAGCCTAATCACCGCCTCCTCGCCGTGCGCAGCGGTGACGAAAGAAACGTTAACAGCAACGGCAGCCTGGCGTCCACACGGACAGTGGCGGCACGCGTTAAGATGGAGGCCGTCGGCCAATGGGAGCGACTCATGCTTGAAACGTCCCAGGAGATCATCGGCGTGATCGCCTACCTGATCGAGGTGGCCGGCGTGCTTGTGATACTCGTCGGCGTAAGCATCGCTGCCTGGCATTTCGCGCTGGCGCCCCACCGACTGTCCAGCCACAGCGCCTATATCGAGTTCAGGCACCGCATGGGCCGTGCCGTGATCCTCGGGCTCGACTTCCTGGTCGCCGGGGACATCATCAAGACCATCGTCGTCGAGAGCTCGCTGGGAAATGTCGGTGTGCTGGCGCTGATCGTCCTGATCCGCACCGTGCTGAGCCTGATGCTTCATGTCGAGGTCGAGGGGCGCTGGCCCTGGCAGGCTGCCCCCGGACCGCACGCGCGCTGAGGTGGGCGGGCGAATCCGCAGGCCGGACTGCGACCCTGCAGCGGTGGCCGATGCTGTGCGCCTGCTGCGCGCTGGCCAGCCGGTCGCCTTTCCGACCGAGACGGTCTATGGACTTGGCGCCCCGGCACTCGATCACCGGGCTGTAGCCCGGATCTTCAGCCTGAAGGGGCGGCCGGCAGACAACCCCCTGATCGTGCATTTGTCCAGTGCCGCGATGCTGGATACGCTGGTGGCCGGCCTGCCGGAAGCGGCCGAGGCGCTGATCAAGCGCTTCTGGCCCGGACCGCTGGCGCTGGTCCTGCCCCGGGCCGCGGGCGTGCCGGACATCGTCACGGCCGGACTGGACACTGTCGCGGTCAGGATGCCGGACCATCCGGTCGCCCTCGCGCTGCTGGATGCGCTGGGCGAACCACTGGCCGCCCCCAGCGCGAATCGCTCCGGCCGGCCAAGCCCGACCCGGGCCGGGCATGTCGCGGCAGAGTTCGAGCCAGCCGATCTGCCTTTGATCCTCGACGGTGGGCCCTGCGTGCATGGCCTCGAGTCCACCGTGCTCGACCTGAGCGGCAGCAGCCCACGCCTGCTGCGGCCGGGCGCGGTGACAACCGAGCAGCTGGAGCCGGTGGTCGGTCCGCTGGCCGGGAAGCCGGGCGAGGCAGCTGCGCGCTCGCCTGGACTGCGCCACCGTCATTACATGCCCGACTGCCGGGTCGTGCTCGCCGAGCCCAGCGCACTCTCCGTCGTTTGTGCCCGCGAACTGGCTGCGGGGCACCGAGTCGGCCTGTTCTGTGTCAGCGGTGGGGAGAGGCCGTCCGGCCTCGCCCTGTACCGGCGCGTACCGGATCTGGCCACTTTCGGCCGGGCGGTGTTCGCCACCCTGCACGAGGCTGGCCAGCTGCGGCTCGATGTACTCGTGGTCGAGCGCGTGTCGCCCGAGGGCCTGGGCCTTGCGATCATGGACAGGCTGAGGCGGGCTGCAGGCGCGGAGGCCTGATCGTCGCTATCATCTGTGCGATGGATACGCTCGACCTGCTGCGCCCCGACGACTGGCACCTGCACCTGCGCGATGGCGCCCTTCTCGCCGCCGTGCTGCCGGATACGGCCGCGCGCTTCGGGCGCGCGATCGTGATGCCGAACCTTCGCCCGCCCGTGACGCGCACGGCCGATGCGCTGGCCTACCGGGAGCGTATCCTCGCAGCGTTGCCAGCGGGCATGCGCTTCGAGCCGCTGATGACCCTGTACCTCACGGACAATCTGCCCCCAGAGGAGGTCGACCGGGCGATCGCGAGCGGCAGGGTGCCGGCGATCAAGTACTACCCGGCGGGAGCCACGACCAACTCGGACTCGGGCGTGACCGCGATCGAGCATGTATGGCCGGTGCTCGAGCGCATGGCCGAGCGAGGGATGGTGCTGTGCGTGCACGGCGAGGTGACGGACCCCGAGGTCGACGTGTTTGATCGCGAGGCCGAGTTCATCGATCGCGTGCTCGAGCCCCTGACGCGCCGCTTCCCCGCGCTTCGCATCGTCTTCGAGCACATCACGACGGCGACCGCCGTCGACTTCGTGCGCTCGGCCGGGCCGCAGGTCGCCGCCACGCTGACGGCTCATCACCTTCTGTTCAACCGCAACGCGATGTTCACCGGCGGACTTCGCCCGCATCACTACTGCCTCCCGGTGCTCAAGCGCGAGCGGCACCGTGCGGCGCTGGTCGAGGCGGCAACCTCGGGCGATCCTAAGTTCTTCCTGGGCACCGACTCGGCCCCTCACGTTCGCTCGGCCAAGGAGCAGGACTGCGGCTGCGCCGGCTGCTACACGGCACACGCGGGTATCGAGCTGTATGCCGAGGTGTTCGAGGAGGTCGGCGCGCTCGACCGCCTCGAGGGATTCGCAAGCCGCTTCGGCCCGGCGTTCTACGGCCTGCCGGTCAACACGGACAGCATCAGGCTCGTTCGCCGTGACTGGCGGGTTCCGGAAAGCTGCCCGGCCCTGCCAGGCGACCCGCTGATCCCGCTCTGCGCTGGCCAGACACTGCGCTGGGCACTGGCCTGAGCTGCGTGGATGCGCTAACCGCCCGGCCCTGCCACCGGGAACAGCACCGCCGTGGCTATCGCAAAATAGATGAACACGCCCGCCGCATCGGCGATCGAGGTGATCAGCGGCGCGCTGGCTGTCGCAGGATCCAGGCCGACGCGGCTCAGCAGGAACGGGAGCGACATGCCGATCGTACTGCCGATCATAACGACCAGTACCATGGTGAGCGCGACCACCTGCGCAATTTCCAGCCCGCCGCGGTACAGGCCGATGCCGGAGATCGCGAGCGCCATGGTCAGGCCCAGCAGCACGGCAATCAGCACCTCGCGGCCCAGCATTCGGCTCCAGTCACGCAGCACGACGTCGCCGGTGGCCAGCGACCGCACCATCAGCGTGGCTGACTGAGATCCGGCATTGCCCCCGCTCGCGATCAGCAGCGGCAGGAAGAATACCAGCGCGACATAGCTGGCTATCGTGTCCTCGTAATAGGCGATGCCGGCACCGGACAGCAGGTTGCCAAACACCAGCACGACCAGCCAGGGAATACGCTTGCGGTAGAGCAGGCCTATCCCGGCATCACGCAGGCTCTCCTCCATAGGCACGACGGTACCCACCTTCTGGAAGTCCTCGGTGGCAGCTCGCTCGAGCACATCGAGCGCATCGTCATGCGTGACGATGCCGACGATGCGGTGGTCGGCATCGACGACCGGCAGCGCCAGCACGTCATAGCGCCGGATCATGCGCGCGACGTACTCGTTGCTGTCCGTCACCTGCACGGCCAGCGTGTTGCGGTCCATCAGGTCTTCGACCGGCTGCTCCGGGTCGGCGAGGATCAACTCCTGCAGGCGCACCGAGCCCAGCAGGTGACGGTGATCATCGACCACGTAGGCACGGTAGATCGTTTCCTTGTCAGGCGCCTGCAGCCGGAGCCTCTCGAAGGCCTGGCGCACCGTGAGGCCCGGCCGCAGCGTCGCATACTCCGAGGTCATGATGGCCCCGGCGGTGTTCTCCTCGTGGCCCGCCAGGCGCCGGATGTCCTCCCGCTCGGCCTGGGAGAGCGCCGGCAGCAAGGCCTGCTGCTGGCGCTGGTCGAGCTTGTTGAACAGGTCGGCCCGCTCGTCGGCGTTCATTTCACTGACGATGTCGGCCAGCTCACCGCGCCGGGTCTTGCGGGCGATCTCGGCCTGGGCCGTCGGCGAAAGGTAGCCGAACACGGCCGCACGGACTGGAAGAGGCAGGAGCCCGAGGAGCTGCCAGGCTGCCTCCTGGGTCAGGTCGGACAGGAATGCTCCGATATCAGCCGGATGCTGCTCCTGAATGAAATCCCGCAGATCGGGGTCACCTGTATCCAGCGTGCCCTCAGCAACCAGTCGCCGGATCTCGGCGAACTTCCCTGCATGCAGCTTCATGGGTTCCTTCCGTTCAGGCCAGGTCGCCACGCAGCGCCAGCCACTTAAGCACCTCTTCCCGGCGCAGAAGGCCGAGCAGGCGGTCCCGCTCGACCACCGGCAGCTGGTTGACATTGCGCCGTGCGAGCGTGGCCAGAGCATCGGCTGCGTGGGCCCCCGGACCGACACAGCTCAGCTGCTCGCGCGGCGTCATGATGCGGGCGACCGTCAGCGCCGGGTCAGTCTCCGTCGACATTTTGCCCAG
Source organism: Chromatiales bacterium (assembly GCA_020831895.1). Classification (GTDB taxonomy): domain Bacteria; phylum Pseudomonadota; class Gammaproteobacteria; order Steroidobacterales; genus JAFIFS01. The sequence goes on from JAFIFS010000038.1 coordinate 37,930, forward strand.
ATCACTCAGGCAGACCATGCCGAGGAAGTTCCCGTCAGCCTCGACCGGAAACACCCGCTGCCCGCTGGCCATCAGGTGCTCGTGCAGCAGCCGCTGTACCGGGAAGTCGGGCGGCACCCTCGTCAGCTGGGTCTGCATCAGCTGGCTGACCGGAATGTTCTCCAGCGCCTTGCTGACCAGCAGCTGGCGGTAGCTGCCCGTTGCTGCGTTCTGCAGGAACCACCCTATGAGCATCAGCCACAGACCGCCGACCAGACCCGAGCCAAACAGCGGGACGCTGAACCCGAGCAGCATCGCGACACCCGTACCAATCAGCAGCCAGCCGAACGCCTGGCCGGCCGCCGAGGCCCAGCGCGTGGCCAGCCGCAGGCTGCCGGTCACCCCCCAGAGCAGCGCGCGCAGTACACGCCCGCCATCCAGCGGGAAACCCGGCACGAGGTTGAAGACCGCAAGCAGTATGTTGACCGGGCCCAGCCAGAACAGCAGCGTTGCAACCGGCGACAGCGTGGCGAGGAATGCGGCGGGATCCGCAGGATCGAACTCCAGCGGACCGGCGAGTGCCGCAGCCAGCCACAGGCAGGCCAGACCAATGACGCAGCTGGTGACCGGGCCTACTGCAGCCATGAAAAATTCGGCTTTCCAGTCCGGGGGCTCGTTCTCCATGTGCGCCATGCCGCCAAAAATGAACAGCGTAATGCGCGGCACCTGGATCCCGTTCATGCGCCCGACGACAGCGTGGGAGAGCTCATGCAGCAGCACTGACAGGAAAAAAAGTGTCGCCGCGGCGATGGCGACCGCCCAGCACAGCCGTGCCGGCCAGTCGGGGTGCCAGGTGGGGAAAACCCCCACGGCGAGCAGCGAGCTGATCAGCGTGAAGATGATCAGCAGGCTCCAGTCGGCCACCACCTCGATGCCCGCAATCCGTCCCAGCCGCACGCCTCCCGTCATCCCGATCGCCTCCACCGCTACTGCAACCTGCGGCGCAAGCCTGACAAACTTGAGGCAGCGGCGCCAGCACCGGCCGGGCTGCTAGACTGCATGCCGATGTTTCACTGCAGATCAGCGCCGACGTGAAGCAGGCGCAGCGCAAGCGCCAGGCCCTGCTGATGCTTCCCGCTGCGCTAGCCGCAGCCGCAACGGCAAGCCTGCTGCTGATGGCCATGACGGGCCTGCCGCGGGAGGCCTGCATAATGGCCGGCATCTTCCTGCTCGCCGCCCTGTTATGGGCGACGGAAGCGCTGCCACTTTTCGCGACCTCCCTGCTGGTGATAGGCCTGCAGACACTGCTCCTGGCCAACCCCGGGGGGTGGCCGGGCCTCGGCTTCGAGCAAGGCGACAATCCGGGCTGGCAGCACACACTGACTCTGGCTGTCGATCCGGTGCTGTTCCTGTTCTTCGGCGGGTTCCTGCTGGCGCGGGCAGGCGTGCGGGAAGGCGTCGATGGCGCCATGGCCTCGATGATGCTGAAGCCCTGCGGTGGCCGCCCGCTGCTGGTCCTGCTCGGCATCATGGTGACGACGGCCGTATTCTCGATGTGGATGAGCAATACGGCCACGGCCGCGATGATGATCGCCCTGGTAGTGCCCCTGCTCGCGCGGCTGCCCAGCGGGGACCCTTTCCGGAAGGCGCTGGTGCTCGGCGTTGCCTTTGCCGCAAACATCGGCGGCATGGGCACACCCATCGGTTCGCCACCCAATGCCGTCGCGATCGGCTATCTCGAGCGGGCCGGACTGGGCCTGACATTCATCGAGTGGATGGTGCTGGCCGTTCCGCTGATGGGTGGTCTGCTCCTCTTTGCCTGGATGCTGCTCTGGTTTCGCTACCCGCCATCCTCAACCGGCCTTGAGCTCACCGTACAGGCCAGGCCGATGAACCCCCGCGGCTGGTTCGTCGTCGGCATCTTCACGCTGACTGTCCTGCTGTGGCTCAGCGAGCCTGTGCACGGACTGCCGGCTGCCGTGGTGGCCCTGCTGCCGGCCATCGTCTTCACCGCCGGGGGAATCCTCGATCGCAGTGACGTAAATGGGCTGGAATGGAACATCCTGATACTCATCGGGGGCGGCATCGCTCTGGGCGGCGGCATGCGGATGACCGGCCTGGACGAGGCGATATCGACCGCTCTCGGAACGGCTGGAGTGCTTGAACTGGGGCTTCTCGGGCTGGCCCTGCTGGCCTCGTTGACGCTGGCCCTGAGCACGTTCATGTCAAATACCGCCGCCGCGAACCTGCTGCTGCCGATCGCGATCTCCCTTGCCACCGGGCTGGGACCCGGAGACAGCGGAATGGCGCTGCAGTTCGCGCTCTGCATCGCGCTGACAGCCTCGGTATCCATGGCGCTGCCCGTCAGCACCCCGCCCAATGCGATCGCCTATGCGCGCGGTGAGGTCAGCTCCCGCGACATGCTGGTGCCGGGTACGCTTATCGGGCTGGTGGCCGTGGCTGTCATCGTTGCCGGCAGCCGGGTAGTGATTGGGCTCTTCGAGTTCGGCTGAGCGATCCTCACTCCCGCCCTGCCGCCGCGCGGAACTGCCTCAGCCCCAGCCACAGCAGGAGGGCGGCAAACGGCATGCATACCACATTGACCAGCGCCATCGACTGCCCGACGGCGAGCGGGTCGCCGAATACGCGATCCGTCACCAGGCCAACCAGCGTGGGGCCGACGGCTGCCGTCACGATGTTCAGCACGAGCATCCAGAGCGCCGACATCTGGGCGCGCATACGGCCCGGGGTCACCAGCTGCAGCGCGGCCGGGGCGACGGCAATCGTCAGGCTGCCGCAGAATACCAGCAGACCGAAGGCCACCAGCGCGGGGCCCGGGCTCGTCAAAGTCGTCCCGAACAGTGAAGGCAGCACCAGCAGGATGGCCACGGCAATGCCGATTCGCATCGGCGCATCGCGCATGCCGCGCCGGCCCAGCAGGTCGGTCAGCCAGCCCCCGGCCAGTATCCCGAGAGGGGAGAGCACGAGCAGCAGGAGTCCCAGCAGCCAGCCGGTCTCGGCAGGGGTGTAGCCCAGCACACGGATAAACCAGCTGGGCGCCCAGTTCGCGAGGGTCGAGATCGGGACGGCCAGCAGCGAGAATCCGGCAAAGTGGGTGATGTAGAGGCGCCGGTTTGCGCTGGCAAAAGGCAGCGAGTCCCGCAGCGACCATAGCGCGAGCAGCGCGAAGAACTCGATCGACAGTGCGATCAGCAGGCCTACCAGGCCAGCAAGGACAAACACCGCCACGTTCAGCAGCACCAGCGCCAGCAGCAGCAGCCACAAGCCGCGCTGGTGCCCGTCTGCCCACTCGCGCCACTGTGCCCAGCCGGCGGACTCACCGGCAAGTGCGCCCGCGCCACGGCGCTCCGGCTCGCGCACCGTCAGCATCAACAGGGCCACCAGGCACCCCGGCAGCCCGACGATGATGAAGACGAGACGCCAGGGCTCGAGCACACCCACCAGCGGCAGGGAGACCTCCCCGGCCCGGGCGACAAAGCCGATCACGACCGCGCCAAGCAGGAATGCGAGCCCCGCGCCGAAGAACGCGCCCGACTGGTAGATCCCGAGCGCCCGGCCCAGCCGGTCGCGCGGGAAAAGGTCGGCGATCATGGAGTAGGCCGCCGGCGACAGCGCGGCCATTCCGAGTGCGGTGCCCACCCGAGCGGCAAACAGTTCGAAATAGCTCCGCACCAGCCCGCACAGCGCCGTGGACACGCTCCAGATGAGGATCGCAACCCCGATGATCGTGCGTCGGCTGTAGCGGTCCGACCAGCGGCCGATCGGCAGGCCGAGCAGGGCATAGAACACCGCGAAAGCGAGACCCAGCAGCAGACCCATCTGGGTATCGGTGAGGTTGAGGTCAGCCTTGATCGGATCGACCAGCAGGCCGATGACGATCCGGTGAATGAAGGAGAAGACGAACGCGACAACGAGAATAGCCAGCGTCCACCAAGCCACAGCCGGGCGCGGCCAGGCCACCCCTGGGCTCTCCTGATCCTGCATCGTCAGCTCCACCAGCCGGTTTGAAGGGCAAGTGTAGAGGAACCGGCCAGTCAGCAAGGCGTTCCGCCCGCCACGGACCCTGATTTTCGCCGCAGGCGACTGAGCCGTGGACACCTCGTCAGCGCTAAACTCCCGCGATGCAAAGGCACGCGCAGGAGATGCCTGGCGGGATGCCACTGGCCGGCAGGTTCGCGCTGGCGGCGGCACTGTTCTCGAACGCCGGCCAGACCTTCTTCATCGGCCTGTTCGGGACCGAGTTCCGGACAGCCTTTGAACTCAGCGAAGTCATGCTCGGCGCCTGGTTCGGAGCTGTCACCCTGACGAGCGGCCTGCTGATGTTCTGGCTCGGCGCCATCGCCGACTGGCTGCCGCTCAGGCGTGCGGTTGCCCTGGCACTGAGCGTGCTCGGCTGCGGTGCGCTGCTTCTCGGGGTCGCGCAGGAGACGCCCATGCTGCTGGCCGGGCTGTTCCTCGTCCGGCTTGGCGGCCAGGGGCTGACCGGCCATCTCGCGGTCGTGGCAGCTGCTCGCTACACGCTGCACCGCCGTGGACGCGCCGTCGCGATGGCGACCTACGGCAACATCATTGGCGAGGCGATGTTTCCTCCACTGGTGGCCCTGGCTCTGGGCCATACCGGATGGCAGACCGTCTGGCTGTTTGCTGCTGGTCTGATCTTCGCAATGGGCATCCCGCTGCTGCGGGCTCTCGCGCAGCCGCTCTCCGGCCCTGGCCCCCAGCTGTCCGCCCCGGCCGAACGCGCCGGCGCCGGCCGCCTGACCCGGGCCGACCTGTTCCGCAGCCCCGTGTTCCCGCGCGTGCTGTCGATCACGCTGGTCCCTCCCTGCGTGATCACCGCCATCTTCCTGCACCAGGGAACGCTCGCCGGCCTGCTGGGCTGGACCATGACTGCGGTGGCCAGCGGCTTCGTTGTCTATGCGGGCTGCTCCGCCCTGTTCGCCTTCGGGGGCGGGCGCCTCGTCGACCTGTTTGGCGCTCGCGCATTGCTGCGCTTCTCGCTGGTGCCGGCCGGTATTGGCATCCTCGGACTAAGCCTGCTGCACCCGGCGGTCTCGCTGTGGCTGCTGTTTGCCGGCCTGGGCATGAGCGCGGGACTCAACGCGATCATCGGCGGTGCCATCTGGGCCGAGCTCTATGGTTCGGCCCAGCTCGGCATGATCCGTGGCGTCACGATCTCGCTGATGGTGTTGAGCACCGCGATCGGGCCCCCGGTGCTCGGTCTGCTGTTCGCACGCGACGTCAGCCTGCTGGCGATGGGCGCGGGATACATGACCTGGGCGCTGCTGGTCCCCATGCTGGTGATGCCGGGCATCAACGCCCGGAAGGCCTAGCGAGCGTCAGGCCCGGGCTCCGTGGCGGGCGCCAGTGCCCGGACGCGCTTCTCCAGCGCATCGACGATCCGGCTGCGGGCATCGTTGCCCTCGCCCTCACCCGCCAGCAACTCTCCGGTCACCGGCTCGCCGAAACGCACCGTGATCTTCGTGCGCCGCGGCCAGCGGCTGCCGCGGGGCAGTGCATCGTAGGCACCGTCGATCCACGCCGGTACCACAGGAACGTCGACACCGGCGAGAAGCATGCCGATGCCGGGCCGAAACGACATCAGCTCACCCGCCGGCGAGCGCTGGCCCTCCGGGAACCAGACGAGACTGTGTCCCTCACGCAGCATCGCGGCGGCGAAGGCCAGGCTCGATACCATCGCCCGCTGGGGATCGACCGGTACTACGCGGGCCAGCCTGCTGCCCCAGCGAAACGCGGCGTTGCGAAAGGCGATGCCGGTCCAGCCGCTCCACGCCGTCCTTTGCAGCCGTTCCGGCGGCAGCGCGCTGCCGACCAGGAACGGGTCCAGCAGACTCACGTGATTGGGTGTGATCACAACCTGCGGGCAGGCCTCCAGGTGCTCCAGGCCGACCACCTCGAGCCTCGCCCAGCGACGCAGCGTGCCGGTGATCAGCCTGCCGAGCACCCGAGCCATGCGCTGCTCGGCCGGGCTCAATGGCTTGAGCCAGCGCCGCTGCTGCTCGCTCAGGAACGCGTGCGGCTCCTCGACTGGCGAGCGCGCCCCACCCTCGCCTGGCGAGGCCTCGGCCAGTGCCTCGAGCAGGTCGCGCACCGTGTCGATGCCGGCGATATCATCCTCGCGCAGCTCCACGCCCGTGCGGCGTGCGATCTCCAGCGACAGCTCGAGCCAGTCCAGCGAGTCGATGCCAAGCTCGATGCGCGTGCTGCTGCCGGGCGTCAGGGTACGGTCTTGGAAGCGGCCGGCAAGCAGCTCCCAGGCCGCAGCCGCGGCGTCGTTCTCGAGTAGCTGCTGATCGGCCGGCTCCATGTCGGAAACGTCCAGAGGCTGTCCGCCATCGCCGTTCCCCGGGCCTTCCAGCAGTTCGTCGAAGCGCGCCTTCAGGCGGTGCCGACGCAGCTTGCCCAGCCGCGTCCGCTCCAGCAGCGTGTCGCTGACCACATAGCGGGTGATGCGCTGGTAGCTGGGCAGGGCAGCCGACGCCTCGGCCATGGCCGCACGCATCGCCGTGGCTGCCGTCACGCGCCTGTCACCGACTGCGCTGCGGTCGGGCACAACGACAGCGCCCAGCCCTCCGTCGTGCGCAAGAACGCCGACCTCGGCAATCAGCGGATGCTGTGCATACTGCTTCTCGATGTCGTCCGGGTGCACGTTCTTGCCGCCCGAGGTCACGATCATGCTGCTGACCCGCCCAGCGATATGCAGCATGCCGGACTGGTCGAATTGCCCCAGATCGCCCGTGCGGAACCAGCCTTCCTCGTCCAGCACCTCGGCCGTCTTGTCCGGCAGGTCGAGATATCCCTGGAACACGCCCGGACCCCGCGCCAACAGCTCGCCCTCACCTGTGCTCGGGGACGCATCGCCCTTGTCGTCGCCCTCTGTGTCCTGCCCGTCGTCGCGGACCGGCTCCACGAGCCTGAGCTCGACCCCCGCTATCGGCTTTCCAACCGAATCGAGGTGCCGTCCGTTGGGCAGCTTCAACGTGAGCAGCGGAGAGGTTTCCGACAAGCCATAGCCGATGGCGATGTCCCAGCCCAGCGCAGCCAGCCTGCGCGCGACGTCGGGATCGAGCGCGGCCCCGCCCGAGGCCAGCGCCCGCAGCCGCGGCGCCAGCGCGCGATGCAGGGGGCGCAGGAGTATCCGGCCAGCCGGCCAGTCGAACCAGCGGCGCAGCAGGCCAGACAATCGCAGCAGCAGGCCCAGCAGCAGCCGCGCAGGGGCCGGCGCGCCCGCGATTCGCCCCTCGATGCCCTTGAGCAGCGCCTCGTACAGGCGGGGCACCCCGATGATGATCGTGGCGTCGCCTTCCTTGAGCGCACGAACCAGCTCGGGACCGGTGACCGCGGCAGGCAGGATGATCGTCAGCCCCATGCCCAGCGGCATCAGGGTTCCAAGCACCAGCGGATATACATGATGCAGCGGCAGCGGCAGCAGCATGCGGTCATCAGAGCGCAGCAGGCCGGATGCCCGTATCGCCTCGACCTGGAAACTCAGGTTGGCATGCGTCAGTGGCACACCCTTGGGTGGCCCCGTGGTGCCCGAAGTGAACAGCAGCACGGCCACATCGTCCGGGGGGGGGGGGGGGGGGCGGGCCCCCCCCCCCCCCCCCCCCCCCC
>JAFIFS010000047.1 GCA_020831895.1 Chromatiales bacterium
AGGTGTGCCCACAGAAGAAGCTCCTGCACTCCGGGTTCGAGGACGAATTTGCCTCTAGAGCACGGCGTCGTCGATGGCCGCGAGCCGGCGCATCACCAGGCCCACCAGGTCGGCGGCCAGCGCGTTGCGCAGCTGGTCCTCCTCCGCCTGCTTGCCCAGCACCTGGGTCTCGTCCCAGGTGAACTCGCGGCTGAGCCCCAGGCTCTCCGGGCCGATCAGCATGCGGCCATTGGCCTCGACCGAGAACGCAACCTCGTAGAACACGTCGAACTCGCGCGGCACGTTGCGCACCGAGACCGTGAGCAGGCGCCGACCCGTGTTGTCCTGGCGGACGCGCAGCACCGCGGTGGCGGCGGCGCGGCTGTCGACCAGCTCGGCACCGCTGTTGCGCAGGGCGACGGTGAGGCGCTGGTAGAAAGGGCTGAAGCGGTCAGGCGTCTCGATGTAGGTGCGCTCGAAGAGCTGCGGCAGCGGACGCGCCTCCCGGAGCTGGAATCCGCAGCCGGCGAGCATGCCAGCCAGCAGCACGACGAGAAGCCAGCGGCTGCGCTCAGACGACCACATTGACCAGCTTGCCCGGCACCACGATCGTGCGCCGGACCGGCTTGCCGGCGACGAACCGCTGGACATTCGCATCGGCCAGCGCCGCGGCCTGCAGCGAGGCCTCGTCGATGTCGGCCGGCACCTCGATACGTGAACGCAGCTTGCCGTTCACCTGCACGATGATCGACAGCGTCTGCTGTGTCAGCGCCTCCGGGTCCGGTCGCGGCCAGCGTTCGTCGATCACGGCCTGCTCGTGGCCGAGCACCTGCCACAGCCGGTGGCAGATGTGTGGAACGATCGGCGACAGCGTGAGCACGGCGAACTCCAGCGCCTCCTGCACGACGGCGCGATCCTGCGCGTCGCGCACCGGGTGGCGGGAGACCGCGTTCAACAGCTCCATCACCGCGGCGATCGCCGTGTTGAAGGTGCGCCGGCGGTCGATGTCGTCGGTGATCTTGGCCAGGGCCTGGTGCGCCTGGCGGCGCAGCTCGCGCTGCGCACCAGACAGCTCGGCCAGCTCGAGCGCTGGTGCCGGCCCGGTGGCCGCATGCTCATGGACGGCGCGCCAGAGCCGCTTCAGGAAGCGGTGCGCACCCTGCACGCCATCATCGGACCATTCCAGCGACTGCTCGGGCGGCGCGGCGAACATCGTGAACAGGCGCGCCGTATCCGCGCCATAGCGCTCGACCAGCGACTGCGGGTCGACGCCATTGTTCTCGGATTTCGACATCTTGACGATGCCACCGGACTGCACGGGCAGGCCATCGGCACGCAGCACGCCGCCGGTGATGCGCCCGCTGTCATCCGTCTGGACATCGACCTCGGACGGATTGAACCAGCGCTGCTTGCCCGAAGGCTCCTTCCTGGACCAGGACTGGTTCAGCACCATGCCCTGGGTCAGCAGCTGCGTGAACGGCTCGTCCAGCCCGACCAGCCCGAGGTCGCGCATCGCGCGCGTCCAGAACCGCGAGTACAGCAGATGCAGGATCGCGTGCTCGATGCCGCCGATGTACTGGTCCACCGGCAGCCAGTACTTCACGCGGTCATCGACCATGGCCCCGTGCTGGTCGGCGCAGGGATAGCGCAGGAAGTACCAGGACGAGTCGACGAAGGTGTCCATCGTGTCGGTCTCGCGCCGCGCCGGCTTCCCGCAGCGCGGGCAGCTGCAGTCGACGAACGCGGACGTGCGCGCCAGCGGGTTGCCCGCGCCATCCGGCACCACGTCCTCGGGCAGCACGACCGGCAGGTCCTCCTCCGGCACCGGGACCTCGCCGCAGTCGGGGCAGTGGATGATCGGGATCGGGCAGCCCCAGTAGCGCTGGCGCGAGATGCCCCAGTCGCGCAGCCGGTACAGCACGCGCTCCTCGCCGAGCCCGAGCTTCACCAGGTCGGCCAGGATCGCGGCCACCGCCGGCTTGTGGCGCAGGCCATCGTAACGGCCGGAGTTGATGCAGCGGCCGCTCTCCTTGTCGGCATACCAATCGTGCCAGGTCTGGTCACTGAAGGGCTGGCCACCGACGTCGATGACCTGGCGGATCGGCAGGCCGTACTGGCGGGCGAAGTGGAAGTCGCGCTCGTCATGCGCCGGCACCGCCATAACGGCGCCCTCACCATAGCCCATCAGCACGTAGTTGCCGATCCACAGCGGCAGCTTCTCGCCGGTCAGCGGGTGCGTCACGTGGAAGCCGGTCGGCACGCCCTTCTTGTCCATCGTCGCGAGGTCGGCCTCCATCACGCTGCCGTGCGTGCACTCGTCGATGAAGGGCTTGAGCTCCGGACGCAGCTGCGCGAGGCGCTGGGCGAGCGGATGCTCGGCCGCCAGCGCGACGAAGGTGACGCCCATGATGGTGTCGGCACGGGTCGTGAACACACGCAGCTGGGCATCGCGCTGCCCGGGCACGACGCCGGCCGGCACCTGGCCGTTCTCCCAGGCTGCCGGGTCGGACAGGTCATACGGGAACCCGAAGGTGACGCCGGTGCTGCGCCCGATCCAGTTCGCCTGCATCGTGCGCACGCGCTCGGGCCAGCCGGGCAGCGAATCCAGTGCCTCGAGCAGCTCGTCGGCATAGGCGGTGATCCGCATGTAGTACATCGGGATCTCGCGCTTCTCGACCGGTGCGCCGGTACGCCAGCCGCGCCCGTCGATCACCTGCTCGTTGGCGAGCACGGTCTGGTCGACCGGATCCCAGTTCACCGTGCCGGTCTTCTGGTAGACCAGGCCCTTCTCCAGCGCGCGCAGGAACAGCCACTGGTTCCAGCGGTAATACTCAGGCGAGCAGGTCGCAAGCTCGCGCGACCAGTCGATCGCGAAGCCCAGCGCCTTCAGCTGGCCCTTCATGTAGCGGATGTTGTCCCAGGTCCACTGCGCCGGCGGCACGCCGTTGGCCATCGCCGCGTTCTCGGCCGGCAGCCCGAACGCATCCCAGCCCATCGGCTGCAGCACATTCTTACCCTGCATCCGCTGGTAGCGCGCGATCACGTCCCCGATCGTGTAGTTGCGCACATGGCCCATGTGCAGCCGCCCGCTCGGGTACGGGAACATGGACAGGCAGTAGAACTTCTCGCGGCCGGGCTGGTCGTCGCGGGCGCGGAACGACGCCTGCTGGTCCCAGAAGGCCTGGGCCTCGGCTTCGACGTCGGCGGGGTTGTACTGGGTGTCGGTCAAACCTGGGGCCCGGTCTCGCTGTCAGACGGCTGGCGAGGATACAACGGATAGGTGCGGCAGGGGGATATGCGGCCGGGGGTGGTAGCGAATTTATTCGCCATTCTTCTTCTGGCTCCGGCTCATCGCTGGTCGCGGCTGAAGCCGCTCCTACAGGGCCGGGTTCAGGTGGCGGAGGGTCCCCCCCGCCACCAGCAGGAGCAGCGCCATCGTCACTGCCGGCAGGTTGCCGGCGCGGACGAAGGGGGTCTCGCCCTGCATGGGCACGACCTCGCCCTCCAGCACGGCGACCTCGAACTGCGGAATCCGGCCGGTCACGCTGCCGTCCGGCGCGATGATCGCGGTGACGCCGGTGTTGGTCGCGCGCAGCATGTAGCGGCCGGTCTCCAGCGCGCGGGTACGGGCCTTCTGCAGGTGCTGGTGCGGGGCGATCGTATCGCCGAACCAGCCGTCGTTGCTGACATTGACCAGCAGTTCAGCCTCGGGGAGAAAGTCGCGAAGCTGCCCGCCGAAGGCGGCCTCGTAGCAGATGCCGGGCGCCAGCAGCACGTCGCCTGCCCGCAGCGGCGGCTGGCGCCGGGGGCCGGGCGTGATGTCCTGGTAGGGCAGGTCCAGCAGGCGCAGGTAATCGCGTACGAACTGCGGCACCGGGAAGTACTCGCCGAAGGGCACCAGGTGGCGCTTGTCGTACACGCCCGGCGTCGCGCCGAGCGAGATCAGCGAGTTGCTGAACTCGCGGCGCAGGAAGTCGAAGATCAGGATCCCGGTGAGCAGCGCGTAGCCGTTCTCGACCGCATGGGTCGCCATCTCGTCGAGGAAGTCCTCGACCTGGTGAGCCAGCGCCGGGATCGCCGCCTCGGGCCAGACGACGATGTCTGCACCCTGCACCCCAAGCGTCAGGTCCCGGTACAGGTCCATCGTCCGGGCCAGCTCCTCGGGGAGCCACTTGCGCTCCTGGGCAACGTCGCCCTGGACCAGCGCAACCCGCAGCGGTGGCCCCGCAGGCTCCGCATAGTCACGCCCGCCCAGCGCCAGCGCGCTGCCCGCCAGCATGGCCAGCAGCGCAGCGGCCGCGATGCGCTGGCGCAGCTCGCCAGCTACCAGCAGCGCCAGTGCGCCAGCCAGCCCGGCCGTCAGCAGGCTGGCCGCGTACACGCCGCCGAGCGGGATCACCCCGGAGAGCGGTCCGTCGAGCTGCGCGTAGCCCAGCGTGAGCCAGGGGAAGCCGGTGAACACCCAGCCGCGCAGCCACTCGGTAAGGACCAGCGCACCCGGCATCACCAGCAGGCAGGCCAGCAGCCCCGGCCGCCCGGTCAGGCGTCCGGCCAGCCAGCCCGCCAGCGCAAAGTAGGCCGCCATCAGCATCATCAGCAGCAGCATGACGAATACGGCCAGCGCCGGCGGCGCACCGCCGACCACGTGGATGCTGATGTACAGCCACCAGGTCCCGGCGACGAACGCACCGAAGCCGAAGGCGAAGCCGTGGCCGGCAGCCTCCCGTGGCGTCACGTCCAGCCAGAGGAGGAACAGCACGCCGACCAGAACAGGGGCCAGCCACCATAGCTGGAAAGGTGCAAACGCCAGCGGCAGCGCCGCACCAGACAGCAGGGCAAGCCAGCGGCGCATCGCCAGCGGCAGCGCGGCCAGCGTCAAGAATGCGCCACGCTGTCGGCCTGGGCGTCGACAGTACCCCGGCTGACCTCGACCGTGTGCACGCGCCGGCGGTCGGCCTGAAGCACCTTGAAGTGGAAGCCGCCGAGCGCGACCGCCTCACCCTTGCGCGGCAGGTGGCCCAGCTCATGCATCACGAGTCCACCGACGGTGTCGTAGTTGTCATCCGCCAGGTTCGCATCGAAATACTCGTTGAAGTCCTCGATCCGGGTCAGCGCGCGCACCTGGTACTGGTCATCGCCCTGCTGCTGGATGTACTCGGCCTCCTCCGGGTCGGTCTCGTCGTCGATGTCGCCGACGATCTCCTCCAGCACGTCCTCGATGGTCAGCAGCCCGGAAACGCCGCCGTACTCGTCGACGACGATGGCCATGTGGTTGCGGCTGACGCGGAACTCCTTCAGCAGCGTGTTGAGGCGCTTGCTCTCCGGGATGAAGGTGGCCGGGCGCAGCCAGCGCGCCAGGCTGAACAACTCATCCGGCGACTCGACGAAGTAGCGCAGCAGGTCCTTGGCCAGCAGCACGCCGATCACTTCGTCGCGGTCCTCGCCGATCACCGGGAAGCGGGAATGACCGCTGTCGACGATCCGGCGCAGCACGTCCTCGCGCGGCGCATCGTGCTCGAGCACGACCATCTGCGAGCGCGGCACCATGACATCGCGCACCTGGGTCTGGGCCACCTGCAGCACGCCATGGAGCATCGCCAGCTCCTCGGGGCTCAGCACCTCCCGCCAGTGGCCCTCGCCGAGCAGGGCGCGCAGGTCCTCGC
>JAFIFS010000039.1 GCA_020831895.1 Chromatiales bacterium
CGCGGCATGGATGCCGCGCTCGAGCCTACAGGGACGTATTCACGGCGTGTCCGCGACAGGCCTGCCGGACGACGCCCACCAGGAGCGCGAGCGATCCCGCCTGCCTACATCCTGCTGTCAGGAAGCGGGTCCTCGAACTGGAGCAGCTCGTTCACATCGGCCAGGTCGTCGACCGTCAGTACGCCGGCGGCCTGCTTCAGGCGCAGTCCATTGAGCAGGTAGTCGTAGCGACTGCGCAGGTAGTTCGTCTCGGCCACCTGCAGCGTGCGACGGGCATCGAGCACATCGACCGTCGTTCGGGTGCCGACGTCGAAACCCGCCTGCGTGGCCTGCAGCGCGGTTCGCGCCGACTCAACCGCCTGACGCAGCGCCTGCACGCGGGATATTTCGGAGATTACGCCCAGGTATGCGTCGCGTGTCTGCCGCTGGGTCTCGCGTGCAGTGCGCTCCAGGCGCTCGCGCGCGGCACGGTGCTGCTGGGCAGCCTGACGCTCCCGTGCCGAGATCGTCCCGCCACTGAATAGAGGCACAGAGAACTGCAGGCCGATCTGGTCCTGCTGGGTGTTGAAGTCGGAGGGTGCGGTCAGCCCATCAGTAGTTCTGCGCCCCTCGGCATCGACGTCGCTGCGCGTGGCTACGAAGTCCAGCGTCGGATAGTGTCCGCTGCGTGCGATCCGGACATTGTCCTTGGCGATCTCCGCGGCAATCTGGCTGGAGATCAGCGCCCGGTTCTGGCGCATCGCCGTGTCGACCCACTGGTTCTCGTCCGCGGGCTCTGGCGCAACCAGTGGGATCTCGAAGGCGGGTGCGGCGAGTTCCGGCGGGAATTCGTCGATGATCTCGCGCAGCGCCTCGCGCTGGTTCGCCAGCACGCGCCGCGCGAGTATCTCTGCAGCGACGGCCTGGTCGAACGCGGCCTGCGCCTCCTGGACATCGGTGATCGCGATCAGGCCGACCTCGAAACGTCTCTGGGCCTGCTCCAGCTGGCGTTCGATCGATTCCTTGGTGGCGAGTTCGGAGGTCAGCGTGTCGGCCGCCGCGAGAACATTGAAATAGGTCTCGGCCACGCGGAGGATCAGAGCCTGCTCGGCAGCCTGGTAGTCGACATCGGCCTGGGCAGCTTCCTTGCCTGCCTGGTTCAGCCTGACCCACTGGTCCCAGCGGAAGAGTGTCTGGCGCAGCTCCAGCGTCCAGTTTGTCGCATCGCCCCGTTCGTTGAACCGGGTCGTCCGCGTGATCGGCTGCTGTGTCGCCTCGTCAAAGGCGAGGAAGTCGCGCGACCCCTCGGACGCCGACTTGCTTATGCCGGCCCGGGCAGTCAGCTGTGGCAGCAGCGACCCGCGCGCGATCGGCCGGCTTTCCTGCGCTGCCTGCCGGTTCGCCTCCGCCTCGCGGATCTGCGGGTCGCTCAGCAGCGCCTTTTCATAGATGTCGAGCAGCGTGTTGGCGCCCAGGGGGCTTGCGACCAGCAGTGCGAGTACCGGGACGAGGAGGGATCGGCTTGTCATCGGGTAATCTTCCGCATCGGGGTTGGGCCGCCGGTCACGCCGGGGCTAGAAGCTGAACTCGGTGCTGGCCGGGGCGTTGCGCAGCGGGACGACCATGGTTTCGAACAGGCTCTGGCTGCGGAACATGTCCCCGTCAGCGCGCCGGACCAGCATGGCCTCCATCACCGGGGGCTGGCCGAGGACCACGAACAGCCGACCGCCCGGGTTGAGCCACTGCCGGAACTCGCCCTGCAGCTTCGGCATTGAACCGGTGATGGCGATGGCATCGTAACCTGAGTCTGGCCGGAAACTGAACGCGTCGGCTTCGATCACGCGGGCGTTCCCGATCCCCGCCGCGGCGAGGTTCTCGCGTGCACGAGCCGCGAGGTCCGCACGCAGTTCAAGGCTCTCGACGCTGCCGGCCAGCCGTGCCAGGCAGGCCGTCAGGAAGCCGCTGCCGGTGCCGATCTCGAGCACCTGGTCGGTCGGCTGCAGTTCCAGCGACTGAAGCAGCCGGCCCTCGACCTGGGGCGTCATCATGAATTCCCCCTGGCCCAGCGGGATTTCGGTATCGGCGAAGGCCACGGCCGCGTAGGCCGGCGGTACGAAACGCTCGCGAGGGACGCTGCGCAGCACATCGAGAACACAAGGATCCAGCACGGACCAGGCCCGCACCTGCTGGTCGATCATCCGCGTGCGGGCTTCTTCGATCTGGGCGGTCATAGCTGGTCGGTAAGCCTAAGTATTTTGCAAGGGTGAAACAAGGCGCGGGGCGCGGCATTATCGCCGGAAGATTATGGTTAATGCAGCGAGTACCCCTGCAGGCATGGGCTATCCTAACCTCTGGCCGCAGGCTCTGCGGACAATTTGGTCCCGAGTGGCAGGATTTCCCGGCTTGAGCCTGTACAAGAACCGCAAACAAACTGGCTGAAGTCCCCGTGGCTGCGACCCGCTGTCGGTACTGCCGCTGGCAGGACCCGCCGCATCCGGGCAGGTCCGGTCGCAAGCAGAGGAGAGCATGACCGAAAGCTGGCTCATCGCGGCCCTGCTGGCCCTGACAGTGGCCTTGGGCACAGCCTGCGTTTTGCTGTGGCGCAGCCGAAGCGCGCTGGCGCGCAGCGTTGCGGTCTTCAACCGGGCGATCTTCACAGCGGAAAAAAATGCGCGCTTCGGCGAGCGCCTTCCGGTGCCGGAAGGGGGCCGCGAGCTCACGGAGCTGGGCCACACGGTCAACCGGCTGTTCGATGTGCTGGCGGCCCGCGAGGCCGAGATGCAGCGCTGCGAGGCCATGTTTCGGGAACTGGCCGATACCCTGCCCGAAGTGGTGCTGGTGCACCGCGAACGCATCATCTTCGCCAGCCAGGCCGCTGCGGCGCTGCTCGGAGTCGCTGCAGACAAGCTGGTCGGCCGCCCGGTGACAGACCTCGTCCGGCCCGCCTACCGGGGGCTGCTCGGCAAGCAGGTCAGTGCCCGGCTGTCCGGCGGCGGCGAGCCTGAGCGCATCGAGCTGCAGCTGCTCAGCGGCAACGACGAGGAAGTCTGGGCCGAGGCGGACAGCAGCGTGATCGAGTACCAGGGCGAGCGCGCACTGCTGACCGTGGCGCGCGACATCACGCTGCGCAAGGACATTGCGCAGACGCTCGGTCGCAGCAAGCAGCAGGCGCAGGTGACGCTGGAGTCCATCGGCGAGGGTGTCTTCACGACCGATACCCAGGGCCGCATCGACTACCTGAACGCGGCTGCCGAGCAGCTGATTGGCGTCACCCGTGAGCAGGCTGTAGGCAAGCGCCTCGGAGACATGGTCAGGCTGCTGGACGAGACTGACCAGCGTGAGCTTGGTGACCCAGTGTCCCGCAGCCTCGCCGAGCGGCGCCGCGTCAGCCTCGGGCGCCGGGCCATGATGGCCACCGACGACGGTGAAAGGGAGCTTTCGATCGAGCTCACCGCATCCCCGATCACCGGCGCCGACGGCCAGCTGGCCGGTGCAGTGGTGATCATGCATGACGTCACCGAGATCCGCGGCCTTGCCCGGCGCATGAGTTACCAGGCGGCTCACGATGCGCTGACGGGCCTGATCAACCGCGCGGAGTTCGAGCGCCGGCTGGACCAGGCGCTGGACCAGGTACGTGAGAGCCGTACCAGCCACGTCGTCTGCTACATGGACCTGGACCGCTTCAAGGCAGTCAACGATACCTGCGGCCACATGGCCGGTGACTCGATGCTGCGTGAGCTGGCCGGGATCATCCGGGAGAAGGTCCGCGACTCCGACTCGGTTGCGCGCCTGGGTGGCGACGAATTCTGCATGCTGCTGATCGGCTGCCCCCTGGACAAGGCTCGCCAGATCGCGGACGACGTCTGTGCAGCAGTGCGTGACTATCGCTTCACCTGGCAGGACAAGATATTCAGCGTTGGCATCAGCATCGGCCTGGTCGAGGTTGGCCGTGAGTCGGGCACGATCAAGGACATCCTGAGTGCAGCGGACTCCGCGTGTTACATCGCCAAGCAGCAGGGCCGTGGCCGGGTCCACGTGTACTCCGCACGAGACGAGGTCAGGGCTCGCCAGCGCGGCGACATCCACTGGCTGCGCCAGCTGCAGACGGCGCTGCGCGAGGACCGCTTCGAGCTGCACGTGCAGCCCATCATCGCGCTGCGGGCCGGAGTGCGCAGCGGCCCGGCCGCTGAAGTGCTGCTCAGGCTGCTGGACGAGCAGGGCCGCGCGGTGCTGCCGCGCCAGTTCTTCAAGTCGGCCGAGCGCTACCAGTTGATGCCTGCCATCGACCGCTGGGTGGTCCGGTCCGCCCTCACCGCGATCGCGAACGGCGGCATCAGGCTCCCTGACGAACGCAGCTGCACGATCAACCTGTCAGGCCAATCCATGGTCGAGGAGTCGTTTCTCGAGTTCGTCGTGGATGTGCTGGATCACAGCCAGATTCCACCGTCACGCATCTGTTTCGAGGTCAGCGAGAATGCGGTGATTTCCGGTTTCGAGCAGGCCCGTCGCTTCATCGGCGTGCTGCACGGTATCGGCTGCCAGTTCTGCATGGATGATTTCGGCAGTGGCTTTGGTTCCTTCACCAGCATCCGCGACCTGTCGATGGACTACCTGAAGGTCGACGGTGCCTATACCCGCGACCTGAAGCCTGACTCGCCGAACTACCAGGTCGTGAGCGCGATCATCAGCCTCGGCCGAACGGTGGGTTTCCGCGTCATTGCCGAGCAGGTCGAGCAGCAGGCCGACTTCGAGGCGCTGCGCGAGATGGGCGTGGACTATATCCAGGGCAATTTCGTGGCCCGTGCGCAGCGGCTGGGTGACTAGGTAAAGGCCCTTGGCGTTGTGGTGAGCGTTGTCCGGCCATTCTGTCGCGGACACGCCGTGAATACGTCCCTGTAGGCTCGAGCGCGGCATCCATGCCGCGCACGGTCCGCCACAGGGCCTGCGGACAACGCCAGGGCGCGCCCCCTGGGTGCTCCTGACAGGGCGACAAGAACCGGAGTCAGTACGCGATTTCCGACCACCTTCACCGCTGGTCTACAGGGCGTGATGGAAATCAAGTACTGACCCCGACCCCGCCTTCTCCAGGCAAATGACCCGCCGACGCGTCGGAGCGTTGTCCGGCCATTCTGTCGCGGACCGTGCGCGGCAGGGATGCCGCGCTCGAGCCTACAGGGACGTATTCACGGCGTGTC
>JAFIFS010000079.1 GCA_020831895.1 Chromatiales bacterium
AACCTGGAGCGTCTGCCGAAACGCTATAGCGGACAGCGCTACCGACCCACCCCGGCCGAGGTGGATGTTCTCGACTGGATCGGCAAGCTGCCCCCCACCGCGATGCGCTTCGACGAGGACGCGTGGCAACTGTTCTGTGAGCACGATGCCGCCGTCATCGAGCAGCTGAAGTTCGATGATCCCCACCTGGCCGGCCGACTGTCAGAGCAGGCCATCAAGATTGCCGCCTACCTGGCCCTTTCGGATCAGCGGATCAGGATCTCCGCGCAGGATATGACCATCGCATTCGCCATCCGGGAAGGCCTGTACTACCGCGTCCGGGCGCTGGCGACCCATGACGGCAGCCTGGATGGCCTCCACGCCACCGGGGCGGCACTGGCCCAGGTGCAAGGGCTGTTCGAGCGGCATTCCGGGATCTATCTGTCGCGACTGACCACGATGTCCCGGCGCTATGCGGCGCTGTCTGTCGCCGAGCAGCAGGCAGTAATCCGGGCGCTGATATCCGCCGGAATCGCGGAGCACCACGAAACCCGGAAAGGATTCCTTGTGTCGCTGGTGAGCCCGTCATGAGCAATTTTTCTGCGAATTTCTACAAGGCTGCCGAACACGCGCAGAGCCTAGTAAATACGGTATTTCTTATGAATTTAAAGATGTATTTCTACATTTATACATCCCCCACACCTATGGCGCTTTTCTCAGGGGGGGATACCCCGTCGAAAACGTCGAAATGTAGAAAAACCTGCAATAGTTTTAGTGTCCAGGATGAGGACGAGCCATGAACGAAACACGCTATCCCGAGATCTATCGGTCCCTTGTGTTCACCGCCGAGCAGTGTCGCGAGGAAGGACTAGAAGTTGCCGAGGCCGCTGCGCTTTTCCTCCGGTTCGCCTGGCTGTTGGTGGCCGAGAACAGCGACGAGCAGGTCGCAACCCGCTGGCTGCAACGCATGGGTGAAGTGGCAGGGGATGCACCGGAGAGGGGTGGGGGTCAGTCACGCAATACGACCATTAATTGAGCACTACCAGCACCATGGCGGTGGATTTATCCGCCATTGCGCTAGAAACGGCGCGGGTTCTGGCGTTAGGCTGATTCTGTACCCAACATAGGAACCCACATAGGCACAGCGAATGGCGAAGAAAATGAAGGAAATTCCGTCCAAGTACGCCGAGGACTGGGTGGAGACGCTGGACAGGCGCTCTGCGGTGTCTCGTGCCGTACTCAGCCGCCTGGCTGCGCTGGAGGATGAGCTGGGCGGGGACTTGTCCTATCAGCGCCGCAGCCTGGCGCGGCGTGCTGTCTGGGTGGAGGCTATCTGCGAGCTGCGCGAGGCAGAGCTGGCACGCGGCGGCCTGGAGCAGATGGACCTGGGGCCATACGTCCAGGCGATTAACGCACTCACCGGCCTGTATCGCGTCCTGGGATTTGACCGCGCACAGAAGAAAGTCCCTGACCTGCAGAGCTACATCGCCAGCAAGGCCAATGGGTAAGCACTCCCGCGACAAAGGCAAGCGTGGCGAGCGTGAGCTGGCCGCCGTGCTGACCGCTGCTGGCTTCCCTGCCCGCCGTGGCCGCCAGTATTGCGGCGATCCCAGCGCACCGGACGTTGTGGCCGACCTGCCGTTTTTCGTTGAAGTGAAACGCACTGAGCGCCTGTCCGTCTACGAGGCCATAGAGCAGGCCGAGGCTGACTCTGCCGGCAGGCCGGTATTGGTGGCACACCGCAGGAATGGCAAACCCTGGCTGGCAATCCTGCCGCTGCAAGACTTTCTGAGGCTGTTGCAATGAATCTGCTACAGGCACTCACCGATGACGCCATCATGGGCCAGCACTTCAAGGGCGAGAGCTGGGAGCCATGGCGTGCCGTCCTGGCTGCTGCCTTCGCGCTCCCGATGACGGATGAGCAGCGCCAGGTATTCAGCAAGCTGTCCGGAGGCCGTGAGGCGCCGCGAGAGCGCACCAGGGAAGCCTTTATCATCGCAGGCAGGCGTAGTGCCAAGAGTCACATAGCAGCCGCCACAGCCGTTTATACAGCGTGCATTGGCTGCGAGCTGGATGGCACCTTGAGCCGGCTGTCTCGTGGCGAGATCGGCACCGTGTCTCTGCTGGCTGTTGATCGCCGGCAGGCTGCTGTTGCGCTGTCTTATGTGCGTGGCCTGCTGGAATCCTCCCCGCTGCTGTCTGCAATGGTTGCGAAGGATGCGGGAGACAGCATTGCGCTGACCAATGGCACCGTGATCGAGGTCAGCACGGCGGACTATCGCCGGGTCCGGGGTCGCACCCTGCTGGCGGCGATAATGGATGAGGTTTGTTTCTGGCGTGATGAGTCGAGCCAGAATCCAGACCAGGAGGTTTACCGCGCCCTGCAACCGGCATTGGCGACTACGGGCGGCCTGCTGCTGGCGGTCAGTTCCCCCTACAGCCGCAAGGGTCTGGCGTGGTCGCGACACAAGAAGTATTTCGGCAAGTCTGATGGCGTGCTGGTAATCCAGGCGGCGACTGCGGACCTGAACCCGACCATTGACCCGGCAATCATCGAGGCGGCGATGCAGGATGATCCTGATGCCGCGATGGCGGAATGGGGCGGGCAGTTCAGGCGCGACATTGAGCAGATTTTCACCCATGAGGCGGTCGATGGGGTCACCGTCCCCGGTCGGCGCGAGCTGCCCCCGGTGGATGGCGTCGAGTACTTCGGCTTCGTCGATCCGAGCGGCGGCGCGCACGATGCGATGACTTTGGGGATCAGTCACCGTCAAGGTGATGTTGCTGTCCTGGATCTGGTGTCGGAGATCAGACCGCCATTCAATCCCAGCGAGGCGGTGAAAGAGTTTTCCGACATTCTCAGGCGCTACCGGCTGTCATCTGTGAGCGGTGATGCTTACGCCGCAGGCTGGACCGTGGAAGCTTTTCGCAAGGCAGGCATCCGCTATGAGAAGTCCCCGATGACCCGCAGCGAGATCTATTCCGCGTTCCTGCCGATGGTGAACAGCGGGCAGTGTGAACTGCTGGATGATGACCGGCTGCGCTCACAATTGATCGGGCTGGAGCGCAAGACGTCCCGCACGCGAATCGTGATTGACCACGGGCCAAATGGTGCGGATGATTTAATTAACTCAGCGGCGGGTGCGCTGACCAGGGCAAGCCTGAGAACTGCACCGCTGTTGATATTCGAGGCGCTGTTTGATGAGCCGGACGCGGCTGCATTGGACCCGCCAGTAATGCGGATCGGCTGGTGAGCCTGGGATAGCCTTGCAAGAGACAGCCGATCCGCGACACGGTTTGCGTGACGACCAGGGATAGCCTGGGGCGAACACCGGCCTTCGGGCCGACCGTGAGTGTGATTCAACATTCACGATGAGGAATTAATCATGGAAGTGTCAGAGCTTCTAAGGACCGTCAAAGAGACGGACGAGAAAATGTTCGATGCTGTCGGGCGCTATCGCGAGGAGATTCGCGACTTCGATGCGCGGCTGATCGAGATCGAGAAAGAGCGCAAGCGGCAGTATCGCGGTGAGCCGGCTTCCGAGGCCGGACCCGAGACGAAGGCTGTATCGCAGTTTCTGCGTGGCATGGAAACGAAGGCCATAGCAAGCCTGAGCACGACCGATGACGGTCAGGGCGTTGTGGTTCGCGGTGACTGGTCTGATCGGATCTTCAAGCGGATCATTGAGACCAGCCCGGTGCGGCAGGTGGCCAATGTCATGATGACCACGACCGATGCACTCGAGGTGCTGGTTGATCGTGGTGAGCCGGCTTCCGGCTGGGTGGCAGAGAAAGGCGACCGTGACCCGACTGCTGCATCATTCATGACCCGGCACCGGATCGAGGTGTTCGAGCATTACAGCTATCCGAGCGTGACGCAGCACATGTTGGAGGACAGCGGGTTCGATGTGGCGAACTGGCTGGAAAACAAGCTGGCAACGCGCTTTGGTCGGCAGGAAGCGGCAGCATTCATCGCCGGAGATGGGAACGGTAAGCCGAAAGGCATCCTGACCTATGACCTGGTGCCAGATGCGGCGTTCGACTGGGCAGACTCACCGGAATATGGCGACCCGTCCGAGTATGAAATCGGGGCGATCTACTCAGGCGAGGATGGCGACGTTACACCGGATGCGCTGTTCGACACGGTTGATGCGTTGAAAAGTGATTATTTGCCGGGCGCTGCCTGGATGATGTCACGCCGGACGCGCAATCGGCTGCGCAAGCTGCAGGATGAGGACAACCGGCCTTACTTCCAGTTGAGCATGAGTGATTCGATCCCTGATCGGTTACTCGGCTTTCCGGTTTACCTGGCCGAGGACCTGCCCAACCCGGAGGCTGATTCCAAGTCAATCTGGTTCGGCAACTGGCGCGAGGGTTACACCATCGTCGATCGGGTCGGCATGACGATTCAGCGCGATTCGCTGACTCGGCCGGGCTGGGCGAAGTTTTACGCCCGGCGTCGGACTGGCGGCATGGTGACCAACCCGGAGGCGCTCAAGTGCCTGGTGCTGGGCGATGAGCCTAGCGTCTAAGTTCTAGCGTGTAGTGCGCTTGATCCGGCTTCGGCCGGCGGGGCTGCATCGAGCCTTGATCCAGAAATCGGTGACACCCCCCGGCCATTCTCCCGGTGCGGGGATTGACCCCCCGGCAGACTTTCCACCTTCGGGTGCTGCCGGGGGGTTTTTTGTGGGTGCGTTTTTTGCGCAGATCACTCGGCTGCTGACTTACCCAACACCGCCACCCTGTCCGCGAGCGTTCGCCGCTGACTGTTAGGTAAGTGTTGGGTAAGTTCCAGCCGCGTCACCGTAAGTTATTGATTTAATGGCGTCCCCACGGGGATTCGAACCCCGGTTGCCGCCGTGAAAGGGCGGTGTCCTAACCACTAGACGATGGGGACGCGGATGGAATCGCGAAAGCGATCAGTGATGATCTGGTGGAGCTAGGCGGGATCGAACCGCCGACCTCTTGCATGCCATGCAAGCGCTCTCCCAGCTGAGCTATAGCCCCACGGTGGAGCGGCAATCTACGCGAGGGGTTGGGGGGTGTCAAGAACGCAGGGATTCGTGACTGAAGTCGCTCCCACAGCAGTCCTGCCTCCCCCTGTGGGAGCGACCTCAGTCGCGAATGCCATTTTGCCAAGGATCTGTTCGCGGATGAATCCGCTCCTACAGCAGCCGGCCCAGGGCCTTGGCCAGGCGCGCCAGCACGCGCTCGCGCCCGACCAGCTCCAGCGTCACGTCGATGGGTGGCGATACCGTGCCGCCGGTGACGGCCACGCGCACCGGCTGGCCGAGCTTGCCGAAGCCCAGCCCGCAGGCCTCGGCCACGGCGGCCAGCGCCTCGTGCAGGGTCTCGCGGCGCCAGTCCGCCAACCCCTCCAGCCGCTGCTGCAGCATCTGCAGCGCCGGGGCCAGCGCGGGCTTCAGGTGCTTCGCCGCCGCCTTCTCGTCCAGCACGAACTCGCTGCGGTACAGGAAGCCGGCACTCTCGGCCATCTCGTGCAGCGTCACCGCGCGCTCGCGGAACGCCTCGACCACCGCCTCCAGCGGCGGGCCGGCCGCGAGCTCGCAGCCCTCGCGCGCGGCGAGCTGCGCGCGCAGCCCCTCGGCCAGGCGCGCGGCAGGCGCTGCCTTGATGTACTGCTGGTTCAGCCAGTTCAGCTTGTCCGGGTCGATGCGCGCGGCCGAGGCGTTGACGTCGGTAACGTCGAACAGCCGGGTCATCTCCTCGATCGAGAACAGCTCCTGGTCGCCGTGCGCCCAGCCCAGGCGCACCAGGTAGTTCAGCACCGCCTCGGGCAGGTAGCCCTGCTCGCGGTACTCCAGCACGTTGACGGCGCCGTGGCGCTTGGACAGCTTGGCGCCATCCGGCCCCAGGATCATCGGCAGGTGCGCGTAGACCGGCACCGGCAGGCCCAGCGCCTCGATCATCCGGATCTGGCGCGGCGTGTTGTTCAGGTGATCGTCACCGCGGATGACATGCGTGATGCCCATGTCGGCATCGTCGACGACGACGCTGAAGTGGTAGGTCGGCGAGCCGTCGCCGCGCAGGATGATCAGGTCGTCGATCTCGCGGTTGTCGAACACCACCCGCCCGCGCACCTGGTCGTCGACCACGGTATCGCCCTCCAGCGGCATCCTGAAACGCAGCACCGGCGTGACGCCGGGCCGGGGCTCGCTGCGCTGGCGGCAGCGCCCATCGTAGCCGGGACGCTCGCCGCGCGCCTGCTGCTGCGCGCGCATCTGGTCGAGCTCCTCGCGCGTGCACCAGCAGTGGTAGGCCTTGCCCTCGGCCAGCAGCCGCGCGGCCACTTC
This sequence comes from Chromatiales bacterium, assembly GCA_020831895.1. Classification (GTDB taxonomy): domain Bacteria; phylum Pseudomonadota; class Gammaproteobacteria; order Steroidobacterales; genus JAFIFS01. The sequence continues at coordinate 6,294 of JAFIFS010000079.1, forward strand.
GCGGTAGCGGTCGAAACGCTGCGACTGGTAGAACGGACCCTCGTCAGGGTCCAGCCCCAGCCAGGCCATCCCGTCGAGAATCGCATCGACCGCCACCTGTGTGGAGCGCTCGCGGTCCGTGTCCTCGATGCGCAGCACGAAATGCCCGCCGTGACGACGCGCATAGAGCCAGCAGAACAGCGCCGTGCGCACGCCGCCGATGTGCAGGTAGCCGGTGGGACTGGGGGCGAATCGGGTCTTGATCATCAGGCTTGGGACCAGGCTGGGCAGGGAGCGTGCATTGTAGCGCCATCATCCCGCGCCCGAGCCGGACGGCATGACAGGCGCAGCGCCGGCAGGCACACTGCTGGGCGATGTCCCGGGCGGCTGCTTCACATCCACTGCCAGGCGGGCTGCTGCCGGCGGCCTGCGCCGCGCACCTGTCGCAGGACCCGGGCAGTGACGACCCCGGCTGGCCTGCACTGGCCCCGGCAGAGCTCGAGGCCAGCCGCAGCATGCGCCCGAGGCGCGCGCGCGAATTCCACCACGGCCGCCACTGCGCGCGGCAGGCGCTGGCCCGGCTGGGCCTGCCGGCGCTGCCGCTGCCGCAGGGCGAAGACCGTGCACCCTGCTGGCCGGCCGGCGTCACCGGCTCGATCTCCCACAGCGGGAGCTGGGCCATCGCCGCCGTCGCGCTGGCCCGCGACCTCGCAGGCCTTGGCCTGGACATCGAGCCCGATGACCCGCTGCCGCTCGACGTGCACGCGCTCGTCTGCCGACCCGGCGAGGCGCGGCGTTTCGACGGGATGGGCACAGACCCGGCGCGGCTGTTGTTCAGCGCGAAGGAAAGCCTATACAAGTGCCTCTGGCCGCTGACGGGCCGCTTCCTGGAGTTCAGCGAGATCGAGCTGTCGCCGGCGCCGGGCGGCTTCACGGCCCGCTACTGCGGCCAGGGCGCGCCGCTGAAGCTGGACCGGCTCATCGGCCGCATCGGCCAGGCGCACGGTCTGGTGCTGACTGCCGCCTGGATCCCGGCGGCAGGCTCAGGCTGACTTCTTGCGGCTGGCCGAAGAGGCCATCACCGCGGACGCCGGCGGGACAACGAAGCCTCCGGCGGGACAACGAAGCCTCCGGCGGCCCGACCCCGGCCTTCGCGGTGGGCCTCATCCTGGCGGCGGTCGCGGCCCGAGCGGCGTTCCGGGCCCGTCCATACGCGGGCCTGGTGGCGCCGGTCGCGGCCGTCGCGCCGGCGGCAGATCGAGCGGCGCACGAAGCGCATCACGCGCCAGGCGCGCATGATCATCCAGAAGTACAGCAGGCCCAGCGCGAGGAAGCCCAGCGCGAGCGTCAGCTCGTTGAACGCATACTGCACGCTGGCCAGCGCCACCGCGACTCCGCCGAGCGCGATCAGCACCATGATGCCGACGGTCTGGTTCACCGAGTACCCGGCAAGCTGGAACACGTGGTGCAGGTGCTCGCGGTCCGGGGCGAACGGCGAGCGCCCGCGCAGGATGCGCCGGAGCATCATCGCGACCGCGTCGATCACCGGCAGCATGACGAACCACAGCGCCGCGGCCGGGGCGAACGCCCGCGCCTCGCCCTGCGAGAGCGAGATCGCGAACCAGGTCAGCGTGAAGCCGATGAACATGCTGCCCGCATCGCCCATGAAGACCGAGGCGCGCTCGCGGCCGGGCAGCCGCAGGTTGAACGCGAGGAAGCCGGCGATTGCCGCGGCGAGCAGCGCCAGCAGCACGATGTCGGCCCCGCCCCAGAACAGGCCCGCTGCGCCCAGGCCGAGTATCGAGACGAGCGCGAGGCTGCCGCTCAGGCCATCCAGCCCGTCGCACATGTTCAGCGCGTTGATCACCCCCAGCGTCGCGAACACGGTGAACGGGATCGCAAAGAGGCCGAGTTCCAGCACCCGGCCGGAAAAGGTCATCGTGCCCAGGTCCTGCAGCACGACCCCGCCGCCGAAGACCATGACCAGCGCCGCGACGATCTGCGCGAGAAAGCGCGCCAGCGGGCTGAGTTCGTGGCGGTCGTCGATGACGCCGACCAGCACCAGCAGCGCGCCACCGGCCAGGTAGCTCAGCAGCGGGCGCGAGAGTTCCAGCCAGCCCGCCATGGCCCCGGTCAGCAGCGCTGTCACCAGCGCGAGGAAAATCGCCAGACCGCCGACCAGCGGCGTCGGCGCATTGTGGCTCTTGCGCTCGTTAGGTACGTCGACCAGCCCGACCGCGATCGCGACCGGTCGCAGCCCACGGACCAGGGCGACCGTGGCGAGGAAGGTGAACAGGCAGATCAGCAGTATGGACATGGCGGCTTGTCGTTATCGTTCTAGTTATTGTCATCCTGGCCCGCAGGCGTGCAACCACGCCCCCATAGCGCCACATCCTGCCCCATCGGTGCACGGCTGTCTGCGAACCGCCGCACAGCATAATGCGGCGCAGCGAAAAGCATTTTTGCGTACACTATCAACGAATCCGGGGGATTGCGCACTGTACTGTGCCTGCAGGTTGCAGGGGGCCTCGCATGCGATCAAGTGAAGATTCGGTAAGGTCGCTTGCTTCCCCGCTCGGCTAATGTTTCACCCCGTGATAAACCGAACCGTCGACTGGAGTCATCCATGCGCATCGCTCAGCTGATCGCCCGGCCCTGCGCCGCCCTGCTGCTGGCCCTGGGCCTTGCGGCCCCGGCCCTGGCCGAGGACAACACCCGACCCGCCTACCTGATCAACCCCGGCGACGTGCTGACGGTCTCCGTATGGAAGGAGCCGGAGCTCGAGCGCGCCGTCATCGTCCGCCCGGATGGCGGCTTCTCTTTCCCGCTGGCCGGCCAGATCCAGGCCGAAGGCCGCAGCATCCAGGAGGTCCAGGACATCCTGACCGAGCGGCTGGACCGCTACATCCCGGAGCCAGTGGTCACGCTCTCGCTGGCGGAGATCCGCGGCAACAAGATCTACGTGATCGGACAGGTGCAGCGTCCGGGCGAGTTCCTCGTCAACACGAATGTCGACGTGATGCAGGCGCTCAGCATGGCCGGCGGCGGCACGCCGTTCGCCCAGCTCAACAACGTGCGAATCCTGCGCCGAGAGGGCGGACGCCAGGTCGCGATCCCGTTCCGGTTTGACGATGTCGTGCGTGGCCGCGACCTCGAGCAGAACATCCTGCTGCAGGCCGGCGATACGGTGGTCGTGCCCTGATCATGGGCACCCGCGCGCACCGCCTTGCGCTGGCCGCTGCGGCGGCGCTGCTTGCAGGCGGGCCGGCCTCGGCCCAGCTGGCCTGGGAGGCGCAGCCCCGCATCAGCGTCGGCGGCGTGTTCGAGGACAACCCGCGCCTGCGCGCATCCGGCGCCGCCGACAACAACCAGGTGGCTGGCGGCTTGCTCGACGCCGAGATGCGGCTGTCGGCGCGCACGCAGCGCACCGAGCTGCAGTTCCGGCCGCGGATCCGCTCCAGCCGCTACCTGAAGGACAACCCGGAGCTCGAGGACGACGACATCTTCCTGCGGCTCAACCTGTCCCACCTGCTGGAGCGGATGAGCTTCGGCCTCGGTGCGAACTACGAGGTGGTGGGCACGCGCAGCAGCGAGTTCATCAGCGCAATCCCGGATGACCCGGACGACCCGCCGCCGGTCGGCGATACCGGCGAGCTGGTGCGCGTCGACGACGAGCGCACGCTGTGGTCGGTCAACCCCTCGTTTTCCTGGGCATTGACCGAGCGCAACCGGTTAGACTTGTTCGCCGGGTATACGAACGTCTCCTTCGAGCGCAGCGGGCTGGGCAGCCGCGGCGACTACGACTACATCTCCAGCGGCGCAACGTTCAGCCATGCGTTCGACGCGCGCAACCGCGTGTTCACGACAGCGACGTACAACCGCTTCGAGTCCGACCGGGCCGGCTTCATCGTCAGCACGACCTCCAACGACTACGGACTGAGCGTGGGCTATGAGCGCGCCCTGAGCGAGACCTGGACGGCCACCGTGTCCCTGGGCGCAAACCGCAACGAGTCGCGCACGGTCATCGATCCTCCCCAGCCAGTCTGCGACATCGTGTTCGACCCGGAGTTCGGCTTCATCATCGTCCCCTGCCCCGACACCTTCCGGGCCACCGCCTCCAACTTCATCGGCAGCGGCGAGCTGCGCCGGCGCGGCGAGCTGATGACGGTCACCGCAGCGCTGAGCCGTGCGATCACGCCAAGCGCCAGCGGCACGGAGGTCGTGCGCGATACTGCCCGGCTGTTCTTCGACCGCGACTTCACGCCGCTGCTGAGCGGGACGCTCGGCATCGTGGTGTTCAGCGAGGAAAGCGTGGGCGAGTTTGCCACCCGCGACCGCACCTACCTGCGCATCGACACCGTGGGCCGCTGGCGGCTGGCGCGTGAGTGGTTCGCCCGGGTCAGCTACGCCTACACCCGGGACCAGGACGACCTGCGCGTGGGCGGCGATGCGCGTGAGCGCCACCGGGTGTTCGTTGGCCTTGAGTACCGGGGGCTGGGCTGGCGGAGCTTCTGAGAGCAGCGCAGGCCCGCAGGGCTGCCGGCAGGCAGAAGATGGTGGGCGATGCTGGGATTGAACCAGCGACCTCTGCTGTGTGAAAGCAGCGCTCTCCCACTGAGCTAATCGCCCGCGGCGCGCATCATAGCCGGTCGGGGCCGGGGTTGGCAAAGGGTCCCGGCCGCCCGCCGAAGATCAGGACAAAGGGATGTACGAAGAGCATTTCAGACTCAGCTGCCGGCCGTTCGACATCTCGCCGGATCCGCGCTTCGTCTACATGACGGCGCAGCACTCGCGCGCGATCGCCAACATGCGTTTCGCGCTGCTGAACCACGACAGCTTCGTCATCATCACGGGCGAGATCGGCATCGGCAAGACGACGATCATCAACAGCGTGCTCGAGGGCCTGGGCGAGGACTACGTGACCGCCAAGCTTACGCATACGACGCTCTCCGACATCGAGCTGCTGCAGGCGCTGCTGTCGGCCTTCGGCATGCCCAACTACAGCAAGAAGAAGGTGCTGCTGCTGGACCAGCTGCGTGACTTCTGCCTGGACCAGAAAGAGCAGGGCCGCCACGTCGTCATCATCGTCGACGAGGCGCAGAACCTCAGCGAGACCGCGCTGGAGGAGCTGCGGCTGCTCTCCTGCATCGACACCACGGAGCGGCGCATCATCTCGATCGTGCTGACCGGGCAGCCCGGCCTCAACGACCTGCTGGATTCACCCGGCCTGATGCAGCTGCGCCAGCGCGCGCGACTGCGCCAGCACCTCGATGCGCTGAACGAGGACGAGACCACCGACTACATCAACCACCGCCTGGAAATCGCCGGGCGCAACGCGGCCGAGCTGTTCGAGCCCGGCGTGCCGGGCGAGATCCACCGCCTCACCTTCGGCATCCCGAGGCTCATCAACACACTCTGCGATACCGCGCTGACCGCCTGCATGGTGGACGAGAAGGACAAGGTCGATCTCGACATGATCGACTCCGTCGTCCAGGAGTTGCGCTGGACCTGGTTCGAGGACCGGCGCCAGACCCGCCAGCCCACGGGCCGCGGCGATGCCGGGGACGACAGCACGGGCGCGCGCATCACGCTGATGGTCCACCGCGGCGGCGAGCTGGTGGACCAGCTGGAGGCTGACCGCTTCCCGCTCGTCATCGGACGCAGCAACGCCAACGACCTGGTGCTCATCGACAAGGAGGTCAGCCGGCGCCACGCGCTGATCGACTGCATTGGCGGCATTTTCGTGGTCGAGGATCTGAACAGCCGCAACGGCATCCTGGTCAACCAGAAACGTCGCGCGCGCGCGCTGCTGCGCTCGGGCGACGTCATCACCTTCGGACTGATGGAGGTCGTCTTCCACGCCGACGCAAGCCAGGTGCCGAAGTTCCAGAGGACGGCATCACTTCGCCCCACCCTCGCCGTGGGCGACAGCATCGACGATACCGGCCGCCAGACCCAGCTGGTGGAGCCCGGCAGCGAGACGATCGTCTCCAGCAAGCCCGGCAGCTGAGCCCTGCTTCCCGCCGGCAGCCGTCAGGCTGCGTCGCGCCGCGCGCCGCTGTCCTCCTCGGGCGCCGGCGCTTCGGCCGGCTCCGGCTCAGCCTGGCCGGCGCTGGCCGGCTCCTCGGCGCGGCGCCGGCCCGCCATCGCCGTGCCACGGCCGAAAAACACCACCTCGGCCGTCTGCATCAGGATCAGCATGTCGGTGATGATGCCGGCGTTCTTCACGTAGTACAGGTCGTACTTGAGTTTCTCGCGCGCGTCGTCCACCGACGAGCCGTAGGGAAAGTTGAGCTGGGCCCAGCCGGCCAGCCCGGGCCGCACGCAGTGACGGTAGTAGTACAGCGGCACCTGGGCAGAGAGCTGCTCGACGAACTCCGGACGCTCCGGCCGCGGGCCGACGACGCTCATGTCGCCGCGGATGATGTTGATCAGCTGCGGCAGCTCGTCGATGCGGAAACGGCGCAGCCAATGCCCGGTGCGGGTGATGCGGTCGTCGTCATCTTTGGCCCAGCGGGCGTTGCCGTCCTTCTCAGCATCCGCGCGCATGCTGCGGAACTTCAGCAGCGAGAACGGGCGCCCATGGCAGCCGACCCGGACCTGCTGATACAGCACCGGCAGCCGCCGGCCGTCCTCCAGCCGGATTGCGATGGCGGCCAGCAGCATCAGCGGCGCGGTCAACAGCAGCAGGATCAGCGCAAAACTGACATCGAAGGCCCGCTTCAGCCAGCGGTAGACGATCTCGGTATGGCGGCTGTGCTCGAACAGCAGCCAGGCCGGGTGCAGGACGTCGAGGTCGATCTTCTCGGTCTCGCGCTCCAGGAAAGACACGACCTCGGTCACCGGGATGCCGGACAGCTTGAGCTCGAGCAGCTGCTCGACCGGGAACGAGTTGCGCCGCTCGTCGATCGCGACGACGATCTCGTCGACCTTCAGCGCGCGCAGCTTGCGGGGGTTGAGGTCGACCAGCGGGCTGATACCCAGTGCCTCGGCCGACTCGCGCTCGGCCTGGTTCACCGGAACGTAGCCGACGATGCGAAACCGACGCTGGTCTGAGCGGCGTCGAAGCATGCTGATCCGGGCCGCGGCCTGGCCTGTGCCCAGCACGACGATACGGCGCTTGGCCTGGCCCTCGTCCACCGCGGCCAGGGTCAGCCGGCGCACCAGCCAGACGCCCATACCGGTCAGCAGCACGGACACCCCGAGCACGGAGCGGCCGCTGGCCAGCGGAGGGAAGACGAAGTAGGTCACGATGCAGGCCAGCACGACCAGCATCATCGCGAAGATCACCCGCACCCGTGTCTCGCGCCGGGTCGGGCGCTGGCGCGGACGGTACAGCCCGACGCTGAGCAGGCCCAGCAGCACGAAACCGGCGAAGACCAGCGCGGCCGGGGCGGTGGCCGCCGGTGTCGCCGAGGCAGGGCTCAGCAGGAGCACGGTCAGGTAGAAGGCCCCGGCCGCGACCGCCATGTCGCCTGCAAGCAGCAGCGGCGTTGGGCTGCCGATCCGACGCATCAATGCGTTGACGGAGTTCAAGATGTGCTTCGCCCCAATCGGGTCCTGGCCTGGTGGCCAGAACTCTCCCGCGAGTGGAAAATATACGCTCAGGCCCGGTACTTGGCGAACCGGCACGACATAATGCCGGTGCACGCCAGCCCCCCCATCCTGCACAGGCCGCGTCGCTCGGGCGACGAACCAGTTCACAGGCACAGCATCACCGATGAATATTTCTTTTTTTACAGTCGGATGCCTGCTTTTTCGCGAGTTGATGTGACTATCCCGGCTGAAGTACCTGCCCCGTTGCTATGATTCGCCCTCGCCGCGGCCTGGCGCGCACCGTTGCGCAGCAGGCCAGACCAGGAAAACCCGACCACCATGCCCCAGTTCAGCAAGCCCGCGATGGCCGCACAGCTGGCCCGCTCACCCGCGCCCCGGCCGCCGGCGGCCCCGATGCTCGCTGACCTCGTCGCGGCCGGTGCCCAGGGCCGGGGCGGCGCACCGGCCCTGGTGCATGCCGGGCAGGAGACCAGCTACGAAGCGCTGCAGCGGGGCCTGGAGGCTGCCGCCCGCGCGCTGGCCAGCCTGCTGCCGGAGGCCGGGGCGCGGGTGGTCGTCTGGCTACCGAAATCTCCGGAGACCGTGCTTGCGATGCTCGGCGCAGCCAGCGCCGGCGGCGTGTTCGTGCCGGTCAACCCAGTGCTGAAGGCCGGGCAGGTCGCCCACATCCTGCGCGACAGCGGCGCCAGCGTGCTGGTCACCTCGCGCATGCGCCTCGCGGCCCTTGGTACCGCGCTGGCCGACTGCCCGCAGCTGCGCCAGCTGGTGCTGACCGACGCGGGCGAGGCCGACACCCCGCTGCCCGTCATCCGCTGGGACCGGCTGCTCGCGGGCGCCGGGGCCACGCCATCGCGACGTATCGACGCGGACCTCGCGGCCATCTTCTATACCTCGGGCAGCACGGGCCTGCCGCGGGGCGTGATGCTCTCGCACCGCAACCTCGTGGCCGGCGCCGCCAGCGTGGCCAGCTACCTCGAGCACGGGCCGGAAGACCGGATCCTCGCGCTGCTGCCGCTCAGCTTCGATGCGGGCTTCAGCCAGCTGACGACCAGCTTCATCGCCGGGGCCACCGTCGTGCTGCACGACTACCTGCTGGCGCGCGACGCCATCCGGCTGGTGACCGGGCATTCGATCACCGGGCTCACCGGCGTGCCGCCGCTGTGGCAGCAGCTGGCCGAGTGCGACTGGCCACAGGCCAGCGCGCTGCGCTACTTCGCCAGTACGGGCGGCGTGATGCCGCCAGCGCTGCTCGGCCGGCTGCGCACGCTGTTTCCGCAGGCCCGGCCGTACCTGATGTACGGGCTGACCGAGGCCTTCCGCTCCACCTTCCTGCCGCCGGAGGAGATCGACCGGCGCCCCGGCTCCATCGGCCGGGCGATCCCCAACGCCGAGGTGATGGTCCTGCGCGAGGATGGCAGCCCCTGCGCAGCCGGAGAGCCGGGCGAGCTCGTGCACCGCGGGGCGCTGGTCGCGCTCGGCTACTGGAACGCCCCCGAGGCCACCGCGCGGCGCTTCCGTCCCCTGCCGGGCCACGCCGGCCCGGGCGGCCAGCCGGAGATCGCCGTGTGGTCCGGCGACACCGTGCGCCGCGACGAGGACGGCTACCTGTACTTCCTCGGGCGCGGCGATGCGCAGATCAAGACCTCCGGCTACCGTGTCAGCCCCGAGGAGGTGGAATCGATCGCCCTGGCCAGCGGGCTGGCACGCGAAGCCGTCGCCCTGGGCCTGCCCGATGAACGCCTCGGCCAGCGCATCGTGCTGGCCGCAAGCCCGGCCACCGGCAGCGGTGACACGGCAGCGCTGCTGGCCTGGTGCCGTGCGCGCCTGCCGGCCTACATGGTGCCGCAGGCCATTGCCTGGCAGGCCAGCCTGCCACGCAATGCCAACGGCAAGTTCGACCGCGTCGCGCTCCGCGAGGCCTTTCCCGGGCAGCAGGACTGATGGCCACACTGCCCCTGCACGTCGCGCTTACTGGTTACTCGGCCAGCCCCCAGGGCGAGCTGCTGGTCGCCGGCCAGCCACTGGGTGCCCTGGCTGCCGAGGCCGGGCGCACTCCGTTCTATGCCTACAGCCGCGCCCTCGTCGATGCGCGCATCGCGAGCCTGCGTGCGGCGCTGGCCGGCCAGGTGGACCTGCATTACGCCGTCAAGGCCAACCCTTACCCGCCCCTGCTGGCGCACCTGGCCGCGCAAGTTGACGGGCTGGATGTCGCCTCGGGCGGCGAGCTGCAGCTGGCACTGGCCACGGGCCTGCCGGCCACCCGCATCAGCTTCGCCGGCCCGGGCAAGACCGACGCAGAACTTGCGGCCGCGATCGCGGCCGGCATCACGATCAACTGCGAATCCGCCGGCGAGCTGCAGCGACTGGCCGCCGCAGCCGACAGCCTGGGCCGGCCGGCCCGGGTCGCGCTGCGCGTAAATCCGGACTTCGAGCTGCGCGGCGCGGGCATGAAGATGGGTGGCGGCGCACGCCCCTTCGGCATCGATGCCGAGCAGGTGCCGGCGCTGCTGGCAGGGCTTGCCAGCCTGCCGGTCGAGTTCACCGGCTTCCACATCTTCTGCGGCTCGCAGAACCTGCATGCCGGGCGCCTGGTCGAGAGCCAGGCCCGCAGCCTGGAACTCGCCCTGCGCCTGGCCACCCATGCCCCGGTGCCGCCCACGCTGATCAACATCGGCGGCGGCTTCGGCATCCCGTACTTTCCCGGTGACAAGCCCCTGGCGCTGGAGCCGGTCGCCGACTCGCTGTGCACGCTGGCGGCGACCCTGGCGGGCAAACTGCCGAGCGCGCGGCTGGCCATCGAGCTTGGCCGCTACCTCGTCGGCGAGGCCGGGCTCTACGTGTGCCGGGTGATCGACCGCAAGGTCTCGCGTGGGCGCGTGTTCCTGGTCACGGACGGCGGGCTGCACCATCACCTTGCCGCCTCCGGCAACTTCGGCCAGGTGCTGCGGCGGAACTACCCGGTGCTGATCGGCAACCGTGTCGGCCAGCAGCCGGAAGAGGAAACGACAGTGGTCGGCCCGCTGTGCACGCCACTGGACCTGCTCGCCGACCGGATGATGCTGCCCCGGGCCGAACCCGGCGACCTGGTCGTCGTGTTCCAGTCCGGTGCCTACGGGTTCAGCGCAAGCCCGCTGCGGTTCCTCGGACACCCGGAGCCGGTTGAGCTGCTGGTGTAGGTGGTGGCTCTCAGCCTCTGCGCTCGATCCCCAGCACAACGCGCGCCGCGCGAACCGGGTCCAGCAACCCTGCAAGCGCACCATGCATGAGCATCGGCAGCCAGCTGGAACGCCGGGCCTCCACCTGCGCCATTCGATAGTGAAGCACGGCTCTGCGCTTGCGCAGGGTTGATCGCCTGTAGGGATAGCGCCCTGCTGCTCTTCGGAGAATCTCGAAGCCATTACGCCAGCGGCGCTCCTGGCCCTTCCCGCTGATGGAGTCCCCGTGGACCCGGTAGCAGAAGAGAAAGTCCGGGATATAGGCGAAGCGGATGATCTCGCTCAGCCTGATAAGCATGTCGTGATCCTGGGCGGCACGGAAGGACTCCTCGAAAGGACCGGCCTGCTCGAAGGCAGATGCGCGCACCAGCGCGTTCTGCGGCAAAAGCATGTAGCAATCGAGGAGCACCGCATTGGGATCATTGGACTCTGCATGATCTTTATGGTGGAACGGCCTGATCTGGCGCCCGTCACTATCGACATACCAGCCATTGGAGTATATGAGCCCGATATCCGGCTCACGCTCTAGCACAGGCACCTGAACAGCCAGCTTCTCGGGCAGCCAGAAATCGTCGCTGTCGAGGATGGCGACATACTTTCCGGCGGCATGCCTGAGGCCAAGATTGATGGCTGCCGACTGGCCCTTGTTCGCATGACCGGGATGCGTCAGGAGTGTGATCCGGTCACCGTATGCACAGAGCTTCTCATAGGTCCCGTCAGTTGAGCCATCATCGACAACAATCAGCTGAACCGCCGGCCAGCTTTGGGAGAGCACACTGCCTACACACTCTTCGATATACCGAACCCTGTTGTAGGCGGGGACAATTACTGACACAAGGGGATGCTTGTCACCTTGCCCCGTCAAACTGTCATGACTGTGGCTTGCGCTGTTCATCGGAAGCGGGCAGAAAACCTAGACCGGCAGGTCCAGCCATTCGTCGAACCGTCCCCAGCTAAACGCGCCCAGCAACTTCCGCAGCCTGTTTTCCGCCCTGGACAGGTTGGTGTAGTGGCGGAAGCGGGAGCGAAAAGACAGGCCCGGAACGCGTGGCTGGTCCGGGTCCACCTCCCAGGGATGCATGTAGAACAGTGCAGGCCGCCCTTCCTTGTGCAGCTGCTGGATTGCCCAGTGAAACAGGCTATAGGGCAGCAGCCGGAAGTAGCCCCCGCCGCCGCATGGCCAGCGCCTGCCCAGGTATTCCAGCGTCGATACCGGACACTCGATGAGGTCGGTTCCAGCCGGATGGAACGGTGTGCGCGGTGCGCCTGGAAAGCCGTAGATGTCATGCTGGATAGGGTTCACGCTGGAGGAATACACGAACCCGAGCCGGTCCAGCTCCTCGAACGCCCACTGGTTGCGTGCCACGATGGAAAAACTGGCCGCCCGGTAGCCCCGCACAGGCACGCCCGTAATATCCTCGAGCAAGGCCTTGCTGCGCCCGGCATCCTCGCGGAATTCCGCTGGCGTCTGCCGGTAGGCAGGCTGGTGCGCATAGCCGTGGCTGGCCACTTCATGCCCGGCCGCAGCCACCCGCCGCACCATCGCCGGGTGGCGCTCGGCAACCCAGCCCAGCATGAAGAACGTCGCCCGGACATTCGCCGCCTCGAAGCAGCCGAGCAGGCAGTCGACACTCTGCTCAACCCGCGAGGGCAGTCCACTCCATTGCTCGGGGCGGACACGCTCGCTCAGGGCAGTCACATGGAAGTACTCCTCCACATCGACCGACATCACGTTGCGCGGACGCCCGGAGGAGTCCCTGGCATTCAATTCAGGCAGGGGTGGGCTGGCATTTGCCATGCTGACAGCCTGCGGATCAGTAGAAGCGACGGCTGACACCCAGTCCGACCTGGTTTTCCTGGTAGGTCCTCCGGGTGAAAGCCGAGCCACTGCGGTTGTCGCGGGCCGCATAGGCATTGATGGAGGTTCGCTGGCCCAGCTCATAGTCGATGCCGGCGCGGATGCGCCACCGGCGGTCACGCCCCCGGTCCTCCTCCTCGAATCCCAGGCGGCGCTGCGTGAGCAGGCCGCTGAAGCGCAGTTCCGTCCGTGCGCCGAGACGCCAGTCCAGCGTCGCGCTGGCGCCCGACTCACGGTTGGTGCCACGGGTGAGCGTCTCATCGAGCAGGAAATCGTCGTCGCGCTGGTTATAGAGTCGCAGGCCCATATCGATGCGTGACCACTCGCGACGGACCAGCAGCTCGGCCCGCTTGCGGGTATAGGTGCGGCCGGTGCCGGGGGCCTCGATCTCCTCGGGAAACTCGGGATCTATCGGCCGGAAGTCCTGCCGACGGCGCAGGCGCTGCTCCTCGGTGTTGGTCGGCTCCTCGCTATAGCTGAAGCGGATCAGGTCACCTGCTGCCTCGCCATAGCGGAACTCGATCAGCGCACGGAACGTATCGCCGAAGCTCCGGCGTCCGCCAGCCAGCTCCACCATGAAGCGCTGGCCCGATTGCCTGGCACCTGCCAGCCAGAGTCCATCATCCAGGCCGCTCCCGGTCCGGTCCCGGAAATCGGTCTCCAGGCCCAGCATGAAGAACGGGGAAAAACCAGCGCGAGTATTCCAGGCCGTCTCCAGTTGCAGCAGCTGGTTGCGATAATCCGGAAACTCGTCATAGGTGAACCGGCGATAGCTGTGCACCAGGTTCCAGCTGACGCCGGTCTCCACCTCGCGACTGTCGATGCGCGTGTTGAACAGGTGGTAGGTAGTGTCGATCAGGTCATCATCACTGTAGCGGATCTCACCAATCGTGTAGCTAGTGCTCAGCAGGTTACCGAACACGGGCTGCTGCCAGCTGGGCCGTGTCTCGAGATTCACGCTGTTGCGGCGGTTGCCGGTCCGCGCAATGTTGTTGTTGCTGAAGGACTCTCGTGGATCCTTGTTGACCTGGGTGACGGATGCTCTTGAGTCCAGCCTGAGTGCATCGCCGACCAGGCGCAGGCCGAGCTGGCTGTCCAAGTCATTGAACACCTCAGTCTTGCGGTCACGGGACTTCGCGTAATGCAGCAGGTCCATCCGGTAACGGGTATCGAGGTCGTGCCGGGCGCCACTGCTGATCAGCCTTACCGACGGATTGACCAAGGTGACCAGGTCCTTGCGCGCTGCTTCATCCTCGGCCAGCTCGATGTTGTCGGAAGCAATCAGGCTCACGTCCAGCTTAGGCAGGATTTCCAGCTGCTGCGCACTGGCACCCCCGGCCACCAGCAAGAGCGCACAGGCAGCAGGACGCAGGTCAGCCATGGCCGGCAGGCCCGTCGCCGGGCCGGCTATCACCCGGCTCAGGGGCACCGTAGTAGTAGTAGCCACCCCGGTAGGCCAGCAGGCGGGAATTGGGAATCTTGTTCAGCACCAGGCCGACGGGCTTTTCCTCATCGATCAGCTGCAGCGCCTGCTGGACGTCGTCCTCGGTCGTTTCGCCCGCCTCGACGATCATCAACACCTGCCCAGCCAGCCCGGCCAGCGCCGAGGCATCCGGGGATACCATCAGGGGCGGGCCATCCAGCAACACCAGCAGGTGTGGATCCTCTGCCAGCAGGCGCTCAGCCACGGCCCTCGCCCGCTGGCTGTTCACCAGCTCGACCGAATCACTGTAGGCCTTCCCCGCGGGCATCACACGCAGCGCGGGGCAGTCCGTAGGCAGTATGGCCGCAGCTGGATCGAGCGCCGGATCATGCAGGACATCATAGAACCCGGGCTGCCCACGCAGGCCCAGCAGCCGGGTCAGCGAGCCCCGGGCATTGTCGGCATCAATCAGGAGCACACGGCGGTCCCGCTCCAGCGCCAGGCTGAGGCCAAGCTGCATAGTCAGGAACGTCTTCCCTGCACCCGGCATCGCGCTGCTGATACTGATCAGGTTGGCGCCAGCCTGGGCCAGCGGCCCAAATGCGGACTTGATCAACGCACGCTTCAGGTACTTGAGCTCTGTCTGCAGGGCAGCCATCCGGCGGGGATCGGAGCCAGGCATCTTCTCCGCCAGTCCACGAAACGCCACCACGACGCTGCCAGGCTGAGCCTCACTGGGTCTGGCTGGCGCCGGGCTGGCGGGGTCTGTCCCGGTCGCCGCCGGCTTCTCCGGCGGGCGCTTGCTGGTGGAGACTGAGGCCATTGCTTTTTCAATCAGCGACACAACCGCACCTCAGAAGAGCGACCGCAGGTCTGCGGCGAGACCCAGAATGCCAGTTTGCAGCAGGAAGAAGGCCAGGAACAGCAGCACGACGGGCAGGCTGAACAGCACCATGTTGGCTGTCGAGAAGGAATGACCACCCGAATAGCTGATCCGGCCGAATATGGGCAGCCCGGTCTGGCCACTGAGGCGCTGCGCCATGAAATAGACAGGGCGATGCAGGCTCAGCAGGAAGGCCAGGCCTCCCCCGGCCCCGATGGCCAGCAGCAGAACGAACGAGTAGTAGAGGGCACGGGGTGGCCCGGTCGGCCGCAGCGGGATGCGAGGTGGGTCGATGATCTCGAACTTCACCGCCTCGGTATCGACCTGGAGCTCCTCACCGATACGTGCTGATTCCAGGCGCTGTACCAGCTGGTCATACTGGGCACGAATCACGTTGTAGTCGCGATCGAGCCGGCCGAGTTGCGCCTCGACGTCCGGCATCGTGTCGATCATGTCGCGCAAGGAGGCCACAACCTGCTCCCGCTCACGCAACGCCGAACGCAAGGCAGCAAGCTCGACATCGGCCTGGCTCAGTGCAACCTGGAGCTCCAGCCAGACGGGGTTCACCTCCTGGCCGGCCTGCAGCTGGGAACCACGGCCGGCCGCGGACTCCGCCGCCCGAGCCCGTTCCTCATCGCGGACCCGGTACAGGCTCTCAAGTGTTGCACTGACGGCAATCACGCGGGGGTGGCGCTCAGTGAACTGTGCACGCAGGCTGGTCAGATCCTGCTCAAGGCGCGAGATATCAGCATCGACCGAGGTGGGGAATGATGGCAGCCCATCAACGTCGCTGATTCCACCACCGGCAACGAGTTCGGCCTGCCGGCCAAGTTCCCGCCGGCGCTCCATCTGTGCGTCGATCTCCGCACGCATCATCCGCACCGCCTCCTCTGCCTGGCGCAGCCGGGCGAAATAGTCGCCCCCGTCACCCGGCATCAGGCCTGAATTGGCACGACGGAACGCCGCGCGTCGCTCCTCTGCCTCATTCAGCCTCTGCTCGTACTGGCGGATCTGCTGCTCCAGGAATCGTTGCGCCTGCAACGCATCAGCACGGTCCTTGCCAATGGAGCTCTCCATGAACGACTCCAGCAGGGCCTGCACCACGTTTCTCGCCATTACCGGATCCCGGTCACGGTAATTGATGGTGAAGATCTCTGCCTGCCGGTCGCGGACAATATTGATGTTACTGGCCAGGCGCGCCACCAGGGACTCCAGCTCCTCGGGAGAGCCCGCCCGTGCATCGAGCCCGGTCTGGGCGACAACCGCCTCTAGCCGGGGGCGACTCAGCAACACCTGCGCCACGATGCGGACCTGGGAAATGGTGTCCGGCGTAACGGTCAGGTTGCCCAGCAGCGGCTGCAGGATGGAACGGGTATCAACAAACACCCGGGCATCGGCCCGGTATTCGTTGGGCATGCTGGCAACGATGACCCAGCCGGCCACGGCAACCACCCAGGTCACCACGAGCGCCGCCCAGCGATAGCGGGCCATGCGGAACAGGAACTCTGCCGCGACGAGCAGCAGCTGGCGCAACTGCATCAGGTATACCTCACTGGAGCAAGCATCAGCATGGCACTCAGAGGCGTGACTCGGGGATGACCAGGATGTCACCCGGCATCATCTGCAGGTTCTCGCCCATGTCGCCATTCGTCAGCAGGCGCTGCAGGCGCACGGGGATCTCCCTGCTCTCGCCGCCGACCTGGCGCACGACACGGGCCCGGTTGCCCGCGGCGTTGGGCGCAAGACCACCCACCTGGATCATCACGTCCAGCATCGTCATCCCTTCCCGGAACGGGATGGCCTGGGGCTGGGCAGCCAGCCCGACAACCCGGACCTGGTTGTCGAAGGTACCGACGAAGTTACTGACGATCACACTGACCGTCGGCGAACGGATGTACTCCTGCAAGGCCACCTCGATATCACGCGCCAGCTGGGTGGGCGTCTTGCCGATCGCCGGCAGGTCCTCGACCAGCGGGGTGGAGATGCGCCCGTCCGGGCGGACCGGGAT
Source organism: Chromatiales bacterium (assembly GCA_020831895.1). Lineage (GTDB taxonomy): Bacteria > Pseudomonadota > Gammaproteobacteria > Steroidobacterales > JAFIFS01. Next base: position 23,217 of record JAFIFS010000079.1, read on the forward strand.
CGTCACTGAGACATCCGGGTGCTGCCAGACGAATATCTGCAGCACGTCCCCGGGGCCGATCACATAGTCACCTGGGGCACCTGCCTCGGCATCCATCATCGCGGCCATCTGGCGTGCGCCGGGCCCGGTGGTGCAGGCGGTGGCAAGCGCAAGCAGTGCAAGGCCGGTGGCCAGGCGCAGGGCGCCGGATCGATAAGATGACATGGTGATTCTCCCTGGATTACTTGTTCAGGTTACCCCCAGGGTGCGAACCGGTCTGTGAGTACTGTCAAACATTGAACGCAGCACAGCACCCCAGCGCCCTGGGTGGTGCCCGGTCGGTCAGTCTAGGGCACCCGTACCACGCCCCGCAAGCGAGTCCCCGGCAGGCGAGGCAAGGCCCTGGGTGCTGAGCTGGCGCTCCACGAAGTGCGTCAGGGAACCCACCGTGGCAAAGACTTCCGCCGAGACATCAGCATCCTCGATCACGATGCCGTAGTGCGCCTCCACCGCCCCCAGCAGCTCAACGACCGCCATCGAGTCCAGTTCCGGCAGGTGCCCCAGAAGAGGCGTGGCCGGGCCTCCAGGCAGCGCATCGGGGTCAAGATGCAGCGCCTCTCGCAGGAGCCGGGTGACGGTGGCCAGTTCGGACATGATTGTGCAGCTGCAGCGGACCGGGCGCGTAAGAATAGGACCGTGCAGGGGGCACTGCAAGCGGGTGAAGCGATTCACGGTTTGACGCTTGGAGGCACCCGCACCGGTGGGCATCCGCTATCATCGCTGGCCACACTCCGAAGAACAGCCGCCAATGACGCAAGACGATCGCGGGCGAAGCTGGCCGGGGCGCCTGCCCGAGCATTGGCTGCCGCTGCTGCTGCTGGGTCTCATGGTGCCGGCCTTCTGGCCCACCCTCTCCCAGCTGTTCAGCCGCTGGACGGTATGGACCGAGAGCATGGGCCACGGGCTGCTGGTCGTTGGCCTGTTCCTGTTCTTCCTGTGGCGCAGCCTACCCTGGGCCGCCACAGCTCCGTCAGCACCCGTTCGCACGCTGCTGGTCCTTCTGCTCGGCACACTCTCCGCTGCCTGGTTCCTGTTCGAGTACATCGCGATCAACCTGCTGGCGCAGCTGGCCCTCGTCAGCCTGCTGCCACTGCTGGTCGCCGCGGTGTATGGGCCACGCACTGTATGGCGGCACTGGATGCTGCTGCTGCTGCCTGTGTTCGCGATTCCGGCCTGGGATCACCTGAACGAGGTACTGCTGGTGATCGCCAGCGTCGTCGTCGGCGAGTTCGTGCGCGCCATCGGCATACCGGCTTTCATCGAGGGCAACAGCATCTTCATACCCAGCGGTCACTTCCTGATCGCTGACGGGTGCTCCGGCCTGCGTTATTTCATCGTGGCCGTGCTGCTCGGTTATCTCGTCGCCTACATCAACAACTACAGCCTGCGCCTGGTCCTGCTGACCTGCGGCGTGGCCGCAGCGCTGGGGATACTCGCCAACTGGGTACGGATCACCGGCATCATCGCGATGGGACACTGGACGGAGATGCAGACTTCGCTGGTCGATGACCACGAGTTCTTCGGCTGGGTGGTCTTTGCGCTGATCTGCCTGCCGGCGATGTGGCTGGCCCCGGGGCCGCGTGCCCACCAGCAGCAGGACAGCGCTGCAGCACCTGCCGGCCTGCCTGCCACCGGCTGGCTGGTGGCGGCAGTTGCAGCCTTGCTGACGGGACCGTTGATGGGCCTGGCACTGGACCGCCAGCCGCAGACCATGGCTTTCGAAAGCCTGCTGCCGCAGGCATGGGACCGCGTGGACCAGGGTGACATGCCCTTGCCGGTGCGTGTCTCGGGCAGGCCGGATGCCGAGTATGCGGTTGCCAGTGACGGCGACACTCGGATCTACGTCCAGGCCCACCAGTACCAGAGAGAGGCTGCGGGTGACAAGCTGGTGCCCTACCTGCCACGGCCCTACGACGCCACGTTCTGGACGGCGAGGCCCGGGCCCACGCCGGAACTCCGCCACACGGCGGGGCTCGTACTTGAACACAAGACTGACGGGCGCCGCATCGCGCAGCTCAGCTGGTACCAGGTCGGCAGCCAGCGCGCATCCAGCCAGGGTACAGCCAAGTTGCTGCAGATACCGGCAACCCTGCGCGGGGAAAACCACTTTGCCATTGTCACCATGCAGGCGCCCTGCCCGGCCGGGGATTGCCGGGCGGCACAGCAGTCGTTGAACCGGATGGCACGCCCGCTGGCTGGCGCGGATGCGGAACGGCAATGACGCTGCTGTTCTGGGCCGCCACCCTCCTCATCGTCTATACATACCTGGGGTATCCCCTGCTGCTGCGGCTGCTGCCCGGACGCCCGCTCACTAAAGCGCCTGGCGGCGCTACACCGACGGTCACCGTGCTGATTGCCGCCCGCAACGAGGCCACACACGTTGCCGGCACGATCAGGAACAAGCTGGAGCAGGATTATCCGCCGGAGCACCTCCAGGTCATCGTGATCTCTGATGACTCCGATGACGGCACCGACGAGATCGTCAACGGCATGGCAGCCATTGATGCGCGCATCATGCTGTTGCGCCAAAGCCCACGTGCCGGAAAGACGGCAGCGCTCAACCGGGCTGTCGCCCAGGCCAGTGGCGAGCTCCTGGTGTTCTCCGATGCGAACAGCCAGTATGCACCGGACGCGCTGCGCCAGCTCGCCCGCTGCTTCGCCGACCCACAAGTGGGCTATGTCACAGGGCACATGGTGTACCTGAACCCGGACGGCAGCCTGGTCGGTGACGGCTGCTCAAGCTACATGCGCTATGAGAACCACCTGCGCCGCCTGGAAACATGCACTGGCTCCATCGTCGGGGTCGACGGCGGCATCGACGCGATGCGCCGGACCCTCTACCAGCCGATGCGCGCCGACCAGCTGCCTGATTTCGTCCAGCCACTCAAGGTGGTCAGCCAGGGCTACCGGGTCATCTACTGCCCGGATGCAGTGCTGCAGGAAGAAGCCCTGGCCGAGGCCGGGCAGGAGTTCGCCATGCGGGTGCGGGTTTCCCTGCGCGCATTCAGCGCGATGTGGGACATGCGGCACCTGTTCAACCCTGTCCGCTTCGGGCGCTTCAGCCTGCAGCTGGCCTCGCACAAGCTGCTGCGCTATCTCGCCTTCCTGCCCCTGGCCGGCGCCCTGTTCAGCAGCGCGATGCTGGCGCAGTCACACTTGTTCTATGCGCTGGCATTTGGCCTGCAGCTGCTGTTCTATCTTGCTGCGGCAGCCACTGCGGTGGGGATCTCACACCACAACCGCCTGATGGGGCTGGCCCACTACTTCTGCCTGACGAATCTTGCCGCGGCGCTGGCATTCCTGCGCTTTGTCCGTGGCGACAGGGTGACGACCTGGACACCCCGGGTAGGATGACCATGCCGCGCAAGGTGCTCTATGTGGCTGACCAGCTGCGGAACCCGCATGCTGGCACGGAGGGACAGTTGCACCAACTTGTTGCCGGGCTTGACCGCAGCCGGTACCTGCCCCACCTCTTGGTATTCAAGGAATCAGATCACCTGCGCCACAACGGGTTTCCCTGCGACTTTACCGTTCTTGGTGAGTCACGCATGCGCTCTCCCCGCTTCTGGATTCGGCTTGAGCGCATCGCCCGGGGCATACGTGCGGAGGGTTACGGCCTTGCCCACCTGTTCTTCGGTGACGCCTCCATCGCCTGCCCACCCGTGTTCCGGCTCCGTGGCCTGCGCTGCATCATCTCGCGCCGGGACATGGGCTACTGGCACACGGCGAGCAACCGGCGGGTCCTGAAGATCACCCGGACTTGCGTCTCACACGTTATCACCAACAGCCAGGCGGTGAAGCGCTACACCTGCCAGGCAGAGGGCTACCGTCCAGACCAGGTCACCGTGGTCTACAACGGCTATCGCCCTCCTGACGAAGATATCGCATGTGCCGCTTCGGACTGGCCCGTCCCGGACGGCGCAGCAGGTATCGTCCTGGTGGCCAACCTGAGGCCGATCAAGCGTATCGGTGATGCGCTTGACGCGCTTGCCCGAGTGAGCACAGCCGGGCCCCTGCCGCACCTGGTGGTGATTGGCGAAGGCGACCCAGATGAGTTGAGCCGTCGCGCTGGCGACCTCGGCCTGACGGACAGGGTCCACCTTCTCGGCCCTCGCCCCCGTGTCGAGGCCTACCTGCAGAAGGCCGATATCGGCTTGCTCTGCTCAGAATCCGAGGGGTTCTCCAACGCCCTGGTGGAGTACCTGCAGGCTGGCCTGCCAGTCATCTGTACCGATGCGGGCGGAAACCCGGAAGCAGTAGACGACGGCCACACCGGGCTGCTGTACCCTCCGGGTGATATCGATGCGCTGGCCCGGAGAATGGAGCAGCTGCTCACTTCTCCGGACATGCGGCATACCATGGGCAGCCGAGCCCGCGCCGCGGCAATGGAACGGTTTACCGAGGTTCGCATGGTGCAGGACCATATGGCGATTTACGACAGCATAGCCCGGACAGTCAGCTGATGGAGCAGGCCGCCACTCCACGTCGGGGCATAGCCATCGGGCGGGCCGCACCAGCAGCCATGGCTGCTTATCGTGACCAGGTGAGCACACTGTGCTTTCTCGCCTACCTGCTTTTCCTTCTGAGCTTCTTCCTCAGGTTTTCTGCGCGCATCCCGGGCCTTGGAGCTTGGCGACCGACGCTGGTGATGATCGCTCTGGTATCGCTGCTTCTCGTCATTCAGCGCATCGACCTCACCGAGCGTTTCAAGGACCCTGTATTCAGGGTGATTGCCCTGCTGGTGCTATACATCCTCCTGTCAATACCTTTCGTGCAATGGCCGGGCAGTGTACTGCGCCATAACCTGAGCCCCTTCATCTCCGTTATCGTATTTTTCTTTTTCACCGCCCTGATTGTTGACAGTGAACGCCGCCTCAAGATCACCCTGCTTGTATTCACAGGATGCCAGCTTTTTCGCATCCTGGAACCGCTATATCTCAACATCACGACCGGATACTGGGGCGACTCAACCTATCTTGGCGGTCGCGAGTATGCCGACAGGCTTGCCGGGGCGCCCGCCGATGTGATCAATGCCAACGAGTTGGGTTTCGTCATCGTGACCGCTATCCCCTTCCTGCACTTCCTGCTCGCCAAGTCTGGATGGAAAGGTTTCGTGCTCTACCTCGCACTGATGCCCGCATTGCTGTATGCGCTGCTGCTCACGATGTCGCGCGGCGCATTCCTGGCGCTGCTGGTCGTCCTTATCTATATCCTCATCTACTCTACGCGGCGGATATGGATCCTCGCCATGCTGGCTGTTCTTGGAGCAGCCGGGCTGAGTGTCTCCTCAGATGTACAACGTGATCGATATCGATCCCTGATCAGCGATGATGCGCCGATGCGGTCATCGGTAGATGGAAGACTGGACGGAGCTATGGCGGAAATGCGGCTAGGCTTCAATCGCCCGCTCTTTGGCCATGGCCTCGGGACCACGCCCGAGGCCAAGGTCAATATCGCTGGCCGCAGACCTCAGGCAAGCCATAACCTCTATGGCGAATTACTGATCGAGCTTGGCACGATCGGATTCACTATTTTTCTCATATTCTTGCTCAGGATGTGGCGCGCGTTTCGCGATAACTCAAGGACCTTCCAGTCCTTGTCTGTGCCGGACGATCATTTTTATGCGCGCCTGAATCACACACTAACTGCGCTGCTTGTCATGTACGCCTTCTACAGCGTGAATTACTGGGGTCTTTCACAGTACTACTGGTACTTCTTTGGCGGCCTCGTAGTTGCGTTCGGCCGGATTCTGCGCATTGAGCTTGCCGACGCTCAGGCAGCTGGTGGCAGGGAGGCCGAGCTGGCCACTCCGCAGAAACCCGGAGCCTTCTAGGTGTGCGGCATTGCCGGGTTCGTGGCATACCCGAGCTCGTCAGCACCGGAGAGCGTTCTCAGCGAAATGGCAGCCGCCATAGCCCACCGCGGCCCGGATGCCAGCGGTTACTGGTGGCAGCCAGATTCGGGCGTGGGCCTGGCACACCGGCGTCTGGCGATCCTCGACTTGTCTCCGGCCGGCGCCCAGCCCATGCACTCCAGCAGTGGTCGCTATGTCCTGGCCTTCAATGGCGAGATCTACAACTTCCCGGCACTGCGCGAGGAACTTGAGGCACTTGGACACCAGTTCTCGGGACGCTCTGACACAGAAGTCATGCTGGCTGCCTTTGAGGCCTGGGAGTTTGAGCAGGCGATAAGCCGCTTCACCGGCATGTTTGCGTTCGCGCTGGTTGACCGGCAGGAACGCTGCCTGTACCTGGCGCGGGACCGGATGGGTGAGAAGCCCCTCTACTACGCCACCAGCGCAGGGCAACTGCTGTTCGGCTCAGAACTCAAGGCACTGCGCCAGTTCCCTGGCTGGCATCCAGAAGTGAATCTGACGGCACTGGCCTTGCTGTTGCGGCATAACCAGGTGCCCGCTCCCGCAACCATCTACCAGGACACCTGGAAGCTGCCGCCTGCCAGCTACCTGCGTGTACGCCTTGGCCAGCCGGTCAGCGAGCAGGACCTGCAACCACGGACCTATTGGCACCTGTCATCCTGCTTCAGGGCGGGCCCGATGATGAGCCTCGAGGAGGCCACGGACCAGCTGCAACATTTGTTGGGTGCCGCCATACGGCGGCAGATGGTGGCTGATGTGCCCCTGGGCGCCTTTCTGTCGGGCGGTGTGGATTCCTCGGTGGTCGTGGCCCTGATGCAGGCCGCCTCGCGCACCCCTGTGCGGACATTCACCATCGGCTTCCATGAGGCCGGGTTTGATGAAGCCGCCCATGCCGCTGCCGTGGCCCGGCACCTGGGCACGGAACACTCCGAGCTGTATGTGACGGCTGACGATGTCCTGGGACTGGTACCCGGCCTGCCGGCCATCTATGACGAGCCCTTCGCGGACCCGGCGCAACTGCCGGGGATACTGCTGAGCCGTCTGGCGCGCCAGCAGGTCACCGTCGCACTGTCCGGGGATGGGGGCGACGAGTTGTTCTGTGGCTACACTCGATACCCACAGGTTCTTCGCGCCTGGCAGCGGCGACATACTGCCCGCTCCCGATTGCGGCAGGCTGCGTCTCTGCTGCCACCGGCACTGGCGTCGCGGCTGATCCAGCTCACGGGCACTGGCCACCGTGGCCTCTATTCACTGCAGGAGCGCCTGGTTGCGGAACGTGAACTTGGCCGCTCGGACAGCCTGTCCGAGTACTACCGCAACCACGTCTCATTCTGGGCACGGACTGACCGGGTGCTGTCGGGCGTACAGGAGCCCCCTTACATGCTGACAGCGCCGCTACCAGCAGAAGTGAATGACAACGAGCTGCACACGCTCATGTGGCGTGACCTGAACTGGTACCTGCCGGATGACATACTGGCCAAGGTGGACCGTGCCGCCATGGCCAGCAGCCTGGAAACGCGCATCCCCCTGCTCGATCCTGACGTGATTGCTTTCGCATTGTCCCTGCCCCCTGCGCTCAATGAACCCTCCAGCACGGCGGGCGGCAAGCGCGTACTGCGCAACCTGCTCTACCGCCACGTACCCCGGCAACTGGTTGACCGGCCCAAGAAAGGCTTTGCCGTGCCGATCGGGGCGTGGCTGCGCACGGAACTTCGGGAGTGGGCCGAGGAACTGCTGCGGCCTTCACGGCTTCAGCAGCAAGGATACTGGCATACTGGATACCTGCGAAAAGTCTGGGCAGAGCACAGCAGCGGGCGGGCAGACCATTCATGGAGACTGTGGAGCATCCTGATGTACCAGGCCTGGCTGGATCATGACCAACGCGGCTGACAGCCCGGCAGCTGAGCTGGCACACCCACCCCTGCGCGTCGGGCTGCTGCTGGACTCCGACATCAACCTGTTCTGGGTACGGCCTATCCTGGAAGCCATCAGCCGTGACCCCGGGCTTGCGCTCTGTATCGCCATCTACAATGCCGGAACTACGGGGTTCATCGAACCTGCACGCAGTCCCTGGCAGCGCCTGCGCCACAACCGGTTCCTGCACAACCGGGTCATCCGGCTGGAACGCTGGAAGGACCAGGCCGCGTTGGCCCGCTACCAGCGCACCGACATCAGCGACCTGCTCAAGACCGTGCCCAGCCTCAGCATCCTGCCCGAACAGACACGATATACCGACCGCCTGGCAAAGGATGACCTGGCACGCATACGGCAGCATGCCCCGGACCTGCTGCTTCGCTTCGGGTTCCGTATCCTGCGCGGCGCCATACTGGACCTGCCCCCATATGGTGTCTGGAGCTATCACCATGGCGACAGCGACAGGTACCGTGGCGGCCCGCCGGGCTTCTGGGAGCTGATCAACAATGAGCCTGCCACCGGCTGCACACTGCAGGTGCTGACGGAAGAGCTCGATGGCGGCCCGGTGCTGGGCAAGCTGCACCGGCGCTCCCATCCGGTGTCTGCTGAACTCAACTATTTTGCGATCAGCGAATCCGGTATTGCCCTCTTTGAATACGGCATCCAGCGCCTGAAGCGTTTCCAGGGCGACCCGGCCGGGTTCCACGCCTCGCTGGAGCGGCCAGACGCCACGCATGCGCACATCTACCGGTCACCGGACAACCTGACCATGACCCGGTATGTCGCCCGCCGGCTGCGGCACCACGCGCGAAGCCGCATCCGCCGCCGCAACAAGGTACAGTGGTCGATTGCACTGAGACCCGGTAGCAGCCTGGACGTGGTGACCGAGCACCAGCAGCCTTCACACTGGCTGCGCCCGGACCCCAGCCGCTTCTGGGCTGACCCCTTTCTCTACCCGCAGGGCGGCAACCTGTACCTCTTCCTGGAAGAGTACCTCTACGCGCAGAACAAGGCCCTGATCTCGGTGGCACGGGTGAATGGTGAACACACCGGGCTGCTCGAGCCGCCGCAGCCGGTGCTGGAATGCCCTCATCACCTCTCCTTTCCCTTTGTGTTCCAGCACGAAGGCGAGCATTTCATGCTGCCGGAACAGCGGCAAGGCCAGGCGCTGGTGCTCTATCGCAGCAGTGGCTTCCCGTTCTCGTGGCGCCCTTACCGCACCTTGCTGGCCAATACCGAGGTCGTAGACCCGGTGCTGTTCCAGCATGGCGGGTATTGGTGGTTGTTCTGCTCATATGCTCGCCATGGCAATGGTGACAACAACCTCCACCTGTACTATGCGACGGACCTTGACGGTGAGTTCCGGCCCCACCCGATGAACCCGGTGCGCTCCTCACTGGTCGGCAGCCGGATGGCGGGCGCCATGCATGTCGAGGCTGGCCGCCTGCTGCGCCCCGCACAAAACTGCCTGCACCGCTACGGTGGCTCGATGATCATCTGGCAGGTCGACACACTGACGCCGGACAGCTGGGGAGAGCAACAGGTACACGAGCTGCTGCCCGAAAGCAGCTCACCCTTCCCCGAAGGACTGCACAGCCTCTCGCTGGCCGGAGGGGCGATTGCAACCGACGGATACAGGATGGCTCGCTGAGCCACACGAGGCACCTATGCCCGACAGTATCCACACCAGGTTGATCCCAGAGAGCGAGTTTCTGCAGATGGCAGACGCCTGGCAGGACCTGCTCGACCGGAGTTCTGCCGACCCCCTCTTCATGAGCTGGCCCTGGCTCTCCGCCTGGTGGGAAACCTGGAGCGGCAAGCTTCAGCTGGAGCTATACCTCATAGGGGTATATGCAGGCCCACAGCTCATCGCCCTGGCCCCGTTCTATCGACACCGGCACAGGCTGCCCTTTGCGGGTGGCCTCACTCACCTGCAGCTGTTGGGGAATGCACTGCGCATTGCACCTACAGTCAGAACGGAGTACAGCAGCTTCCTGGTTGACCACGCTCGAAGCACTCCTGCAGTACGGGCCTTGACCAGAGTGCTGGCCGCCTCAGAATGGGACGTCATCACCGTCTCTGATATGTCAACTGACTTTTCAGTGCTGCTTGACGGTATCGCAGGAGACCTGCAGACCATCGCCGGTGCCCGCTCCACAGATAGAGGCACTCGCATAGACACGAGCCGTTCATTTCAGGACTGGCTGTCCGGCCTTGGGCCCAATACGCGCCTGCGGGCCTATAACCGCCGGTCATATGTCGAGCGAAACGGGCACACCATCACACGCGAAACCCTGGACGATCACGATGCAATGATTGCCCAGCTGAACAACTTTCATCGGGAGCGGTGGGGAGCGCCGTGTTTCCCGGCAGACGCAATAGCCTTCCACCGGAGACTGCAGGACAGGCTTTCCCCAGCACAGCAAGCACGCTCTACCGCCTTGCTCATCGATGGCCAAGTCTGCTCAGTGCTATATGACTTACAGGCTGGCCAGACTATCTACAACCTGCAGTCCGGCTTCCTGGAGCATTACGACTCGAAGCTGTCCCTCGGCACGCTCCACCTTGGGTTCTCCATTGAGTCTGCCTACGCCGACCATGGCGTTCATCACTATGACCTGCTGGCTGGCGGTGGCAAAAAGCACTACTACAAGTCCCGGTTAAACGGGATGGATACTCACTTCATTACCGCCAGCTATTGCAGAACTCGGCGGGC
>JAFIFS010000086.1 GCA_020831895.1 Chromatiales bacterium
CGCCCGCCCGCTGATCGCTCCCGGGCTGGCCGGGGCGCACTGGATGGTGCGGCCGCGGGCGCGCTGGCCGGCCGCGGCCGGACAGGCGGTGCTGACCCTCGAGTGCCGGGCCGCGGATGGGGCGACCCGGGCATGGCTGGGGCCCCTGCACGACCCGGCGAGCGCGGCGGCCGTGGCGGCCGAGGACGCGGCACTCTCGCACTGGCCGCAGGCCATGCGCGCCAGCCTTGGCGCGACCGCGGTCCGACATGAACAGCTCGGCCTGCTGTGCTACCTCCATGGCCAGGCCAGCGAGAATGCAGCACCGGTCCGCGCACTGCACTGGCAGTCACCACCGCCACCGGGGGGGCCGGTCGTGCCCTGGAATGGCAGCAGCTGGCGTAGCCACAGCCGGCGCGAGCACTGGCGGGTCCCGCTGGAACCGGCACCGGCACTGTTCATTGCCCACTGGCAGGCAGCCCGTGCGCAGCGCATCCCGGACGGAACGCGGATATGGACCAGTGGCGTGGCCAGCTGGCGTGCACTGGCCGCTGAGGGTCACTGGGTCGAGGGCTGTGCCGACCATCTCGGCTTCGACCACGTGAAGCCGCTGCTCGCAACACCCGTGCTCGGACTGCCCGCGCTCACGGACTGGACCGCGCTGACCCACGAGGACGCCGTCGCGAGCTGGTCCGGCAGCGGCGTCGGCCGGGTACTGGCCAGTTACCGGGTATCATCGCCGGATGACCCGGCCATCATCCAGGCGCTGCGTGCGGAGGCCCGCGGCGCTACGCACTTCTACTGGCACAGCAGCCTGCCGCTGGCCCTGCTGCACGACGTGCTGCCGGCCACGGCCCACCATGCGACCGGTCCGGGCAAGACCGCCGCGGCACTGGCCGGCACCGGCCTCGCACCCGTCATGTTCCCTGGTCACATGAGCTGGCAGGCGTGGCTGGGCTCGGACTGAGGCGCCTGCGCCAGGACGCGCACGTGCGGGCACTCACCCGCGAGGTGCGGCTGCACCCGGAACAGTTCATCCAGCCCCTGTTCGTCGTCGAGGGCCTCGCTGGACGCGAGCCGGTGCCCGGGCTGCACGGCGTGTTCCGCGAGACCGCGCGGAGCCTCATCACACAAGTCGAGGCCGACCTCTCGGCCGGGATCAGCTGTTTCCTGCTGTTTGGCGTGCCGGCACACAAGTCCGGGCAACAGGGTTTCGACTGGCGCCACACGGTCGAGGCGATCCGCGCGCTGTGCGCGCACTTTGGCCAACGGATCTGGCTCGCTGTCGACGTCTGCCTGTGTGCGCACACCTCGCATGGTCACTGCGGCCTGCTCGACGAACACGGTGAACACGTGGTGAACGCGGACAGCGTCAGCGTGCTGGTCGAGCAGGCACTGGCCTTCGCTGCCGCCGGCGCCGACTGCGTCGCCCCCAGCGACATGATGGACGGGCGCATCGGCGCGATCCGCGCCGCGCTCGACGAGCGAGGCTTTGAGCGCACCGTGCTGATGAGCTATGCGGCGAAGTTCCACTCGGCCTTCTACGGCCCGTTCCGGCTCGCGGCCGATTCTGCACCCACCAGCGGTGTCGGCCTGCGTGACCGCGCCAGCTACCAGGTGGACCCGGCACGTCCGCGTGATGCACTGGCCTCGGCACGGCGTGATGCGGCTGAAGGCGCCGACATCGTGATGGTGAAGCCTGGCCTGCCCTACCTCGACATCATCGCCGGGCTCACGGGGACGCTGGCGCAGCCGCTTGCGGCCTACCAGACCAGCGGTGAGCAGGCGGCGCTGGAACTGCTGGCGGAAGCCGGCCTTGCCGAGCTCGACCGTGCGCAACTCGAGAGCTGGACCGCGCTCGCCCGGGCGGGCGCCGACATCATCATCAGCTACGCGGCGCGACGCGCCCCCGCGCTGCTGGCCCGATGAGCGAGCATGAGACGCTGCTGGCCCGCGCGCAGCGCGTGACGCCGGGCGGCGTGCACTCGCCGGTGCGGGCGTTTGGCCAGGTCGGTGGTACACCGCGGTTCATGGCCCGCGCCGCAGGCGCGCAGCTGACCGATGTCGACGGTCATGAGTACACCGATTACTGCCTCGCCTTCGGACCGCTGATCCTCGGCCATGCGCACCCGGTGGTGCAGGCGGCGCTGACCGGCGCCATCGAGCGGGGACTCGGCAGCGGCACCGCCGAACCGTACTCGCTGGAGCTTGCCGAATTCATCGCGCAACGTGTCCCCTGGGCCGCGCAGCTGCGCTTCGTCAATTCCGGCACGGAAGCCGTGATGACGGCACTGCGCCTGGCACGCGCGGCGACCGGCCGCCACCTGCTGCTGAAATTCGCCGGCTGTTATCACGGCCACGTGGACGCGATGCTGGTGCGTGCCGGGTCGGGCCTGGCCGGCCGTGGCGAGGGCAGCAGCGCCGGGATCCCGCCCGGGGTCACGGATGACACACTGGTGGCGCCGCTGGATGACGAGGCGGCGCTGGAGACGCTGCTGGCGCGGCACGGCAGCAGGCTCGCGGCGGCGATCATCGAGCCGCTGCCGGCCAACCACGGGCTGCTGCCCCAGCGCGAGGACTTCCTGCGCGCGCTGGCCGAGGGCTGCCGGCGCCACGGCGCGCTGCTGATCCTCGACGAGGTGATCAGCGGCTTTCGCTGCGGCTTCACCGGCATGGCCGGGCGCACCGGCATCACGCCCGACCTCGTGACCTGGGGCAAGATCATCGGCGGTGGGCTGCCAGTCGGTGCGCTGGCCGGGGACGCCGCGCTGATGAGGCTGCTCGCGCCCGAGGGCCCGGTCTACCAGGCCGGCACGCTGGCGGCGAACCCGCTGGCGATGGCGGCCGGACAGGCCACGCTGGCGGCACTCGCGGATGGCAGCGTCTACCGACAGCTCGAGCGCCTGGGCCAGCGACTCGAGGCCGCGCTGGCCGACGAGCCCGGGGGCTGGCGGCTGGTGCGCCGGGACTCGCTGTTCTGGCTGCACCCGGCGGACGGCGGCCCCGGGACGCTGCGCGACCCGGCTGAGATCCCGGAGCGCCATGCCCGTGACTGGCCAGCGATTTTCCATGCCTTGCTCGACCAGGGCATCTACCTGCCGCCCAGCCCCTTCGAGGTCGGCTTCCTCAGCGCCGCGCATACGCCCGGCGACATCGACAGGCTGGCCGCCGCGCTCCGGCAGGCCGTGGCCGGCTGATCCGGCCGCGCCCCGGGCCCACGGAAGGCCGCCCCGCCCCTGCTATGATCCGGCGATGAACCTCAGGGATGAAGTCGAACGCCGCCTGCCGAACTGGCGCAGCTGGTATCCCAGCCTGTTCGACGCGGCGGTCGACCTCGGCCTGCTGCGCGCCCGACCCTGCGACCCGTCGACCCTGCTGATCGCCAACCGCCATGCCGGCATCCGGCACAAGGCCGAGCAGGCCCACCGCGAGAAGTGGGGCGGCAACGAGGACACCGAGGAAGAGCGCCTGCTCGCCGTGCAGCGCCAGCTGCGCGCCGCCCGGAACACGCGGCGCAAGCGCAAGGTCACCTAGCCGGGCCGCGGGTCATGCGGCGCGCGGGTGCCCCGGGTCCATGGCCACCGGGCCGGGCCGGCGCAGCAGCCACCACAGCACGATCGGTATCGCGCCGATCGTCACCAACAGGCTGAACTGCAGGAACATCGCCGGCGACAAGGCCAGCGCATAGAAGCGCGTCAGGTTGATCAGCGCATGCCAGGCGATCGCCATCAGCACGCTGCGGGTCATGTCCCAGATCAGCGTCAGCCAGATCGCCGCCGACAGGATGCCGAGCGAGAAGCCGGCGAACTGCACCCAGCCGAACTCGGGCCGCGCGAGGAAGAACGGCAGGTGCCAGACCAGCCAGAAGGGCCAGAGCGCCACCGAGGCCAGCAGCGGCCCGTGCCGCTCGCGCAGCAGCGGCAGCATGACCCCGCGCCAGCCTGGCTCCTCGGCCACGCCCTGCCAGAGTGACTTCAGCAGCAACACGTTGAGCAGCCCGGCCAGCGTCCCGAGCTCCCCGCCCGGCACCACGCTGAAGTCCGGCCAGGCCCCTGTCGCCAGCCGGTTCCAGAGCATCGCCGCCAGCAGGATCACGAAGGGGCTCAGCAGGCTGAAGGCGAGCCAGGGCGCCGGCACGCGCCAGTGCCACATCCCGCGCCAGAGCGCGGCCGCACCCGCAGCGCCGTGCAGCGCCCGGATCACGACGAACCCGGCCACCAGCGGGCCCAGCGCCCCGATGAGCTCCCAGAACGTCTCGTTGAGCCAGAGCGTCATGCCGCCACGGGCAGCGGCGATGACCGGGGAAACGAACAGCGTGGTCCAGCCGATCGCAATCACCACGAGCGAGGTCACGGGCCAGCGGCGAATCATGGCTTGCACGGGCAGCCTCCATCTGCGGAATGAGGGAAGGCTCGCATGCTGCGCTGGATGGCGGGAGGACTAACTGGAGGCCTGACCTGATGGTGGACGACCAGGCGGGGACATGGGGCCTAAGCCTGCTGCCATCCACAGGCATGAAAAAAGCCGCCCACTGACAGGCAGTGGGCGGCTTTCGCTCGGACTTGCCGAGCTGGCTGAGGGTAAGGGTATTCCTTACCGACGCCGCGCGAAGGCAAGGCCAAGGAAGCCCAGGCCGAGGAGCGCGAGAATACCAGGCTCCGAGACCACGCTGGTGTCAGACGAGAAGCTGAAGCGAACCGCCTCTTCACCGCTCGCACTCTGCGCGCTGAAGGCCCAGATGCCATCCGTGTCTGCAAAGCCGTCGATCGACAGCAAGCCAGAACCCTGGAGCTGCAGGCTGCTGGCCGTCTGCTCAAGGACTGACAGCGAGCTCATGACGAACGAGTACTGGACACCACCAACCGTGAAGGTCCACAGCGGGTTCACCGGAACAGGCGCCAAAACAGGGCTGAACTGGAACGGGGTGAAGGTGACCGGAGTCAGGTCCGGCACTGCCGCGTAGCTGCCGTCGCCGCCCGCCGTTGCGGTGGCACCGAAGGACAAGATCTCGGTGGCAGTGGCAAGACTCTGGGTGTCAAAAGTGGCGTTGCCGTTGATCAGGATCTCGCCCTGGATGATGGGCAGCGCCGATGCCGACATGCCCATTCCGAGTGCGAGGGAGGCCATGCTTCCGATGACCAGTTGCTTGAGTTTCATGTTTGTTCTCCGCTTCCTGTATGCCTTTGCAGGCCTCTGGTTCGTTTTCCGTCGGTCAGGTTTTACCTGGGCCTTTCGGCAAGGTATTTATAAGCAATCTTTGTGCCACAACTGAAATATCTTTAATTTTCAACATTTTATTCTGTACGCATCGCACTGAACGGTGCCGTTAATTCAAATGATGTAAATGATTCCGACACCTGCAACCCGGTCCACCCGACATCGGCCCCCGCAACGACCAGCGCCCGGCGCACAGGCGCCGGGCGCTGTCTTTTCACGGGTTCCAGAGGTCGGCCCGGCTCAGCCCGCCTGCACCTGGCGCCGCAGCGCGAGCAGGGCAATGCCGCCCAGCAGCAGGCCGAGGGGTGCCGGAGCGGGAACCGCCGCAGTCGGGGTGCCGAAAACGCTCAGGCTGGCAGAAAACAGCTCGAAGGACCGGGCGCCGCCAGCTTCCTGGGCGAACCAGAGGTAGAAAGCCTCGCCTGCCACGATGTCGCCGAATAGATCGAGCGTGCTGTCAAAGGCAAAGGTCTGCTCGACATAGCTGTCGGAACGAGTCATGGCGGGCAGGGAGGCGCTTCCGTTAATGGCCGAAGAGGCGGGCCGGACACGCCAGTCGTCCCTAACGTCGCTGCAAAAAAACAAGAAGCATTGCTCAACGAGCGAATTCGTATCGGAGAAACCCAGCGTCAACTCAAAACTGTCAATCGAGTCATACGCAAACCCGGAAAAATCGAACACGTCGAAGAAGCGCTGGCAGCCAGAGCTGTTGGTGACCGTGATCGAGTTGCTGTTCAGCGTGTCGCAGGTGCCGGCACCCAGGCTGGGTGTCGAGACCTGGCCGGGGCCAGTGCCGTAGTCGTGGGTGATCGTGCCAATCAGGGCTGCGTTGGCGGCTGACCCGATCAGCGTCAGCGCGGCGACGCTGACCAGTGAAGAAGCAATCTTGTTCATCTTGAGGCTCCATCTTGTTGTTGTGCGGGGCACTCTCCCCCCTTGGTATCGACAACCCGCCGCGGCCTGCCTTGGCCTGGCGAATGACGATGCTGCCCGGATGAAGCAAGAACCATGCCCGAAAGCATTAGGAATCTTTTGATTCAATTGCTTACAGGATAAGAAAATACCCGTGAAAACATATATGTAAAGAAAGCCGACAGTCCGCCAGCCCCGGCCATGGTTCAGGGCACGCGGGCTTCCGCCGCGCTGTGGGGCAGCTGCAGGCGACCAGCCCTGACGACATGGGCCACCTGGCGCAGCGCGCCCAGCGAGAGGCGAGGGTCGGCCTCGAGGATCACCAGGTCAGCCGCAAGGCCCGGGCGCAGGGCGCCGAACTGCGGCTCCCCGCTGAGCATGCGTGCGGCATTGACGGTGACGGCCGCCAGGATGGCGCCAGTATCCAGGCCGGCCTCGCGGTGCAGGCCCAGTTCCAGGTGCAGGCTGCTGCCAGGCAGCAAGCCCGGTGTGCCGGCGTCGGTCCCGATCACGATATTGATCCCGGCTGCGTGCAGCCGGCGCAGGTTCTCGCTGACCACGGGCAGCCGGTCGGCTGACCAGGCCGGGCTGGTGAAACGCCCGCCGCCCAGCGCCGGCAGGCCGAAGGCCTCGGCCAGGTAGCGGTCCAGCGTGCCGGTCGGGTCCAGGCGCAGCAGGCGCTCGGCGACATCGGCCAGTTGCACAGTGGTGTGGAACAGCGCCAGTGTCGAGACGTAGCTGGTGCCGCTCGCCTGCATCAACGCGATGAACTCGTCGTCCACCGGCTCGCTGATGATCCCGTGCATCAGCACGTCGGCACCCGCCGCAACGGCTTCCCGGGCAAACTCGAGCAGCGGCGCATGGACCAGCACGAGCAGCCCGTGGCGATGGGCCTCGTCGACCAGCGCGTAGAGGATCTCCGGCTTCATCGCCGTGAAGGGCCGGCGGGTGATCCAGCGCATGTCGTCATGGATGATCTTGATCGCATCGGTACCGGCCGCGGCCACGGCGCGCACCTGGGCGCGGGCCTGTTCCGGGGTCTCCGGGGCATAGCCACCGGGCATGCCCCAGCCGCCCGGCGCGGTGAACAGCCCGCGTGCCAGCAGCACCCGCGGATACTGGCCCGGTGCTTCTTCCATCGCCTGCCCGAGCCGGGCGTACCAGGCAGGCGGGCTTGCCGGGTCCAGAACGGTGGTGATGCCCCAGCCAAGCAGCCCGCGCGCGATGGGCAGCGGATCACCATCGAGCAGCCAGGTGCCGGTACGCAGGTGCAGGTGCATGTCCGCCAGGCCCGGGAGGATGAACTGGCCGCTGGCATCGAGGTAGCGGGTACCCTCCGGGTAGGCCGGCGCCTTCGCACCGGCCGGGATCACGGCCTCGACCAGGCCGTCACGGACCAGCAGGGTTGCTGGCCCTGAGGCGGACGGGTCAGCTGTATCCACCAGCGTGCCGCCATGGATCACCAGCAGCTCACCGCCCCTGGCGGACACCGCCATCAGCAGCGCGAGCAGCAGTCCGGCGGCACGCGTCCTCATGACTGGTACCCTAATGCGGCCGGCATGAGGGCGCCGGGAAATCGGGACAACCATGAAACAGAACATCCGGGCCAGCCACCCGCGACGGCATGGACTGCCTGCGGCACTGCTGCTGCTCGCTGCCGCCATGACAGGCTGCGCGTCGCTGCAGCCCGCGCAGGGTGACCGGGCAACGGCCGCCGAGCTGCGCAGCGAGGTCGCGGCCGCCAACCTGGCCCACACACAGCTGGCCGCCCTGGTCTACCAGGACCTGCTGCTGAGCCTCGCGGCAGGAGACCTGGCCGGTGCGCGCGATGACCTCTGCAGCTGGCTGCTGGAGAGCACGGTCTTCCTGCTCGATGCGGTGGACGAGCTGCCGCCAGGGTTCCATCCACGCACCCGTGGCGTGCTGGAGCGGCTCGGCGACGAGCCGGCGGGCTGTGCCGGGATCGAGGCGCTGTCGCCACGCATCGACGCGGCGCTGGAGCGCCTGCCGGCAGGCTGAGGCTGCGCCCGTTCAGGCGCCGCCGAGCAGGCGCAGGAACTCGGTGCGCGTGTCGAGGTTGTTGCGGAAACTGCCCAGCATGCATGAGGTGGTCATCACCGAGTTCTGCTTCTCCACGCCACGCATCATCATGCACATGTGCTGGGCCTCGACCACGACACCCACCCCGGCGCCGTCGATCGCGCCCTGCACGCACTCGGCGATCTGCTTGGTCAGCACCTCCTGGATCTGCAGTCGCCGCGCATAGTAGTCGACGATACGGGCGATCTTGGACAGGCCCAGCACTCGGCCCTGCGGGATGTAGGCGACATGGCACTTGCCGATGAAGGGCAGCATGTGGTGCTCGCACAGCGAGTACATCTCGATGTTGCGCACGATCACCATCTCGTCGGTGTCGCTGGTGAACACGGCGTCGTTGATCAGCTTGCCGATATCCTGCCGGTAACCGCTGGTCAGGAAATGCAGGGCCTTGGCCGCGCGTGCCGGGGTGTCGACCAGCCCCTCGCGCGTAACGTCCTCACCCAGCGCGGTGATGATGTCGCGGAAGCGGTCGGTCATCAGGTCGATGCCGTCCTGCTCGGCCGGCTTGTGTCTTGCGCTCACGGTATTTCCTTGCATCGGGTCTCGCCCGGTATTGTGCCTGATCAGGCCCGCACCAGGCGCAGGAATTCCTCGCGCGTCGGCAGGTTGCTGCGGAACTGGCCCAGCATGCAGGAGGTCGCCATCACGGAGTTCTGCTTCTCCACGCCGCGCATCATCATGCACATGTGCTGGGCCTCGACGATGACGCCCACGCCGCGCGCGCCGATCACCTCGTTAACGCAGGTGGCGATCTGCCGCGTCAGGACTTCCTGGATCTGCAGGCGCCGCGCGAAATGGTCGACGATGCGCGCGATCTTCGACAGGCCGAGTACCCGACCCTGTGGCAGGTAGGCCACGTGGCACTTGCCGATGAAGGGCAGCATGTGGTGCTCGCACAGCGAGTAGAGCTCGATCCCACGCACGATCACCATTTCGTCCGTGTCGCTGGTGAACACGGCGCCGTTGATCAGCGCATCGAGGTCCTCACGGTAACCGCGGGTCAGCACCTGCATGGCCTTGGCCGCACGCGCCGGCGTATCGCGCAGCCCCTCGCGGGCGGGATCCTCGCCCAGTGCCTCGATGATGCCGGCATAGGCACTGGTCATCGTCGCAACCGCCTCTTGTTCACTGCCCCGGGCCGGTATGGCGCCGTGGCCGATGTTGTGCAGGCGCGCGCCATTGTGCGCGCCGTTGATAGCTTGCTCGCGGGCCTGGACAGGCATGGTTTGTTCCTTCTCGCGCGGCGAATGCTGCGCCCTGCCAGAGTTATCGCCCGCGGCCGGGATTCGGATTCGGATTCGGCTCCAGGCGCCGTGCCAGTTCCCTGATGGTGGGCTGTTCGAAGAAGGCGATCAGGGGCAGCTCGATACCCAGGCGCTCGCGCAGCCGCGCGATCAGCCGCGTCGCCAGCAGCGAGTGGCCCCCGAGGTCGAAGAAGTTCGCCGTCACCTCCGCCGCAGCCGGGCCCAGCACCTCGGTCCACAGCGCCACCAGCTCATGCTCCAGCGCCGTCTGCGCACCCGAGCCCCCGGTCGACACCGCCACCTCCGGCGCCGGCAGCTGCTCG